>CAZJPO010000001.1:0-58498 GCA_964547865.1 uncultured Thiosulfatimonas sp.
CTATTGTCTATTTTTGTGAAAACTTACAAGCTTTTTTATATCAGTCCGAAGTAGGTTTTCGTTCAAATGCCCCCGCTGGTCCATACCGCAAACCCAACCCTTATTAGACGACTTTAAGGTCATGTAATTAAAAGTAAGGATATGTAAGGTGATGGCATATCGAGCTGGCAGGGTACTGGAGGCGGAGTGACTGGTATATTTTTAAGTTCCACTTCGGACTGATATAATTATTGTGTTGCAGAAAGTTAAATTATTAAAAGGAGGGTAGTGCATGACAGACGTTGTTGCACTTAAAGCCGCCGGTGAATCTTTGACCAAGCAATCAAGAATTGTCCGGGACGCTATATTGGCTAACCAGAAAGAAATGTGGTGCTTTGTACCAACTTTGAACGAACCACCAAATTCTCGTGTCGAAGAGATTGAGCCTACTGAAGAGGACTTTATCAATCTGGCCAGCACTTTATCTAACGTATGGATGGGAGATGAGCCGGACATAAACCATCACGGATTATTGGTGTGCGGATTGGATGAAGTATTACAAGAGATCCGCATCTTGAATGAGATCAAGCAACAATTGATCGCGTCCACCGATGCCGTTAAGCATGAAATTCATACCAAGCAGGAGTTAGAACAAAACCCTAACGCAGACAGCCAGTTTTTACAGGCTATGGCCAAAGCCCGTGCTGAGTTTATTAATAAGAATAGAGACTTTGAGTTTCATGCTTTATTGAAGCGAATAAAACTCCCGGAAATGAATTTTAAGAAGGCTAGAAAGATTGTACGTGTACTGGAGCCAGAGGTGCAGCGTGTAAGCTATACTTGGAGTAAAAACCATTACCGTAAAAGCCAAATAGATACTCAAGCCATTGCCGCTCTTTCTGAATATTATGGACGTATTGGTAAAGAGTTTCGTTCAGAAAAAATACGTGAAGCAATGGAAAGCAACCGAAGTAGTCCACTATACCGTGTGACCTTTGGTAATCCAGTGTTGCGTATTAATTTTAAGCACAGATTACCTGAAATGGAAAAGGCTGAATGGTCTAGCTGTTTGGCCAGCGGAATAACTGTTGTCGCTCAAAAGGATGTGCCTATCGTGGTATGGAAAGCACCGCCTTCAGAAGAAGAAGTCTTACGCGCAAAAAACTCGTGGCTAAAGCAGGCTAAATTAACACCGGTCGAATTAGACTCTTTTACGGAGCTGTATCGCAATGCAGAATAACCCAAAAGTTCATTTGTATGGCAATAGTGCTGCAATATGTTTGGAGGCAACCCAGAATGGTTCCTTAGCAACACTAAACATTGATGTGGCACCAAAACCCGATAGTCACAATGTTGATTGGTCTCAGAAAATCACGCTCCAGCTCGGATTTGATGAAATGGTTGGCGTAGCCGGTGTTTTTATGGGTTATGCGCCTGAATTTAGCTGCAAACGGCCATCGAAGGGAATCAACTTTAAAAGACAGCCGGGGAAAGTGTTTGTCAGTGCCAGTGCTGGAACTGGCCAAATTTATGGTGTACCGCTAACCATTGGTGATTGTGTTCAATTTAGTGATTTTGTTCTAGCGCGAATTTCTTTAAATTGTTACAGTCAATCCAGTGATTTACTTCTGGCAAGCATTAAGGGGGCACTGGCCTTGAATCGTTGAATCTAGCGGTTATTTTGCTTGCCTTCAGAATGGTGTGTTATGGAATACCGATTTGCAAAAACAGCGACTGGAGAGATACTGCCAATTTCTTCAGTAAATAAAAAGAACAAGTCAGAACTTGGGCCATTCACCTGTATTGGTTGTCACGGTGAAATGATACCAAGGCTCGGAGAAATCAAAGAGCATCATTTTGCACACAAGCAGACTTGCGACTGTAATCAGGAGACTTATCTGCACCAGTTGGCCAAAAAACTTTTCATGCAGCAATACCAAGCGGCTCTGGTAAACAAAACTCCCTTTATCTTTTATTTGAGTCTGCCATACACCTGTGGCCATTATTATTCATGCGTCAATAAACTCTGCCGGGTTGATGAATTAACGCCATACGACTTAACCAAGCACTTCACTCAAATTGATGAGGAGAAGCCCGTTCATGGCGTAATTCCCGACATTTACCTTTCCTCTGAAAACGAGAAAGAAGAAATCTTCATCGAAATGGCTGTCACGCATTCTTGTGACGAAAAAAAGGTTGCACTGGGAAAAAGGATTATTGAATTCAATATCGAATCTGATCGTGACCTACATGGCATTCTAAATGGGAAAATTTATGAAAACTCTGCAAACATCAAGACGTTCAATTTCAATAAAAAGCGCAAGGATAAAGATGTTTGCAAAGGCTCTTGCACGTCAGTAGCAGGTTTATTTGTGATTCACAACAGTGGAAAGGTGATACTGATGGATAAGACCTATGGCGAGATCTGCAACTCGTCTGTAAGAGGAAACCCTAAATACCAAGAACTGATCCATTACGACAAACATAATGATCCAAGCAATATTTTCCGGGATAAAATCAGATTCGCTTACTTCGATAAAAGGATCGACTTCAAAAATTGCTACCTTTGTCGCTACCACGGCCTAGATGGAATTCAATCGGCTATTTTCTGTAAAAAACACAGAGAGTCCTGCGATTCCAATGCCGGAGCCACTTGCCCTGACTTCTTACCATTTAAGTCTGAACATTTAGCAAAAATTGCCGATCGAAAGAATGAAGAATATCAGAGTAAGACATTAACCATGAGAATGGCTAAAGTCATGTTTCGAGGGATTCTTTGAATTCATGAAGAGAATCGAGAGCTGCCTGTACTGTTTTAGCGTTCTTAATGGGTAACGACTTCAAAAGCAACGCTTGTAATTTCTCTGCTTCATTGACTTTGCCGCTACGCTCTAGGTGCTTTGCTTCACCGTCAAAAATACTGCTTACCATTCGCTCTAGAAAATCAGTGTCATTAGCCTTAATTTCAATTACGTGGGCTTCTTGGTGTTTGATGACTTTCTCTTCAGACCAATGCTCCAGCTGAAAACTCTCTGGCTGTTCCATTTCGATTTTAAAGCCTGGCTCTTCTCTATTTTCAACCTGTTCGACATACTCAGTGTTTTCTTCTGTTTCTTTTGAAGTGACCGTGGGAGGGGTCGGTTCAAGTGGCTGAATGGGAGGTGATTGGCGCTGAGGCTCTTCCTTGTTGCGAATATGGGTGTATGCGGCTTTCAGACTCGAAAATTCATCATTCAACAACTGGTCATAAAATAATTTGTCGCTCATAGCAGTCGTAAGGACTTTGTTCCACATACTAGCGTATGCCCGTGACACACCTATCTCCATCATGATATTTTTTCGAGATACATCCTTAATCTGACCTTTAGAAATCAGCATTTCAAACAGATTTTTATAACCTTTAGCAGTTTCTGTAAAACTTAAATTTTTACGTTTTAAATTTTCTGAAAGGTGAGCCTTGTACTCTTCAATTTCATCTTTTGGGGTGATGACTTTGATTTCAACACCAATCCCTAAAATATGGCAAGCCATTACACGAGTGGATCCAGAGACTGTTCGGTAACGGCCTTCCTCATTCACAACAGTTACCGGCTGCAACTGACCAGAATCTCTTATGGACAGAGCCAAATCGACAATATCCTTAAAATGCTCTAACTGAGTATTACTGGCATTAACCCCTTCAACGAACTCCGTCGAAAAATTATCTAAGCCTCTTGCTTCCCAGCCGATAGTTTTTAAAAAATCATTCAGCTCTTGCAGAGTCTTGAAAGTATCTCTCGCGTTATTTTTGTTAATCGCAATATATGCGGTGCTGACTGTCTTGTAGCCGTCATCCGTACTCTCTTCTGAAAATCTCTGAAAAGCTGTCTTGGGGCGTTTGCCTTGAATTTTTATCGCTTTCAATTTTTAACTCCTACGCAAATTTTTTCTGTTCACGGCGCACTCTTTGACGGTTCTGATCCAGCAAATCGACCAAAAGTTGCTGGTCGTTAAAAATATCCGTCAAAACCTCGATACAGGCGTGTTCCAGTGCCATTCTTAATCTATATTCCACTTTGGATTTTTTATTTATCTCAAAAATAGACTCAGCTCGATGCTTTCCAGAAAGAACCTTTTTTACTACCTCTGCTTGAGGAATAAAAGAATTTTCTGATAGTAGAAGATTTCCAACTTCTTCTGGCATTTCTTCTAAATGGATTTGAGAGATACCTTTTGATCTTGAACTACCGTTTACAAACCGGTTAGGCAGAATTCCAACTAGCTTTAATTGCTCTCTTCTGGCAGAGTTTCTAAAGTTATTCTCAGAGTTTATGGAAGACTTCATGCTGGTAAAGCCATCAAGTGAGTGCGTATCAAACTCAAATGGGATCAAGCAGTGTGTTGCTGAACGTAAGCATGAGCGTGAAAAAATATTCCTTGTTGGGTTTGTATCCAGAACCACTAGGTCATAATGCTCTGAAACTACATCATTTTGAATAACGTCGTAAATCGAGTCGTACACCTCATCATCAAGCCTGCAATCTTGTGGCTGCAATGACGAGATCTGCTCCAATTCAGCCCCGTGAGCAGGGAGAATATCCACACGCCCGCGTTTGGAATCATCCTCGTTTTTTATCCAAGTGTTGTAGGGCATGATAGTGCCGCCAAAAAAAGCATTGGCAATAGAAGGGCGTTCAGACTGCTTATCAGCAGGATCATATTCAGGATGAATTGGTGGGACTTTATAGGTTACACCTTCCTCGCCGAAACCAATCATATCCAAACCAATCATTGTTGCCGTTAAATTAGCCTGAATGTCTGTATCCACAACCAGAACATTCAAGCCTAGTCGTGCTGCAAATTCAGCAATGCTCGATGCCAAAAAGGTTTTCCCTAAACCGCCTTTTTCTTGAGCAATAACCAAAGCTTTTGTTGGGTATGTGTTTTCCAAACTACTCCTCCAAGATCTCTAACATAGAGTTTTCTGAAAACTCATCCAGTTCAGGCAATTTATTTCTATCAATCAAAATAGCGTTAAACGTACTTTCCTTTCTTGGGCCACGCACTGCTATTCGATGAAAGTCTTCATAACTTTCCTTTTTAATATGAATTTCCAATTTCTTAATTTGGGTCTGGAGGCGATTAAGCTGACTGTCTCGTTCAGAACCCAAGGCCATTGCGAGAGGCTTGTTATCATCCAAAAAAGAATCAAAGATTTTTGGTGTTACCAACAAGACCTTTTTATCAACGATATGAACCATAGCACCGCTTTCATTTAAGCGAATTCTTCGATACTTAATGCCGTTTAAGAGCCACCTAAAGAAATCATGCTTCACTTTTAAGGATTCAGGACTTCTTGATGATGCTTTCATTTTTTTTCCGCCCGCTAGGTTTTTGAAACTAACATCTACACCGGTGCTCCCTTTTTTTCTCAAAGCAGGCTTTGTTCCTTGTCCTTTTGGATTTGCCTTTAGTTCAACTGGTTTCGTTTCAGGATTGTCATCTGTAGTCGCCATTTGTGCTGATATGGTATTAGCTTTAGGCAAAGGATCTTCTGCATTTGAATCAGCATTCTTCATTGGGTTTGAATTAGGGGCTACTGAGTAACCCCTTGATGTCTCAATGGCATTCTCATCTTGAACACTGTTATTCTCGTTTGATTCAACGGTTTCCGGGTCATTCAAAATCTGTCCGTTAATAGACAGTTCATTCCCTTTGTTATCTACTGGGATGATTTCACCGCTAAAGATGTTTGGAACACCTGAGACCCAAATTGTCTCGTTTGGAAAAATCAGGAAGCTTAACTTCTGTTTCCAAGAACGCTGAGTATCGTTGACTATTGCTTGGCAAGCATCGAATTCTTCACTTGGCCGAACCGTGTGTTTATGCTCGTTGAGGATCTGCATCAATCGAGTAGGAGATTGAGGTATCCCTTTATGGCCAGAGGCTAACAAGTGGTTTCTCACTTGCTCCATGACAGACTTGGCAACAACAAACGTATATTCTTCTGTAACCCATAATGCTGCCCCCGGAAGATTGCGCTTCAAATTACCTTCCCCTGCTAAAGATTGAAGACCTTCGAGAATTTTTATGTGAAGAGGTTTTTCTTCAGCTTGATTGACACCGGTACTTGGATCCAAGTCTTCAGCTGTTGAAGCTCGGTCAGCTTTGCGTATTATTTCACCTACAACACCTGCGCCAGTAGCAGATACAGACAAGGTATTCATTATCTGACTGAGCAGCCTTCTATCGCTGGACAGCCAATCAGAAGCGGCTGGAGTAAGAATCAATGGCATCAATGTAATCCCAACCTTTTCGTGCAACCCGTGAAAGTTTTCGCCATTCGTCTCTCTGTAGCGATAAACATAACCACAACCAAATGGTATATGGCCATTCCACGCCTGCCACTTTACATATCTGCCATTGCTGTCTTTGTAAACGGTTTCTTGGTCACTGATAATTTTACCAACATCGTGCAGTAAAGCCGCAATGAAGATTCCAAATCTCCAGCGACTGTCATTCATGTGTATTTCTTCTGGCTCCGCCCCCGGTGGAAGTATATATCCCGCACTTAAACGAACGGCCTTCAAAACTACTTCTAACGTATGGTCAAGCAATCCTCCGTTTCGAGAATGGTGATGTAACTTTGATGCTGGATGCTCCTGTACGACTTCCGCAAAGCGATGTATGGCAAACAGATAGTGGTTTTCCCAAGCTTCCTGAGTAAGACTTAAAGAGCGACGAATATGCTTAACAGTGTTTATTCGATATTGATTCTGGTTAATCAGCTCTTTTCCAGTAAGACTAACCAAACCTTGACTGTTTATCTCAACAGGTGCGGATTCTATTTTCTCCGCAACACCCTTACTCTTCAGTCTTTCAATCCATCTTCTCACTCTGCTGACCTCCGAAATAACAGCAGATTGCCGTGTATAAAGCAGTTGATAAAGAGCAATCCCATTTTCTTGAGAGCTCTTCGAGTTTTTTTCGCTTAGTGAAATAGATTGTTTGATAGTTTTTCGCTGATTTTGGGATAGACAAAGGAACTATATCAGACGCTCTTTGTGCCGCAGTTGAGATCGCTTTATCGGAAATTTCGTACAGAAAAACCTTCCTGTTTTTGGATTGTTTTTCTGATTCCTCGAGCATTGTAAGTTTCAGACTCTGTGTTATACGTATCTTAATACCAATGCGCTCATGCACGGCAAACTCCATCTAGTGACACTTTAGAAATGAATATTTTCACTTTAATGGCGTTATTTATATGCGCTTATTGGGTCACAGAGTTGCGACCTAATTAAGACAGTTTTGCGGATTGGCATCCATATAATTGCGTAAAAGCAATATGAGTACTCTAAAACTTACATTGGAGTTTAGGACTAGAAAACATCCTTTACAGTCTGCAATAAATTCAATTAATACATTATTGCACCATATTAAAATTACTTATAAGGGATACTTTCCTCTTTATTATCTGGGTTTTGTCGATAAAATGTGCGCAAAAAAAAGTAAATATTACTTATTTTTATAGTAGTTTTACTATCATAAATTATATGTATTTAAGGTTACATCGAAATGACAGCAAATCAAAAAAAACAAAATACAAGTTTGCAAAAATCAGATAACTCCATTTCATCTGGGTTATTAATTGCGACCCAAAATTTAATCAGAACTTATCTACAAGAAGCCTATGCTGCTTATATCTATGGCCGCAGCAGCTTCTTTGAGTCACACAACATTGACCCCGCTCTCATTCCTCAGATTCAGTACCTGCAACCATTTGAGATAGATCAGTTTGCACTAAATTATGCAAGATCGGTTCTTGCCTCCTCCGCCTCAGACGGGTTAAGGATTAATATCAATAAAGCCATGAATGGCATCCTTGCAAGATGCAATGAAAATAACCTAGCAGATCGTTTTTTAGTAGCCGGTGCATCCAATGCTGTAATGAAAGAATTCTTCTCAATGAGATCAAAAGAATGCAGTCAACGAAGAGAGCGTTTGGGTGTAAGCATAGGGCCGGGCAGAAAATCCTATCCTCACGGCGAAGAAGTTCTTTATGACATTTATACAAGATATGCCAAGGCACTAAAAGCAACGAAATGCCCCCGACAAGCATTACTGAATGTTCACGAAGAAACAGGGCACTTTCTCGACACCATTTTTCGATTGCTCGAAAAAAACAAGGAATATCAATTACAGGAGTAATTTATGGAAACCTCGATGCAACCAATCAACATTGGAAGCTTGAAAGATCAAAAAAAACCAACTATTGAGCTTCACACAAAGACTGGATATATGCTTTGGGTTGGTAGAGATGATCCCAATAAGCCTTACATCATTCCTACGGAAACCTTTCTAAAAAGGCTTTTCAATGTAGAGCGCGCCGTTGCTCAGGATGATCCGTGGGCAGACAAAACCTATTATGAAGTAGAACAGGCCATTGAAGAGGCTCAAGCTATTTTTGATTTAAAGAAACGTGAAATCCAAGAGATTCTTGATAGCGGACACGACCGCGTAAAATTCGGTGAAACAATTATCAATGAAACGATTGAAATAGAGGTCACAAATTACAGTCGCCTTGGTTGGAGAGCCATTGATATTCTTTTAACTGGAGACGACTTGGCCAAAATGGTTTTAACCGCCCACCATCGTGGAAGAATCTCAAATCAAGAAAAAGTTTTACTTCTAAAAGCCATTCAGCAAATCTATCGAGCCACATTGTTCAAAGTGCAGCAATGGAAATATCAGGGAGTCACTCGCGATGATGTTGCTGCAAACAACCAAGTAGCTCTGAAAGCAAAAGAGGCTCTTGGAGAAATTGAAGAAGAGTTTCTATTGGCTAAAGTAAGAAGCACATTTGCACCTGACCTTCCATCAAACCAGAAAAGAAATTCTAAAGTTGAAGCAGATCAGGTTATGGATGACAAAGTTCAAGAAACTATTAAAGAAATGTCGAAATCTGCCAAATTGAATGCAAGCTAATCTTCACCTTGAAAGGGGCTACTCAGTAGCCCTTATTTTTCTCACAACTGTTACAAACCACTCAATAAAACCTGTTACAAACCATACCAAACCACTGTTACAAACCTAATTTCTCACCTTTGCAACAACAAAAAGCATCCCAAACTTAAACAATCTGGTTTTAGTTATTTTACGTGGTCTGCAACAACCAAAAAGGTGTGGTTTGTAACACGCTCTATCCCTTTATTTATAAGGGCTTGAGCTAGTTTGAAAATTCTACGAAAGGAGGGCGAAATGCCTAAAAAAATTAAAAATGAGATCTTAGAGTCTGAAACAGATTCCTTCTATAATATATATTTAAAATCCTTTAATAATATTAAGCATCCGGCCACTTTAGTAGAATTTGGACGGTTGCTGGATAGACTGGTGAAGCTGGAAAGCAGGGCTCGTGACATTATTGAAGAGTTCAAGTTAGTAGGATTGAATGAACTAAGCATTTATCGCCGAACATCAATAACTCACTCTGAGTTAAAACTGGTTTTAAGGGAAAATGGAAAACGCAAAGAAATGACATTCTTGGACGAGGGGTTTGAGGCATTTCTAGAAACCGTGGATCCAAAAAAGAAATCCGTTGTTAAGTCTTTTGAGCCTGAAGTCCGATTGCTTAATGCAAACCTAAAGATTGAGTGGGTTCGTTTCATTGAGTTTAGCAAGGTAGCAAACATAGAAGAGAAGTTTGTCATTGCTGTCAAAAATTTTCCGAAATATCTGGATGGAGATAAAAAGTTAAAATAAATTTTATCTCCAAAGTTTATTTTGATAACATAACGATATTCAATTCTCGACTCGTCGAGTGCCCAGAGAGGCATTAAACCTCCTAGATACTCAGTATCAATCAAACATCAATCCAGCCAATCGGCTACCATCATACGAACAGGGCAACCTTTCACATGAGTGCTACTTAATTTCATTACCGCAGTGTGATTAAGTAGCACCCATGAACCCAAGATACCGGAATGAGTTAATGCTGTGAGGGCATTATCCGTGAAGGAATTTCAATCAATACATTCATTTTGCCCGTGCTCAAAATTGCGAAAAGCAGCTGAAAAATTGCACGTTCCTTTGTTGGTCTAAGACCAGCCAAACCTTTTTCTGGTTAGCAGAAAGAGTCGCGTTGCAAAACGCAAACATGGAAACAAGCTCGAAGTTTCCGACGGTATTTATCGTTAGAGCAAAAGCCATGTGCTAAGGCTGAAATTCCATCCCTGCTTCGGCAGGGATACTTTCTCCAAATCCTTTCTTTAGGTCGCAGACCTGTGACCCATTAAGCCATTAAACAAACTCTCCCATAAGCTATCTTTGACGTTGAATATTCCCAATCCAAGGATTTATTAAATGTCATCACATTTTAAGAAAACCATTCTGCTATCCAGTGCGGCTTTGATGTTTTCTGGTGCGGTTTACGCTGAACCTGTACCAGATCCATACGTACCGGAAACCTATATCAAAACAGGCCGTTATTCCAACATTATCAATGAGCCTGTACTGGCACAAAGCAACCCATTAAAGGTTGTCATCAGTACCAAAATCCCTCAAGAAATAAAAACGGTTCAAGAAACCATAGAATTCCTTCTTATGCGCTCTGGATACTCGCTCGCCGATGAATCCATGCTTGCCCCCGAAACCAAATCCATGCTCGCTCTTGAACTCCCAGCAGTCCAAAGAAAAATCGGCCCTATCTCATTAGATAAAGCTTTAGCCTTCCTTGCTGGAAGTGATGTTTTTGAACTGGTAGTGGATCCATACAACCGCAAGGTGTCATTCATCCCTTTAATCAAACTCGGAGAGAAGACTAATGAGCAAAAGTAATGAGCCATTTGATGAAGCTATTGTTCCCGGTGAAGAGAATAACAATGCCAGCAACATCCAAAATGGAGATGGAGAAGAGGGGGCTACCGATAAGCCCCTTAACAACAAAGAGCAACCTAAAAAAACCGAACTCCCGGAAAGTGATCCTCTGAAGCCACAGCCTCAATTTAAACCACCAGTTGAAAAGAAATCCTCCTCTGGAAAGCTTGGGCTAATCTTAGGCGGTATATCCTTGCCAGTAAGCATTGTTGCCGTTTTCTTTGCCCTGAATGCTGCTAGCAGTTCTTCTTCGCTAAGAGATGATGTAAATACAGCATTTCAGAGCGTTGACGGTAGCATTGAAAACTTTGGTGAAACGCGCACACAACTTGAAGTGGATATTCAATCACTCAAAGACGCATTTGCGGCTACTGAAAAGCAGATTCACAAGCTTGAAGTCCAGTCCAGCAACTCAAAAAGCAATCAACCTCGACAAAGCCAATCTACGCTTGATTTAATCGCCAACCTTGAGTCTAAGGTCAATACCTTGCAGCAAGACCATGAAGCATTGAATAAAGCGTTTGAATTACAGGTAGCAGATTTCAAAAAAGACATTGCATTTTTGGCAAGCAAGCACCGTAAACGAGTTGTGAAAGTCAACACCAAACCTAAAGCCACGAAACCATCTGTATTGGAAAACTTAGAAGGGCTGCAAGTCACAATGATTGATTCTTGGGGCGGTGTCAAGAATGCTGTTCTCTTCAACCCATCCACACAGAAGTATCACCATGTCAGACAGGGTGAGTACATTCGAGACTGGGAATTTGTCAAAGACTCCGAAGCCGTTGCCATTTTTAGAAAAGGGAATGACTTCATCAAAGTAAGTATCAAGGAGCTTTAAATGATTGTTCCAGTCGCTGTAGTTTTTTTATTAGTCGCCGTCAGTGTTTCGGAGGCAGATTCTAGTAACAAAATGGAAAACAATAATCAAAGTACCTCTGAAACAGAAAAGGTCGAATCTTATGGTTTCAACCATGATTTTTTGGATCAAGAACCAGTCATTTTTGATTTTACAAAAAAACAACCTGAACCAGTAATTGAGCCAAAGATTGAAGAACCAGTGGAACCAAGCCCACAAGAACAAATAAATTCAGTCAAATCAAAATCCAAAAAGGATTGTGGTGATTGTACGGTAAAAATTCGTAAACGCGAATACACCTACGATCCAAAAACAGGTTACTTGATGACCGATTTATCCGGTGAGGGAGCTAAACAATGAAGTTTGCCCTTTACTCTCTCCTAGGTTTGACAACGCTTATGCCCATGAGTTTGAGTGCTGATACAAACACGACCCAAACAAAGGATTCGACATACCAAAACACATTAAATAGAAATAGTGCATCGGATTTAACCCAAGAAGAGAAGTCGCTAGCACGTCAATGGATGCTGACGGATAAGGACTGGGTTAAATACAAAAAAATTATGGAAGGTCCTCGCGGGATATGGTCGCCGGGTTTAGATCCTTTAACCGCATTAGGTGTTATGGAGACTAACCCTCAAGAGCGCAAACGCTATGCAGAAATCTGGATGAAAATGGAAATCCGTCGTGCAGAACTTGAACTCGCTTTTGAGGTAGAACGTATGGCTGCTAGCAAAACCATTCTTGGCGAAAACCCTATTCTCGTGGACAACAAGGATTGGGTAAGGGAATGGAACTTCACTCAGAGCAAGCCTACACATGAAGTCATGATGTTTGTTCAATCAACTTGTATTGATGACAAATGCCAAAGCCTCTACAAAGAGGTCTTCGATTCTCTGGGTGACGGCCAACAAAGCAAGCTCAACATTTTCTTCCCTCAAGGAACCAATGCTGAACAGATTGGTAAATGGGCAAGAGAAATGGGAATTGATCCTGAAATCGTTCGTAAACGAATGGTCACGCTGAACTACGACAAAGGTGAATACTCGAAATACGACATCAACATCTCCGAACTACCTGAAGTCCGCGTAAAGAGCCTCAAGGACGGAAGCGTACAAAAGACCTTTGAAGCATGGTAATCCAAGATGGATTTATCTCGAATCGTCTTTAACCTGATTGGGCTGCTACTTTTAGCGGCCTTTTCTTTGAATGCCCAAGCATCAACGCCGCCGCTAATTAAACGGGTCGCTATTGAAAACAACGTGCCGCCTGATTTATTTCACGCCATTGTTCTCGCTGAAACACGAAGTAGGACGCAACAGGGGGCGAAACCTTGGCCTTGGACAATCAACTGGAAGGGCAAGCCATACTTCTTCCAGACCAAACACGAAGCCTATCAGTTTGCGAAATCCCTAACCCAAAAAGGAATTACAAACTTTGACATCGGAATTGCCCAAATTAATTGGAAATGGCATAGCCACCGTTTCCCCGATCTATTAAGTGCCTTTGACCCTTACTGGAACCTTACAGCTGGAGCACAGCATTTAAGGGAGCAGTACGAACGACCTGAGTGTAACAAATGGTATATCGCTGCCGGTTGCTATCACCGTCCTGCCAGAGGTGAAAAGGACATTCAAATTGCCAACAAATATCGAGACAGAGTTTTAAGAATATGGGAAAAACTAGCATTTTAACATCAGCCTTAATCATGGCTTTCTCTGGCCAGCTTTATGCCAGTAGCTTAATCACCTTAGCGGATCATGGCGGAGTACCTGTCAAATCCATTCTATCCGATGAACCTCAAGCTCCCGTTAGTTCCAGATTGGAGATACCTAAAGTTCCAGACGTTAAAAGCAGCGATATTGCCTACCCTGTCATCACCCCCGAAATGAAAGTGGGGCCGATAGGCACGGATGAAGCAAACAACATCAATGCCTCATACCTGACATTCCCAATTTTCATTATCGGTTATGACCGTGTAAGCGCGAAATGGCTTCAGAACAATTTGGATTTTTTGGAGTCAAAAAAAGCTGTCGGCTTGGTAGTCAATATTCAGAATTCCTCTCAAATGAAAAAGCTAAAAGAGCTGACCAAAGGAAAGTTGGTACTACAACCCACCCCCGGCGGAGACCTTTCTCAAGCGATTGGATTGAATCATTACCCAGCCTACATTGACCAAGATGGATTGGTGCGTTAATCATGAGTGGGCCATTAGAATCAAAGCTACGTCCAGCCGTTGAAGGATGGTCAGGATTGGTCGCACTTGGTAGCGGTGTATTAATCGTTCAAATGCCTTCACTGTTTCTGATGTCAGAAACTATTGCTTGGGGTTCATCAGCAGTTTTATTTTCACTTGCTGGAACACGGTTTTATCAAGCTTGGAAAGTCACTAAATACCAACGTGGATTGAAACGTCTGCCTTATTACGGTATGAAATCCAAAGATATACCCAAAGGAAAGGCACTGTTTGTTGGTCGCGGCTTCTTATGGGGTCAAAGGCACACTCAGCGTTTGAAGGACACTCTCAACCCAGCCGTTAAACACCTTGTTGAAGATAGCTCCTTATTCAAAAAAGCTCGTGACTATGAGCGAAATCACGATAACTGGATTACCAAAATCACCTCTTGGGATTCTCCTATTAACCCTGTTCGCCCACTACCGCCCATCGGTGGGAATCGGATTCTTCATGCCGTTGGCGTTGACGAAGAGAAAGATATTTTCATCGAAGCAACAGATAGACCGGGTAACACGCTTGTTCTAGGTGCAACGCGCCAAGGTAAGTCTCGACTGGCCGAAATTCTTCTTGAACAGGATGTGGCTCGTGGAGATGGGCCTGTAATTCTATTTGATCCAAAATCGGATCCCGGATTGCTGACGCGGATGTACACAGCGGCAGCCAAAGAAGGGCGTGAATTCTACGTTTTCCATCTTGGATTCCCTCAAATGTCAGCCCGTTACAATGCCGTGGCCAACTTCACCCGAATAACCGAAATCGCCAGCCGCATCTCTGGCCAGCTTGCTGGTGAAGGGAACAGTGCAGCGTTTAAAGAATTTTCATGGCGTTTTATCAACGTCGTCGCCCGTGCATTGGTGGCAATCGGTGAAAAACCAAACTACACCAACATCCTCCAATACGTCACGGATATTGAACCTCTGTTTAGACGCTTTGCTGAACACTGGCTACCTCTCAATGCAAATACAGACTGGCAATCAGACGTTCAAGTGTATGAGGAGGAAGCAACGGCTCAGTACAAGAAAAACCCTCGGTTTGCCAAACATCAATCACCACGGACTGAAGCTTTACGCAATTACATTGAAAAGCTTGAAACCAATGATCCCGTGCTGCTTGGTTTGCTTGGTGCATTGCGCTACGACCAAGAATTCTATTCCAAGCTGGTTGCCAGCCTTATCCCATTACTTGAAAAAGTTACTACTGGGAAAATCGGAAAACTTCTTGCACCTGAATACGATGATTTAAGTGATGAACGCCCGATATTCGACTGGACACAAATCATTCGTTCCAAAGCGGTTATTTATATCGGCTTAGATGCGCTTCAGGATTTGGAGATTGCCTCAGTTGTGGGTAATTCCATGTTCTCTGATCTGGTTAGCACCAGTGGGATGATTTACAAGCATGGCTATGAAGCCGGCATGATTGAAGGCCGTGAAGGTTTACTACCTAAAATTTACCTCCACGCAGACGAACTCAACGAACTCATTGGTGAAGAGTTTTTACCAATGGTCAACAAGGCGGCTGGATCAGGTGTCATCTTGACCGGCTACACCCAATCTCGTTCTGACCTTGAAGCAGCTTATGGCGATAAAGCTAAAGCTCAAGTCATTGAAGATAACTTCAACAACCTCATCATGATGCGCGTCAGAAACAAGCACACTGCTGAACTACTGACCGATCAACTTCCTGAAGTTGAAACCACCACAGTCATGCAGGTATCGGGGGCGACAGATTCCTCAAATCTCGATTCCGAACAGGATTTTACCTCCAACACCCAAGACCGTATCTCGGTCAATCAGTCCGTCATGCTGGAGCCTAGTGCTCTGATGTCATTACCCAAAGGGCAAGCCTTCATGCTGGTCAACGGCGGACACCTTTACAAAGTGCGAATTCCATTACCAGAAGACGACAACATTCCAATTCCCGAAACCCTAAGAGAGATGACTGAAGAAATGGATCGAACCTACAGTACCGGCGAAAAATGGTGGTCAGGAGCAGGGTTATGAGTGAAACAAAAACAAACTCCCAATCAAATGCACATCCAGCTGAAAAGAGAGGAGTTATCTCCCACACATTCGGATTTATTTTCAGGATATTTGGCGTTCTGATCTTTGCGGCATTTATTTCCGTATTGGTTGAGTGGGTTGGTATGGCCACATGGTTTTCTGATGACTATCAGGGATATGAACACGCTCAGGAGATGTTCCAAACCGAACTGGGATACCTCAATGTCTCGGTAAAAGAAGGGGGCATGGATACGATCGCAGCGGCCAATGCCAATCATTATATTAACAATGCCATTCAATACGTTTTCTTTGACTCAGGACTTGTTCAATGGCTTCACAACTCCAGAACACCCATGCCAACGGATAATGATGTTGTAGCGACCTTAAAACAATTTCAAGGTGCTATTCATGATTACATCATGGCCATGATCTACACCCTTATGACATTCACTGTCCGGGTAACGATCCTCACGCTCTCTATACCTATTTTCTTTATTTTCGCGCTAGTGGCTTTTGTAGATGGCTTGGTGCAAAGGGATATTCGCCGATTCACTGGTGGCCACGAATCGAGTTTTGTGTACCACATTGCCAAAGGATTTGCGGTGCCACTGGTTGTTATGGCTTGGATTTTTTACCTCGCAATGCCGGTCAGTATCAATCCGAATTGGGTTATCACACCGTTTGCAGCGATGTTCGCTTTCGCCATATTCATTGCCACAAGCAAGTTTAAGAAATACCTGTAAAGAGATAAGTCTTTTATACCTTTTTTAGGTCAATCATTTGTGACCCATTAAGAAACTAATTTCACAGACAAATAAATTACAGTCTGAATCGACAAGGAGATTTTATGAAACACATTGCGACTACATTTTTGCTGACACTGGGAATAGGATTTTCTTCAGTTGCATCTGCGGATGTCTGGGCTGAAAGAGAGGCTTTATCCAAAGTGGAATCAGAAATAAAAGCAATCGAGTCTCTGGTGAATGATGCTTCCAAAATTGCGGTTGAGGATACTCGAATTCAATTTGAATACGATGCCTTAATCCGTGATTTAAGAATGATTCGCCAAGGTATTAAAGACCATCTGGCTCAACCTATTAATCCTGTCATACCATCCAGAATTGAGCCGGTTCGCGCTGATTACACTGGAGTGAATAAGTAATGGCTTGGGAAGATGATTTTAACACCGGTGCCGGTGGCTTTATCACTGCTGACCAAGCTTTATTTGCATTTCAGGCAATAGGCGCAACCCTTATTCTTTTGTGGGCAGCATGGATTTTTGTTAGTTCCTATTACAGCTGGGGAGACGGTTCTATCAGTGGATCCAAAATGCTGTTTCTATGGGCTAGGACGGTTTTCCTCATGATGGTTTTGCTATGGCTATTTACAAACTAACTCATAACTAAGGAGATTATTTAATGAGTTTAATTAAGAAAGTAAGCGGTGCCGCTTTAACCCTTTCAGCACTTTTCGCTTCAAGTGTTCAAGCAGCCCTTCCAACAACTGCGGATCCAACAAACGCGGCCGCTGATGGCAATTACATTGACCTGTTAAAAGGCTATGCGTTCGACATCGGTATTGTCGTTGGTTTAGTCATTGGTACGATCGCTTTCATCGTTGTTGCCAACAACATGATCGGTACTTACAAAGAAATCGGGGATGGCAAAAAGACATGGGGAGACATGGGGATGCACGGTGCAATGGGTGTTCTATTGCTAGTGTTTGTTGTCTATTTATTAACCGAAGCCGCAGCGGTAATTTTCTAAAAAATTATGCCTGATATTGAAGGAATGAAAGGTCGGGAGATTAATTACATTCCCGACCGTTTAATTGCTGATCCGGTTGTATTTCGCGGAATGACCGATACCGAAGTGGTAACGATAGTTGTCATTGGAATCATTTTCTGGGTTCCAGTTTCAATCATCCTGTTATTGCCATTTGGGTACGGTTTATTCGGCGTTGGAGTAGGTGTCGGTATGGCAATACTGACCCTGCTTTTTGCTGGTAAGCGACTTACTAACCTAAAGCGCAAGCAACCTGACGGGCTTCATGTTGTCTTTTTCAAAAGATGGTTGCAGAAAAAGGGCTTTGGCTCTTACGGATTTATTGACCAATCTCAAAAATGGGATGTCAGACGTTCAAAGCCGGTTTCAGTAGTAAAAATAGTCCAAGAAGATGAAGACAGCTAGAGGTTGATAACCAATGTCAAAAGTAAAACGTGCCCTTGATAGCAAAGATTCGCACATCAAAACACTCAGAATAGTGATCGCTATTCTTACCCTAATTATTGCTTATTCGCAGTGGGGGTGGTCTCAAGCTCCCAAAAATATCACTGTGGATATTCCGCCAGACTTACGTTCTGGCTCTTCTCGTTTGATCGGGGAAAAGCATCCATACAACGTGTATAGCTATGGGCTTTACATCTGGCAACAAATTAACAGCTGGCCGGTATCTGGTGAAGAAGATTACAAAAAAAATATTGAACGCCTGTCCTGCTACATCACACCTAAATTCAAAGCAGAGCTTTTGCAAGACTACGATGACAAAGGCCGACGTGCAGAGCTGAAAAGAACACGATACATCCAAGAAATGCACGGTCGAGGCTACCAGCCAGAGAGAGTTTTCATTGAATCTAAGGATTCATGGGTCGCTTACTACGACATTGGTATTAAAGAGTCTTACCGTGGACAAAAGATTAAAGACATCTACGCTCGTTATCCATTACGGATTGTAAGAATGGATGCAAATCCAGAGTGTAACCCTTGGGCATTGGCCATTGATGGTATTTATGAAAAACCAAAACGTATCGAAGTGCGTGAGACAGAAATGGAAGCTACGACAGGAGAAGTGCAACAATGATGAAATTTAAACTATCTGCCCTAATTGGGGCATTGCTTCTGTCTTCTGCTGTTCAAGCGACTGAGTACATCGAATACAGCAACAAACCAGTCACCATTCAACTGCATGAAGGCGAAGAACGCACGATTCAGTTTGGAGACCATGTTGCCGTTGGTGTTACCCCTAAACAAGAAGCACAGGGGCTATTCAGAGTCCAAAGTGCTCAAGGCGCACTGCATATCCTTCCTCGTAAAACATTCGAGCGTGAACGTATTCAAGTGAAACGCTTGGGTGATGGAAAAATCGTTCTTATTGATTTGGTATCTATTGAAGCCAATAAAAAAGATGAAACACCACTAGAAGACATCAGAATCTATGTTGGAAATGAAGCCAAAGAGCTTCCAAAAGACATAGAAGCTGCCAATGAAGAAGCATCGGGGGAAACCAATGCTACCCAGAAGGAAGTCGAGCCGATCACACCAATCACCTTGACTCGCCACCTCGCTCAAAAACTTTATGCTCCCGAAAGACTGCACAAGGTAATGCCGGGGATTAGTGAAGTTTCGCTAAACGAAGTGCTTCATAAAGATGTTCGTGCCTTTAAAGGTATTAATCGAGCCAAGACCACTGTAAAACCAATATTGGCCTACCGCTCTGGAAATCTTTATGCAACCGCTCTTCTGGTAAGCAATACAGGCAACACAACCGTTCAGCTTAATTACTTGGACATCAACCTTCCTTTTACCCATGCAACCTATCAGCACCACAAGTTGACTCCAAAGGGGCAGGCAGGAGATAGAACGGTTCTTTACGTTATCAATGAGCGCCCTTTAAGTGAAACACTTGTACCTTGGACGTACTACTCTGAACTGGAAGTGCAAAAGGCTAAGGAAGCTCAACAATCGAAAAAGAAAGCCAGTCATGACGCTTCAGGGGAGTTTTAAATGAAGGGCAATAAACTTATCAAAATCCTAGCGATTGTCTTTGTGGCCATTGTCTTGATTGCTCTGATGATTAATGGAAAGAGTAAGAATAAGGAACTGGTGCAAGCGCAAAATGCACCTGCCTTAGATGATAACGGTTTGGCATTAGCCCCTGTCTCCGACGATGAACTTGCCAAAGAGTTTGGGGTCGATGTGGATTCTCCAGAAGAAACCATGAGAACGCTAACAACTGAACTGCAAGCTGTTAAGCGTGAGAACGACCTGATTCAGCAAGAAAACGAGCGTCTGCGTCAAGAAGCTGAAAAGCTTCTCAACATGGAAAAAAACATCACTTCACGAGTCGATAGCAAAGTGCGTAATGCGGAAACCGTGGTGGAAAATCAAGCAAAACGCTTAGAGCGTCAATCGCAAGAATCCGATACCCTGCTGCGAAGACTAGAGCAACGCCTCAAAGATTTAGAGCTTAGTCGAAACGAACCAGCAACGACTGCCCAAACAACACCTGAAGGCTATGACATTGGTATGGCAGGCATTCCCGATGGATTGGGTTATACCGATGGGGGAATGAGTGGTACAGGCGTAATCTGGAAGCAACCACTTGATGCAGTTAAAGATGAAAAGTCTGGAGAACTTTCCTTGCCAGATTTTTCCTTGCCGGATTTAGGCGTACAAGCTCCCGGTATTCCTGAAGGTGAAGAGTTGCGTCGTGGTAAAAAGAAAGACGAACCTACCAAGATTAAAGCTTACACCATTCCTGAAAACGCAACACTGTTTGGTTCTACCAGTATGACCGCTCTTTTGGGTCGCATTCCTGTGGACGGTCAAATATCGGATCCATACCCATTTAAGATTATTGTCGGCCCTGAAAACCTTTCATCAAACGGCATCAACATTCCCAACGTGGAAGGCATCACTATGTCGGGTGTTGCGAAAGGTGACTGGACGCTATCTTGTGTTTCTGGAGAAATTCACAGTATGACCTTTACCTTCTCTGACGGCTCAATTTCAACTTATCCTGAGCCAAAAGAGGGCGGTACAGCAAGAAGAGAAACAATTGCATGGTTCTCTGACGAATACGGTGTGCCTTGTGTGACTGGTAAGCGAATTACCAACGCTCCATCCTACCTTGCAACTCGAATTGGATTGGGCGCGTTGTCCGCCTATGCCAATGTTCAAGCACAGCAAGAATATACCAACACCACGACTTCAGGGCCATACGGTACGAGCACATCTAGCACACTTACAGGTGACGCGGGCAATGCAGCCAAGAACCAAGCAATTGTTGGGGGCACAGAAGAGGTGATGGATTGGGTAGAAAAACGTCAGCAGCAGAGCTTTGATGCGATTTACGTTGAACCCGGCACTAAGTTGCATCTACACATGATTCAACAGGTAGCGATTGATTACCCGATTAATGGATCTGGTCGCAAGGTACAACACAGCGAATTCACTAACTTCCAAAGCAACAATATGCACCGTGGATTGGACTAAGGAAACTGAAGTCAACAACCCACCCCTAAAGGGGCAGGCTTGAAAAAGCCTAGTTGACCAGAGGGCGACTTCGGTCGCAGCAGAGTGTAATAGGTCGTTAAGACTTACCTTGAGGTGCTTCCTTAGCCTCAAGCTCTAAAAGGCGTTGAGAATGCTGGCATAGGGTAAGTGCCGAATCTTGATGTCGCACCCTTGGGTGGAGCCGGTTACATTCAATCTCGAAGGGAGATGGCTTTTAAAGCCACGTTACAAGACCCGTAAGGGTGTTTATTTGGAGTAACAATGTCTGTATTAGTGCTGGATAAAAACAAGAAACCGTTGATGCCTTGTTCTGAGAAAAGAGCACGATTGCTGTTATCTCGTGGACGAGCAGTGGTTCATCTCCTTTATCCATTCACCATCCGGATTAAAGATTTGAAGCAATCAGACTGTTTGTTGCAATCGGTGCATTTAAAGCTAGATCCAGGTTCTAAAACCACGGGATTAGCTTTAGTTCTAAGTTCTGATATTGAATTAAAAACTTTATTTTTAGCCAATATCGAACACAAAGGTTTTGCAATCTCTGAGAGTTTAACTCAACGCAGAGCATTTAGACGACGCAGAAGAAACAAGCTTTGGCATCGTAAAGCACGATTTGATAATCGGGTTAAGCCTAAAGGTTGGCTACCGCCCTCTTTAAGACACAGAGTGGATACGACATTGGCGTGGGTTAAAAAGCTATCTCGACTTGTACCTGTTACTGATATTGGGTTTGAGCGAGTTAAGTTTGATATGCAGAAGATGGCTAACGGTGATATTAGTGGTGTTGAGTATCAGCAAGGCACTTTATTTGGGTATGAGGTTAAAGAGTACCTTTTGGAAAAACATCGCCACACCTGTGCTTATTGCAGTGGGTTGAGCGGTGATAACCGCTTAGAGGTAGAACATACTCACCCCAAGTCGAAAGGTGGAGGCAATAGCGTTAAGAACTTGGTACTCGCTTGCAGAAGTTGCAATGAGTCAAAAGACAATCTGTTATTGGTGGATTGGAAAAATAGGTTGGGTAACAGCAAGTTAGATACCGCCCGTAAATCAGGCGTTGAGAAAGTCCTTAAAGGCAAATGGTCTGGTTTAAAAGATGCCGCATCGGTTAACGCCACTCGTAATGAGTTGCTAAAACAACTGTTAATGTTTGCAGGTGAGCACTTATCCGTTTACACAGGTACAGGTGCTATGACTAAGTTTAACCGCAAACAGCAAGGGATTCCTAAAGACCACTGCTTAGATGCGTTATGTGTGGGTGAAGTATCAAAACCAATCACTCAATGGCAACAGCCTGTATTGCGCATTAAATGCACGGGCAGAGGTATTTATAAAAGAACTCGCTTGGACAAGTACGGTTTTCCAAGAGGTTACTTGATGCGTCAAAAAGCAGTTTATGGGTTTCAAACGGGTGACATGGTTAAAGCGAATGTCACTAACGGAAAGAAAGCTGGATTGCATGTTGGGCGTGTAGCGATTAGAGCTACTGGCAGTTTTAACATTCAAACCACAACAGGTTTGGTACAAGGGATTAGTCATAATTATTGCACATTAATTCAGCGTGGCAGTGGTTATGGCTTTGGTTTTACAAAGATAGCAACCAACTATGGAGAAGAGAGAAAGGCCGCTTAAAAGCAGGTGCTATCCCTCCCCAATCTAAAGGATGGGGGCTCTCGCACGAAATGATGAAAAAGACTTTATTTACAGGGTTACTGGCCATCAGCATGGTCAGCGTATTAGGGGGATGCTCTTCAAAAGGCGACGTAATCCCACAGCCAGAACAAACAATGAATGATGTGTACTACAAGGCAATGGGAGGTTTTGGTGAAGCCAAGCTCATGGATCAGCGAAGTGTACTTCGTCGCTCAATGGTTGAATCCGATACGGATTACAGCAATTACGTGAGAACGGAATCTTCTCAACTGCAATCAAAGTTCTCTTTGCTGCCTAACCCAACAATGTTTATGTTTGTTGCACCACACTTGAGCACGGCTGATGGTGTACCAGTACCGGGCTATTTAACAGAATTTAAGCTCTACACAAAAGACCACTATGCCCTACCGGGTGAAGTCAACCTTGATGTTGTAGGAGAATAGCAAATGGGTTTCCTTGACTTATTTGGCGGCAAAAAAATCGAAGCTGAAGAATCCAAAACGGAAGAAAAAAAACCTTCAGCACCTGAAGAGAAAAAACCTCTAAAGGATATTGAAGTAAAACGGATGTACGGCCAACCTAGCTCGTTCATTGACAAGCTTCCTTGGTATGAATACTTGCCTGAAGAGCAAACCATTCTTTTAGATGATGGTTTGTCGGTTGGTGCTGTATTTGAAGTGCTTCCTTTGCCAACCGAAGGACGATCAGAAGATTGGCTTGCGGATCAGCGCGACCAGATTGAAATGGCAATTAGCGATGCCTTTGATGAAGAGCCCAATTCACCTTGGATTATTCAGCAGTACACCTTTGATGATAACCAGCTGAAGAAGTTCATTGATAACTTACGCGCCTACCCTGACGATCACTGCCGCGATAGCCAATACACTCAACAATGGCTTAATACGATGGAAAAGCACCTATACGGCATTTCAAAAGAAGGTGGTTTATTCATTGATGAAGAGGTGCTTGGAGGTATCCCTTGGGGCGGCAAGATGATTCGCACGATTGTCGTCGTCTATCGTCGGCTGCCAAAGGGTTGGAAACACCCTCAAGATTTAACGCCGTCAGAAGATTTGAATGATGTGTGCGATAAATTCAAGAACGGTTTGCGTGAATGCAATATCAAATTAACTCGCTTGGGTGGTAAAGATTTCTACGAGTGGATGTTGATGTGGTTTAACCCAAACCCAGAAATGACACAAGGAAACAAAAAAGAGTTTCTAGAGTTAGCCTCCTATCCGGGTGATGAAGACCTGCCCTATGGAGATGATTTTTCTGAATCTCTATTCTTTTCCCTACCTGAATCCGATTCTGAGAAACAGGCTTGGATTTTTGATGATGTCTATCACCAGTGCATTCGCGTGAATAAACTGCGCCGTTCGCCAAAAATTGGCGCAATCACGGGTGAATCAAGCACCGGGGAAAAGGTTTCATCCTTAATGGATAAGATGCCTCCGGGAACTGTGTTTGTCTCGACTCTAATTGTCACACCTCAATCCGACGTGGAAATGCAGATTGACCGCATTGCACAAAAGTCTCGTGGTGAATCGACAGAGGCCACTTATGCTCGAAGAGACTGTGAAACAGCCAAAGAGATCATGTCATACCGCAAGAAGCTGTATCGCTCAACAATGGCGGTCTATATTCGCGCCAAGAGCGTAAAAGAACTCAAGCAGATGAACAACCAAGTTTGTGCGCTACTGACCTCTATTCAGCTACAACCTTACAAGACTGAAGATGATCCAGTCGGATTAAACTCTTACATTCTAAACCTGCCAATGGTTTATGAACCCAAAATGGATTTGAGTTTCAAAACATCCAGACCTATCTGGCTACAACACATGGCCAATATTTCGCCAATGTTCGGGCGCAATCGCGGTACCGGTAATCCCGGCATGATTATGTTTAATCGTGGGGGAGAACCAATTACCGTTGACCCATTCTGCAAGGCTGACCGTCAAAAAAACGCACACGGTGTTCTGCTTGGCCCTACAGGTGCAGGTAAATCTGCAACCTTGAACTACTGGTCGGCTCAAATTATGGCTATTCACCGCCCCCGCATGATTATTGTTGAAGCAGGTAACTCGTTTGGCTTGCTGGCAGAGCACTTTAGAGCCAACGGCTTAACCGTGAAAAGCGTTCAAATTAAACCCGGTGCAGGTGTTTCTTTAGCCCCGTTTCAGGATGTGCATCAACTGGTCGATTCTCAGGATGGACACAGAATTTCCGAAACAGATTTAATGCACTCCATTATTCATGTTATGAAAAAAGAGGGGATCTCAGAACACTTCGATACTTTAAGCGAAGAAGAGCAAACCCGTCTGCGCGAAAAGGCTACTATCACTTACTTATCAAAGCACAACCTCGATGCAGACGAAGAAGAGGATGAAAACGACGATCTGGAAGACGATCAACGTGACATTCTTGGTGAAGCTGAAATTATCGCAACCCTAATGATTACTGGGGGTGAAAAGGAAGAGGTTAAACGACTGCTACGCTCAGACCGTCGAATGATTCGAGATGCAATTCTTATTGGAGCCAAGAAAGCTGTCAAAGAAGGCCGCACCACGCTGACTGAAGACGTTGCATTTGGATTTAGTCAGATTTCGCACGATGAATCATATCCTGAGAAGAGTCGGGAAAGAGCCTTTGAAATGGGTGAATCCATCCGAATGTACACAGACGGATTTGAAGGTGAACTGTTTAACAATGCTGCTGACGCATGGCCAGACGTTGACGTTACCATTGTGGACTTAGCAACGCTTGCAAAAGAGGGTTATCAAGCACAGCTTGCACTGGCTTACACCTCAATCATGCAGAACACCAATGCCTTGGCTGAAAAATACCAAAACTCAGGTCGTCAAATCGTCATGCTGACAGATGAGGCTCACTTGATTACGGTCAACCCTTTGCTATCCGCTTTCTCGGTCAAAATCGTCAAGATGTGGCGTAAATTGAACGCTTGGTACTGGTTGGCCACACAGAACTTGGAGGATTTCCCGAACGAATCCAAGAAAATCCTCAATATGTGTGAATGGCTCATAGCCTTGGTTGCACCTACTGAAGAAGTCGAGCAGCTAGCCAACTTCCGAAATGTATCTGAAGAACAGAAACGCTTAATGGTTTCAGCCAAAAAAGAGCAGCACAAGTATGTCGAAGGCACCATTCTGGCAGACAAAATCGAAACACTGTTCAGAAACGTACCACCATCACTCTACCTCTCTCTGGCCGGTACTGAAGGTTACGAAAAAGCCCAACGTGCAGAGTTGATGAAAAAGTACGGCATTACCAATTTGGAAGCTGCTGAATATGTGGCTGCACAGATTGACCATGCACGTGGCATTTCACCTAAGCCACCAGAACCTACAACGAGAAAAAGCGCATGAGAAAGTTAATGTTAGCGACCGCACTTCTTTCTCTGGCAAGCCCTGTCATGGCTGAAGAGAAGATCACCGATTTAAAGGTGTGGTTTGACTCACAAAAAGCCCCTGTAAGCATTGATTATCAATTTTCGGATCAAACGACAATCAATCTGTATGACTATGCGGAGCACAAAGCCGCTGACAAGGCTTTAAACGACAACCTAAACATTGCCTACGGAAAAGATTTAAAAACCAATGAAGCAATGGCTAAAGAAGCCTTTCAGAGTTTTATCAACTCATCAGGCTATGAGGCTGTCCAGAAGAAGTATCAGGCTTTTGCTCATACCATTGAAACCTCTGAGAAATACCAGATTACCAAGGCTCCAACGGTTGTTATCAATGACAAATACAAAGTTGTCGGGGTGAATTCCATTTCGGAAGCCGTGAGAATCTTCAATTTGAAGGTGAACCCATGAAAAAGGTACTACTCTCTCTATCAATATTGGCCGCCTGCACGAATGCTCAGGCAGAAGAAATTAATACCGTCGATGTTGTCAATAGAACGGTATCTGCAATGCTCAGTTGTGCCGATTATAAAGTTGTTGGACTTTGTTTTTGGTTGAAGTGTGGATGGACAGGGTGTTCAATCAGAACTTCACCAAAGATCAGTCATTACCTTCCTGACATTACTGTTCAAACCTATCGTGATGCTGAAGAACCACCTTGGAAGGAAACAGGAATCATGATGCAAGTTGCACAGTCGGATCATGATGGCTCTTTGATCTCTGCGATTCTTTCCACTATGGGTTCAGGTCTTGACGAGCTTGGGGGCGGGGGTGGCTCAGAAAATAAAGCTGCATCGCATTCCAATATGACTTTCACACTAACTGATTCTTATGGAAATCCAGCAATTGCCGCTTATTCTGCACTGTCTGGCACAGGGTTTACGTGTAAGAGCAAGCTAACACCAATGTACCCATATTACATTTCCAATTTGGATACGGTTGCATGGCGTTTTGGCATTCCTGAAATGGTCTATCCACAGTCACTAAATCCATTTGGTTATTTACTTGGATCCAATAGTTATAACTGGGGTGGCTACTACCCTCGTATTGGCCATGTCACAAATCACGATCTATTCAAGGAATCAGGATTGATTGCCTTTAGAAGTGCCCATTTCGTTTCCCGTACAGGGCAACCTCACGTTTACAAAACAATCAATCAAAGTAGATCGACGGGGTTTTGGCCACCGGGTCCAGTGACCACCACATCAGGTAAATGGCAAATGATTTCCCCTAAAAGAGAGGGAAGTTGTAGCACGTTACCAAGAAATATGTCCATTAGTGCGAGCGACGGCAAAAGTTCATACCGCAGCAATGATGGGAATCACGTCTGGAATCTATGGCGGAAATATACTTGCTGCCAAAAAAAAGGTTCATGGATTGGCGACGTGAACTTCTAAATCGAATTGGAGAAATAAATGAAGAAAAAATATTTAGCACTGGCCATTTCTATTCTGGTTAGCACCCAAGCTCAGGCAGAAGTTGAATCTCCACGCATGGCTACAGTTTACGGCTATGAAATAGGTGGAAGCACACTTCCATCTCAATTCACTCGTTATAACAATGCCGGAGCACTTGGACTAGGGGTTTCGTGGGATATGAATATTGGCTGCGGTACCTTTGATCCAAAAATCTCTGTATCCAATCAGCTAAACGGAATCACTGACGGCTTTAAATCTATGATGGGTAATATCGTCAATAGTGCAACCAGCGCAGTTGCATCATTGCCTGCACTGATTATCCAACGTGCTAATCCCGGTCTTTACGATCTGCTTCAGCAAGGTGTATTGCAAGGAAAACTCGATACCGATTTTGCTGAAACAAGCTGTGAAGATATGCAAAAAATCATGATGGGAGAAACTGGGCTTCCTTGGGAACAAGCGAAAGCAGGTACCAAACAACAAGTTTGGGCACAATCTCAAAGCAGTTCTGGTGGCGATGCGGTCAAAGCGAAACAAGCCGTGGATAGCGCGAATGTCGGTAACGATGGTCGAGACTGGGTTTGTGGCCAAAAACGTGGTGGCACCGGTCAACAGAAGGTCAACACGATTTATGATGTCGTGGTTGCTGGCTACAACATCTATCATCAACGAACAGATATTTGTGACAACGGCTCACCTACAGCGACTCAAAGACAAGATTCGGATCTTTACAAATACTGGACAACTGCGGATGCCGCAGGTGACTGGGTGACAGAAGTTGTGGGTGAAGTTAAGCTTCAAACCTGTGAAGGCTGCACCAAAATCGAAACAGTACCCGGCCTATCACTCGAAGTTAAACACGAGAAAATTGCTAATGACATCCAAACTGAATTGGAATCAATTGTAAACGGTGCAACTCAAATGACTTGGCAGAACCTCAATAGAGTTTCTGCACCGCCTACGGTAGTGGTAACACCGGCACTCATCAATAGTATTCGTAAACGCACTCCGGGCGGACAAACGCGCCTGATTGAGGATATTTCTCGTGAAATTGCCTACGCAAGACTTGCTGAACAATCAAGATTAGCAATCCGTATGTTGCGTACCGGCCAAAAAGAACCAAACGTCGAGACTTTCCCTAATGCTTCAGAGCAAGTGGATAAGGTTGTCAACGTATTGCGTGAGAACATGGTTCTCATCAAAGAAGCGGCCTCTGATGTTAAGCCTATTTCATCGAACACGATTAACAAAGTTCTGATTGATGAAGAGGACAATATGCAGAACGCTCGCCCAGTATTTAAGCCTGTTACAAAAACCAAAGATTTGGAGATCAAATAATGTTCTCCCGAAAGATTCTTACTTACCTAGTTTTATCTTTGATTTTTGTGTTTATGGTTTCAACACTAATTACGGTGCTGGGAACCAAAGACCTGAGTAATGTTTCTAAAATTGGCGAAACCGATTTTAGAACGACATTCTTGCCATATCGACTGGCCTTTTATGCAATTGTTTTGGCTGCTTGGAAGCCGATTGCACGTTTGCTCGCTAGACCAAGAATGCCTCGTGAAGACAGAACACCTGAAATAAACCAAAAGTGGGATGAATTAACACAGCTTCTGGTGAAGGGTTGGTGGAAAGTGGCATTATTCTTTGCTGTTTTTGAATTGCTTGCCATTCAGCAATTGGAGTTCTTGTCGTGATTGCCAATACGTTTCTTGATATTTACACAATCATATTCTCTTGGCAGGTTTACGGGGCAATCTGGGATACCCTAAACGGTACGGGCTTGGCCTATATTCCTTTTATCGTTGCGATTATCAGCTCACTACAACAGTCTTATGACCAATCGCCTAGTCGAATTGTTTCCACATTGGAATTCAATTTACTTGGGATGATTCTTGTTCTTATGTTGGTCGTCATTCCCTATGACAATAACAATATCAGCCTGTCAGAAGTGAAATATTCCATTGCTTCTACATCCTGCCAAAACCCTGAGCAACTTGGCGACGGCGATAACACTGGAGAAACCGCTGACGATGTTTTTGCTGATATGGCTGGGGGCGCACCAGTAAAAATTCCAATTGCATGGGCTTTAGTGGATTACTTCTCCAGTGCCATTACCTTCTCTGCAATTAAAGCAATGGGGTGCTCAAACGACTACAACGACGTTCTGGTTAAAGTCGGTAATGTTTCTATCGACGACCCAGCCATGCTTGGCCGTTTAAATGAGTTTAACAAGCGTTGTTATCGTCCCGCTCTTAAAGATTTAGAAGAGAATGGTATGCCAGCAGGTGCTGATAGAGACACTTTAAAACCTTGGGATGATCCAAGCTTTATTGGCTCAAACGTATTCTTGAACACCCCTGGTAGATTCTTTAATTCTGAAACCGCATACGTCCATCAAGCTCAAAGGTATGGTTTCACCTATGACCCAACTCCGGGTTCTCTCGATGAAAAACATGACGAAGATACCTTTGGGGCGACAGTATCCTGTGCTGATCTCTGGAATGATCCAAATCACGGTTTACGAAAAGACTTATTGGAATCCATCCAAGACACCAGTGAGGGCGATGACGCTTGGGATGACTGGGATGACTATGGAAGTGATCTTTATGGATCTAACATTGCCACCAATGCTGACAAAGAAGATTCGTTTATAAAAACTATTTTGGATGCAAATGCTGGTGGCTACAACGCTGTTGATGACATCGACATTACCAGTAGTAACGGATCAGTGGATAAAAACATCGGACAAAAAATGCTAGATGGTGTTACTGATATTGTTGTTGGAGGAGCAGCAGCTATTTCAAATCTAGGTAATTTTTCAGAAATGTGGATGATGAAGAAAGCAATGAAGACTGCATTACCAATGCTCGTTTCTATGGCTCAGGCTTTGATTGTTATCCTTGCCCCTCTAGCAATGGTTTGGGGTATGTACAAGATGCAGAACTTTGTAATATTGGCTTTGGCGTACTTCGGTTTAGAATTTTTAAATGCTGTCTTAGGCATGGGGTTCTTCTTTGAAAATAGAATTGTTGAGATGTCGAATGCAGCGATATTTGAAGGACCATTGGCTTCATTGGTGGTGTTTATAGTAAGTATTCTTCAAGTCATTGTATTGCCAATAATTTGGTTATCGCTAATTGGAGCTACAGGAGCATCTGCCCTCCAGAGAATGGGAGGAAGTGTTACAGGTGGTCAAAAAGGTCAATTTGGAGGAAACCCTAAAGAAGCTTCCGATAATGTAAAAAGCGCAGGCCGCGAACCGGGTGGAAAATAGTTTTTTAAAAGCACCCAAAATTTTGCTTACATAACAGTAGCCTATGGGCTACAATGTACAAATGAAATACAAAGTTCTCACTTCTACCCACTTTGATAAATGGCTTTTAAAGCAGAAAGATCGTCAAGCTGTAAGAGCCATTGCAATGCGAATTGCTAGAGCCGAACAGGGGAATTTTGGTGATTCCGAACCAGTTGGTGAAGGTGTCAGTGAGATGCGTATTTTCATAGGCAAGGGCTATCGAGTTTACTATGCCGTTCAAGGCGACACAGTTGTTCTGCTCTTAAACGGCGGTATCAAAAGTAATAAAAAACAGCAACAAGAAGACATCTCGAAAGCAAAGCAGATCCTAAAAGAGATCGGGGGAACCAATTATGACTGAAAAAACCAAACCATTTAATCCGTTTGATTACTTTGAAACACAAGAAGAAATCAACGCTTACTTGGAGGAATGTTTTAAAGATGAAGACCCGAATGTATTCGTCAATGCACTGGGGCACTTGGCGAAACATCACGGAATATCTGAGGTGTCAAAAGCCACTGGCTTAAACCGTGAAAGTCTTTACAAAACCTTCAGCGGTAAAGTCCAGCCTAAATGGGATACTATCGCAAGAGTCATGCGTGCATTGCACGTCGATCTAACTGTGGCTGCTTAAAAATACCGGTCATTAATCCCACCATCGCCATGTTCTCCATGCAATGGATCTATTCGCCCCATAGGGGCTGTAAAAGAATGATTTCGACTATCATCATTCGCTTCTTTAAATGTCTTATTGTCACCATCAAAAACCCGAACGAATACTTTAAAAACGCCAACAACAAGGTAAATAGCCAGAAAAACGACAAACCCATAAATACGGGCTATCCAATTCTTTGAATGGATCATCTTCTTCAAAGAAGTTTCACTGTTATCTCTAGTAACCAGCAAAATCGTCAAACTGGAGAACAATGAGATGAACAAGTATAAATTTGAAGTTGAACTGAAAAACTCAAATTCTCCGTATCTGGCCAAGCTGATAAAAGGCTCAACCACCACTAAACCAATACCAAACCACGCCAGTCCGCGCAACCATGATTTTCCCTTGTCACGAAAACCGTCAGGACCAACAATTGACCCTCTAATTGCTTTAGCTTTTTCCATTAGACTCATGGCTACTCCGCTTAATTCTTAGGCAATGCCTTTAATTCTTTCTAGTCTAGTGTTTCTGACAGTTTTGCTCAAGTTTATCCACAATTTTTGTGGATTATTTAGATCAAAAAAAAGGCCGCAAACATCAAACTGATATTGGCGGCCTAAACTTACTTACTACTACCTTCGGAGGAAATCAATCGAAGATGTTCGTATCTTCACACAAGCTTCAATACTTACAACCCCTCAATTTCATCTAAATTCAAAAGTTCGGGATTAATCTTAGAGAGCTTCTCTTTTTTTACTCGATAGGTAGCTGCTAACTTTCCGAACTGCAAAACATTTACCAGCACAGTAGTTTTGGCCACTTTAACAACCTTTCCCCTTTGCAACCCGCGATTGCTATCGTATTCAACCCAATCATCAACCTTTAGATCATCGGCCATTCTTTAACTCCATTTTTATTGCTCTCGCGCCTTCAACATAATTAGCAACCATTTGATAAAGTGATTTTGGGCTTTCTGGAACTGAGACTGTTTTTGTTTCTTTCCCAGTAATCACCATCAAATCGCGTACTTTATACCCGGCACTTTTCACAGCTAAACACGCTGACAAGCCTTGAATAACATCCGATTCCAAAACAGGGCCATTTCTGGACTTATACTCTACAACCGTCACTTTTCCGTTCTTGCTATAGATTGCATCTGGTTTTCCAAGCACTCGATACTCTTGATTGAAAAAGGGTTTAGTATCCACCCCCTCATCAATCCAAACGAGCTTTCCCAATTCATCAAGCTCTTCACGCCCAGTTGTTTTTTTGCCTTCTCTTCTCGAATTAAGATAGAAAGCCAGAATTGCAACAGCGGCAATGAAGACAACCCAAATATCGGTAAAGTCTTTGAAAAAACCTACTAATCCTGAAAATAAATCCCACATTGGAACCACCTTTCTCTTTAATTCTCTAATACTTCGTCAAACTTACAACACAGTCCACAATGGAACGAGCCAAACCATCTAGGAGCTTGTTTTTGCGGCACAGGCTGACCAGAAAAGGAGAGGTTACGTAATAGACAGACACCATCCATTTTCCAAACCGGTTAGGCATCAAAACCCGATCTCTAAAAGAGCGCAGTTGATTTGTTCTTGGATCATCAATTCCATATAGGTGGGATGCAATAAAGCAACGCTTGTCTTGTTGTCCATTAATAAGAGCGTCGTTGAACGCTTCGTGTTTTTGGGATCCTTTTTCCAGTGCAGCTTTACGCTGCTCTGAAACCTCGACCCCGTTGTATTTATCCTCAAGCAGCTTAGGATTTCGTGCATACAAGCCAACATCTGAAGCAGAGATCCAATCTGTTTTTTTATTTTTCATATTTCATCCTTCATATTGGCCAAGAGAAAAGCGTCAATGCTTACGCCTTCATGATCGTCTCGATAGACTTGTACTGGCCGGTCTTCACCACCGTGGCAAAAATACACTAAACTCTCTAATCCGTCACGGAAACTACTTAAATCCGTCACACATCTGCTTAGTGAACTTCTAATCGTTTTATCAATACGGGCAGAGTAGTCGTCATTCAACATTGGATTTGCAGCAATATTAATCATTACCAAGCCGTTATCCTTCAGTCTCGATTTCACAAGATGAAAAAACTCGGTCGTTGCGGTGTGCGCCGGAACCATCACTCCAGAACTAAAGAGATCAATCACTATGACATCTACCAACTTTTCTCTGGCTAGCAAGTAGGCTCTCGCATCTTCACTAACAGCGTCACCGAACACTTTGTGGCCAAGGAAATGATTTTCAGCCACTGACAAAAGTTTTTCGTCAATATCGACATAAGTGAATTTATGCTTATGCAACTCTTCGTCAGTCGATAACGTGAATCCACCGGCACCAAGCACGAGCACCTCTGATGACTCCATTTTCTTGAGGGCTGCTCTCATTGTTTCCACGTATGGCCAAGCTCCATTTTTATCATCCGTATAGGATGCAAACTGGTCATTAACCAACATTGCCTTTCCTCCAGCTTCATTTCCGTATTGGATTATTTTGATATTAGCGTAGGGTGTGGTTACTTGAAATAGCTCACGTTCGACTGCAACATTAAGAACAGCCGCAATACTGAGGAAGGTCACGGACATTGCAACCCCGATCCAATGACTTCGATTTCTAATCTCTATGGCTAGAAGAAGAGATAAAAACAGGACTGTACTATTTAGCAGAATAGAGCTACCTACACCGAATAAAGTCAGAAAGACAAGCGCGGTAATCAGGCCGCCAAAGACATTGCCAAGCGTTGATAATGCGGTTAGATTTCCCGTTGCTTCGCTTTTGCTTGTTTCAGATTTTGCAGTATGCAGAAGCAGAGGTACCGTTTGGGCAAGAATAAAAACCAATGGAGCCAGAATAAGGCAACTAAATACAAACAAATGAAACAGCGGGTGGCCAATAACTGGCATTCCGTTTGTTAAACTATCCAGAACGGAAAATAAGACATCCACAACCGGGTAGCTGAGACCAATACCAAAGATCCCAATCGCTATAACGAGATTTCTCACCAGAATATCGCGGTAACTTCCCGTTTGTGATTTGCCTCCCCTCCAATAACCAAGAGCCAAAGCCGCCAAAAAGGTACTGATAACGATGCTTGTGACTAAGATTGAAGACCCAACATAGCCAGTGACCTGTCGTATGGCCAGCATCTGTAGAGCAGCGGAAGCTAACCCTTCAAGCAAGAGTATTGCAGCAACAAGATTTCGATTCATTAATTTCAGCCGTTGAAAAATTGAAGCAGATTGTATTCCTTTCTGGACTTATTAATAACAAACAAAAGGTCGCAGACTTGTGACCTAATGAAATTCACTTGATTCTTGATTTGATTACGTTTTTGTAATAAATTAATGCTATTCCATTTAGTTTCTTGTCTGATGATTTTTTTCATCAGCTTGAATGACCAGCCCAGAGCCAATTCCTAGCTGGTCGCATCTGCGGATGTTTGGCTCATCAACTACCTCCGGGTTCAACGCCCAATCTCTTGGCTTCACGCCTTTTAAACTTCATAAACTTCACACACCACAACTTTTTCAAAGTTGCGTTTTGCTGTGCTCGTTTATTTATTTACTACTCCAATTTAAAGGAAACTATCATGGAAAATACTACTCTAGCTGGAAATGTTGGAAATGTTCGCTCGAACAACGTAAACACTTCAAACGGACAAAAGTTCGTTCTCAATTTCTCTTTGGCTGTTAAAACCAAAAAGAAAGACACTCAAGGAAAAACAATCACCAAATGGTATGAATGTGCATTGTGGGGCAATTACGCTCAAACAATGTCTCAGTACATCCAGAAAGGTTCTTCTGTCACTGTAATCGGTACCACTGATGCGGAAATCTACACTCCTCAAGGTGGACAACCGCAGATCAAGCACACTTGCGATGTTGACAACCTTTTCTTGGCCAGCTCTGGTAATGGTAACAACCAAAATCAGAACAACGCCAACTTCCAAGGAAACCAAAACCAAAATGGCAATGGTCAATTCCAACAAAATCAGCAGCAAGGTAATTTCCAACAACAAGGAAACTACCAGCAGCAGAATAATCAAGGTTTTCAACAAAACCAAAACCAGCAACAAAATCAGAATTTTGGAATGAACCAAGACGACGATTTACCGTATTAACGGTCGCTAATCAACTCACCTCGTTAAGAACAGAACTGAATTTATTCAGTTCTGTTTTTTTTTGCTTATTTACTACTGAAGGAGCTAATCATGGCTTATCAAAACAACCAACGTGCGCCGATGCCGGCTGTCGTTAAACAAACCATCAGTTCAGCAGCTGCCAGATTTGAGAATTCCATTCTGGAGTTTGATAAAGAGCAGATCTACGCAATTGATGCCCTAAGCAAAAACAGCTATTCGCTGAAGATTGCTCAACAAAACCCGGCATCTCTGAAAATGGCACTCTTTAATTTGGCTGCCGTTGGATTGAGTCTCAACCCGGTGACAAAGTTTGCCTATCTGATTCCACGTCGGATTGGTAATGAACAGAGAATTATTCTCGACATTAGCTATCAAGGCTTCATCGAGATTGCTATCAATGCTGGAGCCATAAAATCTTGCTCAGTCACGCTCGTTAGAGAAGGCGATTTGAGTTCAGGATTTCAATGGATCGACAACTACACCCCCCCAAAGAATCCACCTAATCCTTTTATCAAGGACAAAGGTGCGATTGTTGGTGGTTACTGTCAAGCGCGTATGCCTGACAACTCATTCTTGTTGTTTCCTATGACAATCGAAGAGGTTTACAAGCGTCGTGATTCTTCCGAAATGGTGAAGAAAAACGGTGTTTCAGGACCTTGGTTAGATTGGGAAGAAGAAATGATTAAGAAAACAATCGTGCGTTCCGCAGCGAAATGGTGGCCAAACAATGGCTCAACTAATTTGGCAGAAGCGCAGCGAACACTTAACGAAGATGCTGGAGAAGGATTGTCTGAGGAAGATCGTAACATTGTTCACGATGTTCCAGTGCAACTGCCACCACCACCGGCGGCCAATGATTTGCCTCAGCAAATCGTTGACTATGTTGCCAAAGCAGTTAATCGAGCAGAACAGGTTTCTGCTTGGTCAGCCGCTGAAGAACACTTCACAAGCAAGTATTCGGATTTAAACCTACGCTCCTATGCGCTTTCAGAGCTTAAAGCACGAAAAGACGCAATGAAGCAATCAGCCTAAAAGGGAAACACTCATGACTTTTGTTATGGATCACGAAGCGGGCTATAAAGGCCGCTACGAATACCACCAAGAAAACGAAGATGACTACTATGGCACTTGCACTTTCACGACTAATGAAATGGTGGGTGCATTAAAAGAAATTCTTAAAGATTTACCATTTACACCAATTTTGGTACAGGGCGAATACGACGGGATTCCTAAGACACCAACTTTGTGCTTTTCACTAGAAGAAGTGAAAAATGCAGTGGTTGAGTTAAACGAGGACAACGATAAGGTTCATCAACAATTCCCTAACTTTAAAGATGAAATAGTTGCTTGCGATTCCATTGAGGAAATTCAAAGCCATTCAGCTTTAAAAGAGTGGGATTACGAATCTCTCATTCGTTTCTTTGAGCTAAAAACATCAAATAGAGTTATTTTTTAACTTATTTTTTTAAACACCACCCAGACGGGAAATACACACCCGTCGGGTCAGTGTATTTCCTTGATGGGTTCACTACTACATCTCTGGAGATACACAATGACAACTACTACAAACAACCAGTTAAAGACAACAACCATTATCAACGTAACGCAAGGAACGGATGAATGGCTGCAATGGCGTTCAAAGGGAATTTCCGCTACGGATATTCCAATTATTATGGGTTTAAGCCCATATAAAACGCCATATCGTCTTTGGTTAGAAAAGACCGGTCGAGCAAACGCTGACGACCTGTCAAACAATCCTAACGTGCAACGCGGAAACCGATTGGAACCAAAAGCACGATCTTACTGGGAGGATAAGGATTCGGAAATTTTACTTCCAATCTGCGCCCAATATGATCCTGCCCCTATGCTCAGAGCATCGCTTGATGGTTTGAGCATGGAAGGAAAACCTTACGAGCTAAAAGCACCTCATGAATCCACTTTCTCTGAAATAGAGGAAAAGGGTACCGATGCTGACGCTTATAAACTTTACGAACTTCAAGTCAAAACTCAATGTGTTGTTGTCGGCTCTGATTCTGGAAAGCTTTGCTTCTACATGGAAGACGAAAGAACGATGGAATTTGAGATTGAACTTCAACCAGAGGACTTGGATAACATCGTCACTGCGGCAATTGAGTTTTGGAATCTTATTGAAACCGATACTCCACCAGCTCTTGACCCGGAAAAAGACTTTTATATTCCCCAATCTGGAGAAGATGAGTTCCGTTGGCAAAGTTATTCAGAATTGTTTTCTGAAAATAAAGCCAAAATTGACGCACTGAAAGCCCAAATTGCTCCACTCGAAAATGCTCAAAAAGAGCTTCAAGAAGCAATGATTCAAATGATGGGAGATTTTCAAAATGCTGATTATGGCGGTTTGAAAGTCACTCGATTTGAACGTAAAGGCACCATTGACTATTCAAAGTTCATTAAAACTTTGGAGGTGGATGAACAAACGCTAGAAGGCTACCGCAAGAAGTCCAGCTGGCAATCAAGAGTTACTTTGTCTGAAAAAGATAAGGTGATTAATGAAGAAGTAATTGGTAATGAGTCTTCACCTACTCAAGCCGGTTATTTCTAAAAATTAGAGGGAGTAGAGGCTCTCTAAAAAGACTGGCATAGTGCCAGAAAAGGAAACGGCACCTTTCGATGCCGCTCAGTACGGAGTAATTAAGGGTGTCCTCTACAACAATCCTTATATTACTTGCTCTTTTATTGTATTCACCTGCTGCTTTTTAAGCAAGTGAACTAATCGAGTAAGTGGTGGCCTAGTTTTCTAGGCTACCCTCCTTTTATTCACTGATATTTTGTTTGTGTTTTTTCCTGTGAATGACCACAAACAAGCTATTAACAGAAATTGGTTTTATTGTTACTTGCTTTGCCAAGTATCAATAAATGGCGGCACAGAGACTAATCAGCCGTCGGTTCTGCGGAACTCAGTCTCAATCACTTACTACTAACGATCATAACGATCAAACAATCCATAGCCAAAGGGCAACAAACAGCCCTTTGGGGTTGTTTTGCTTTTCGGCCTTTCACCTTAAAGGAAATCAATCATGGAAAACACACGTAATCTATCGCTTTCAATCGCTGATACATTTCAACTAGAGGGTGTACCTCAAACCGTTCTCACAACTGGCTTTCAAGACGATACGCACCCTTTAATTCCTACCAAGGATGAAGCCTATGTTTTTCGCCGTGAATTGCTTCGTGACATTCTTGCGTTCTTAGACAACCCGCGAGGAGACGGTCTATTTTTCGCTGGTCATTACGGCTGCGGAAAAACTTCTCTTCCAGCACAAGTCGCTGCAAGACTCAACTGGCCTGTTCTAACCGCGGATGGTTCTGAAGAGTTCAATGTGGAGGATCTTTTAGGTCGTCCTGACTTACAAAATGGCTCTGGCACGTTCCTTTACGGAGCTTTGTCTAAGGCCATGAAAGAAGGGTATCTTTTTGTGTTTAACGAAATTGATACCGTACCTGCCGGTCGATTAACCGCAATCCACGATGTATTGGAGGGTCGTCCTTTAATCCTTCATGGAAACGGTGGTGAAGTCATTAAACCGCATCCAAATTTCCGTCTAATCGCTACTGGCAACAGTATCGGCTCTGGAGACGACACTGGGCTATATCAAGGCGTATCGGTTCAGAACATTGCGTTCATGGATCGCTTTCGCGTTTGTGAAGTCTCATACCCGGATGAATCAACAGAGTTGAAGATTTTGGAAAAAGCCACACCTTCGCTGCCACTACCTATTCGCCAGAAGATGGTAAAGACAGCAAACGAAATACGTCGATTGTTTATCGGTGGATCTTCAGTAGATTCAACCTTAACAATCACTATGTCCACCCGTGCCTTGGTACGCTGGGCTTATCTAACTACGGATTTCAGAAACGCCGGTTCACCTGTTATGTACGCACTTGGCTTGTCTTTGACAAGCAAGGCTGTACCAGAACAAAGAGAAGCGATTGAAGAACTCACCAGAAGTATTTTTGGTGATGAACTTCTAGGCAATCTTTAGGAGGTAAGCATGGGTGAAATTACCATTTTGCGTCTGAAAAATAGCGATAAAGATAAGTGTTGGGTAATGATTCCTGATGCGGAATTACCGGGGGTACATCATGTATTCTTTGGTAAAACCGGATGGGATGGAGCTTACTCCTCAAAACTTCAACTACGCTCTGTTTCTGGTGATGCCTTTGTGCGGATTCAGAAAAAATATCGTGAAGGTTATGTAGCTTGGCCTGACGTGGATTTCGACTATGAAAAAGGTCGAGTTGTTCTAAAAGGACATTCCACATCAAGTCCACCTAACCACACGAGAGCAAAACCCACTAAAAAACCTCGCCTTTGGCTAAAAGTAAACCATGTATCCACTGAAGCCTTAACAGATTTCTTTACTGAAATCCGTCAAGGATTAGAGGATGGGAACATCGCTTACAACCTCGATAACGATCCAATCTACAAAGATTTGGTGATTCAAGGCAAAAAGATGGGCCAGTATGAATATGGCACTCAAGAAGCCCTGATTCTGTTTTCACTCCAACGAAGATTTGATGGTGTATTCGTCAGTGATGACGATAACGAAATGCTGCCTGAGAGGTTTTCTGAACTGAAAGCCTTTATCAAGCACAAAATCGCACCTGCTCTTCTCAACAACGTCGATGACTACCTCCAGCAATGGGGTGTCGCTATGCTCTGCATAGACAAGCCAATCGACCTCTCAAAAATCCAATCAGATAGTGCTGCGGCATTTTTCTGATTTCACAACGATTAGGGGCTACCGACTAGCCCCAACTTACTTACTTCGAGCATCGCTCAATCAATTACTACTACATAGGAGAATCCATTATGGAATTCATTAAAGGCGTAACGCTATTTACTATATTTGTATCAAAGTGGTCTGGCCACATCACAGCGGAAGATACCGATTACAACCCTGAAGGCGTTGAAGTTCCAAAGAACTTGCTAAAAAGGGGGCGTAAACCGATCTACCCACCAAAGAAACTCACCATATTCGACACTCTTCGCAAACAGGCAGAAGCAATTCTCCTCAAGCGTGGCGTTCGATATATGAAAGGTTTCGCAATACCAAACGAGTTTGTTGATGAAACCATCAATGAACTGGAAGCGGTGAAGCAAAAGTTTGCGGCTTACCAAAAAGATGTTGTCGATCACTTCGACGAATACCGCCAAGAATGGCTTACTGAGAATCAGGAATTTGAATACGTTATCAAACGAATGATTACCAAAGAGAGTGTTCTTGGAAAGTTTGAGTTCGAGTTCTGCCTGTCAAAACTTGAGCATACAGAAGGGTATTCCATCCCGGAGGAGAAGATTTCTAATCAAATCCTCCATGAAGTAGCCCAGCTTTGCAAAAGCGAATCTGAACTTCTAGTTGAAAGAAAGCAACGAATCAAACCTCAAGACTTGGCGGATAAATTCCAACCAATGATTGAAAAGTTAGATTGCCTGTCTTTCGGAAACTCAAAAATACTATCGCTGCTATCGGAATTTAAGGCTTTTGAAGCTGCGATTCCAAAAAATGAAGAGTTTATCGAAATGGATCATGCGTTTATCGCCAATGCCATTACGTTTCTCTCCGTTTGTTCCAGCACTCAGCGAATGGGAGCCATTATTAACGGTACTTTCTCGGTATCGACAATGCTGGCTAAAACTGCTTCTAAAGAGAGTGAACCTGTCTTTAAGCAAGCCGTCGAAACCATTCAACAACAAACTACCGCCAATACTGGCGCGTTCTTTTAAGGAGGCTTTATGAAAAAGCAGCTACTTAAAGATACTTTGCCAATTCTAGCCGCCGCTTACGGTCGCCAGTTTGGTGTCAGTGTCCGAATAGGGGGCGATCAAGCCTATACCAACGGTCAGATTATTCAGTTACCACTAATTGAGAACCCTGATCTGAAAAATGTTGTTTTGGGCTACTTAATCCATGAAGCAGCACACATTCGATTCACGGATTTTTCAATCCAAAAAGAATCAGAGTTTCAGCACACCCTTCGCAACATCTTTGAGGATGTTCGCATAGAGAAGGGGATGTATGAAGACGAATACCCCGGAACCAAAAACCATCTTTGTGGCTTATGGGATTACTCTCTGAGCAATAAAGAAGGCTTGATTCCAGACAACCCAGCTGCGTTATTTATTAACTACATTCTCTTCCGTTCTCGCTTTATGCAGTATGGAACGGATGTTTTGAAATACGCATACGAAACCACTGAACGCGCTGTTGAAGAGCAATTCCCAAAAGGGTTGTTCGTGAGGCTAGATGTTCTTTTTGATAAGTATTTCGACTCTATGGCTTCAACCTTGGACGCTCACAACTTCGCCATAGAAGTTATTGAAGCTCTCAAGCAGGCTGAAGAGGAAGAAAAAGCTGACCAGAAAGAGCAGGATTCTGAACCTGATTCCAAAGCGGAAGAAGGCAATGATGACAGCTCAAGCAATACAGGCTATTCAAGCAATCAAGGAAACGACACCACTTCAGAATCTCGTGATTCTGGCAGTGATTCAAATTCCAATTCGGATTCAAATGCAGAAGATAACTCACAAGAAGGTAATTCTGGTGGCGAAGGTGATAGCTCATTAACTGAGAAGATCCTTGCAGAAACCAACTTACCTCAAGATGCTCTCGAAGAGATTGCGAATGAGTTATCCAAGGCAGCTGAAGATGAAGAATCTGAAAGCGGCCAAGGCCGGGTTCAGATGTCTTCTGACGGGGCAGGTTCGGAAGTTGATAACACGACTTGGGGAAGAGGTGATACCGAAACCCTGAAGGATGGTTTATTGCACAGCAGTAAGCTACGTGCCCAACTGACTGGATTCTTGCAATCTCAAACCAAGGCTCGTAATTCTCATAGAGAGTACGGCTCAAGGTTTGATAGCAAGCGAATTGCTCGTGCCGTATCCGGTGAACGCCGGATTTGGAAACACAAAACCAAAAAGGAATTGGTCGATACGTCCGTCCACATTCTTTTAGATAAAAGCGGCAGCATGGGTGGTCACACTCAAATCGTTGCAAACAACGCAACACTCTCTTTGGCAATGGCTATTAGTCAGGTTCCAAAGGCCGATGTTGCAGTGTCGATTTTTCCGGGTGTCAGTTCAAGCGCAGTTAGCCCTGTGATTAAACGAAACGTACCGGTTCGACCAAAACTAGAGAGCTTTGCCGTTCCTTCCAGTGGTGGAACACCAATGGGGGAGGCAATGTTCTTCGCGGCTCAAGAGCTGGCCAATGTTTCAACTAAAAATCGCAAGGTACTCATTGTCATAACTGATGGTGAACCTAACAACAGCGACTTGGTTGCCTACATTAACCGACTTATTGAGCCTGAAATAGACGTTTATGCAATTGGTATTGGCGATAGTTCCGTCCGCTACCATTTTCGTAATCATCAAGTAATCAACCGGGTAGAAGATCTGCAAAATGCACTCTTTGACTTGGCTAAAGGTTTCTTGAAAGTCGCTTAAATTCGCAAACTTCGGTTTGCACTCAATTACTACTTCACCCAATGGGGATGTTCAATCCCCAGAGTGGGATTGTGCATTTCTCTAAAGGAGGAATCATGAGCCCACAAGACCGGGATGAACGTCAACTGGATCTTTATCACCTGCTCGACACGGTTGATATATCCGAATCGGATTTTTTCTCAGAGCCTCTTCAATTTGAGGATGAGGAATTAGAAGAAGAGGATCCAAACGCCTATATCAAGCTAGCGGATGCAATGCTCGTTGAAACCATTAGATCAGCCTTTGGGTTGAGTCGTGGTGGTCGAAAAGCAAAGCCTAATCAGGAAGCGAAAGAATGGATATTCTCAGAGCAAAATGATGATGCTAACCCTTTCAGTTTCAACAACTGCTGCAAAGCCACTGGCCTAGACCCTGATGAACTCCGTGAAAATCTGCGGAATCAACATTCATAAACCCTCGATGCAACTCTTAACAGAGTTGCATCCTTTACCCAACTTTCTATTCGAGTATTTGTTCTGGCCAGCCAATAGCCGAATACAAAGTCTTATTGTGTTGTCCATTTTGGATGCACTTTGAGAGCTTGCACAGACTGGTGAAAGCAAGCAAATCCTGCGGGATTCCAAGTCAATCAAAAAACCAACGGAGATAAATCCATGCAAATGACAAAAATTAAACGTCAACGCCTACTGCTACTAAGTGTTATCGCATTCCTAGCTGCTCTCGCTTTTGAGAGTGAGTTATGGGCAATAGTCACTATGGCTTCAATTGTCTTTTTTGCTCAGAAAACTGAGGAAGAAAAACTTGAAGATGAAATCCTTGAAATCAACAAGGAACAAGCTAAAGCCTACAAGGTTGAGTACGCTCGACACATGGCAAAAAAAGAAGCAGAAGTTCTCATGAAGAGCACTGTTTCAAACACAACTTATGCACCGGTCAACGGTCGTCTTATTAAGTAAACACCCGAAACTGCAACTCGTTTAGCGGTTTGCAGTCAATCAACATCCTCGAACCAATCGGTTCAATCAATTACGACAAAAGGAAGCAATCATGGGAGCTATCAAAGTACCTCTAATTGTTATCGCTATTACTTTCTATTACGGGATGGAAGCAGCCTTGGCTGTTACCAGCGTAATCGCTTAATAGCACCAAAACAAAACTAACAACGAATCCATCTTGGATTCACTTACTTACCCCTGCGGTACACGATCCGCAAGGGAGTGTTCCGCATTAAATCCTTTGGAGATCCAAATGAAATTAACTACGGAACAAAAAAACATACTTCGTGAAGCCAGTGCGATTTATGAATCTCTGGCCCACCAATCACTAATTAACTTCAGCAGTCCAGACGATGTGGCTGATTTTTTAAAACCACGTTTGTCCGGTGAAGAAAGAGAACACTTTGAAGTCCTCTTTTTAAACCAGCAACACAAATTGATTAAGGCTGAACGATTGTTCTCAGGAACCATCAATCAGGCCACTGTCTTTCCCCGTGAGATTGCCAAGCTAGCTTTAGAGCTAAACAGTGCGGCTGTAATTCTCGCCCATAACCACCCTTCAGGTGATACCTCTCCAAGTCAATCAGACAAGGAATTAACCAAGAAAATCAAGGCATCTCTTGAATTGCTTGGTATCAGAACGCTCGACCACTTAATTGTTGGTTTTAGCGGTAACAACTTCAGTTTCGCCCAAAACTCAATGTTATAGGCACTTAATCAACATCGGGTTAATACCCAATCAGGAGAACCACAATGAATCGCAAGATTTTAGAAGTATCTAACGGCGATACCGTTTATCGCTATCAATTATTAAATGGTCAGTGGGTTCGCTATATGCGTTTCCCCAAAGAAGGAGTATCAAATGGCTTATCAAAGAGACAGCCGCGCTCTCAAGCAGCGTATGAAGGGAAAATGGCTTGATGCCTTTTCCTATCTGGCTGGCTCGGAACTGGGTGCAGCCATTGAAAAACTTGGTCAGAACGTGACCTGCCCGATCGACGGCGACAAAGAAGGGTTTCGGCTCTTTAAAGACGCTAATGAGACGGGTGGGGGCGTTAAACAATCACTTCAAGATGAGGGTGTTTTTCCTGATGGAATTACGCTTCTCATGAAGGTGACTGGCCGCCGTTTCACTGAAGCGTTCGATGACTTGGCCGCTTGGTTAGATGGGGATGTAAAGAAGAGCGAGCACTCACTGTACTCAGCAAATCACCATACCCAACAAAATCAGCGTACAAAACATAAAACGCAAAAAAACAACGATGACTCAAATCTTAGAGAGTGGCTAAACAATGTTTGGAAATACTCTCATGACCTAAATCATCAATCAGCTGAAATTGGTCGTCAATACTTATCTAATCGCCGCATCTTGGATGCAGCTCTTAGCTCTAAGGATTTGCGATTTAACTCAAAACTGACGTTCAAACACGACGGTAAAAACATTGGCCACTTTCCCGGACTTGTCGGCATTGTGCGCGATAACAACGGAAAGCCAGTGGCTATGCACCGCACGTACTTGAACTCCAAAGGCGAAAAACTTCAGGTAGCCCAAACAAAAGCTACCCGAAAAATGTCACCGGCAATTGGCGATTCTAAAGGTCGAGTCATTCGGCTTGCGGATCCCGTTCATGGAATTCTTGGTTTGGCTGAAGGTATCGAAACAGCTTTGTCTGTTACCCAAGCAACCAAGATTCCAGTTTGGAGCTGTCTATCGGCAACATTCATGCCTCAGTTTGAGCCACCCGCGGGTGTCCATACAGTGATCGTGTTTGTTGACGTGGATAAATCCGAAGCTGGGCAAAAAGCCGCTCATAAACTCCAAGAAGCACTGGAGCTAAAAGGTGTTCGCGTTATTACTCTTGCACCCCTGTTAGAGCGGTCGCCTGAACAAAAAAGCGTGGATTGGGCAGATCAGCACATTGCTGATTTACGTACCAACTCATTCGCCATGCAATCGGTTAAGCACTACTTTCAGAGCTTAATCAAACAATAGAGCATTCTGCTCAATCAATTAGCCTTAATGAATTTCATTGAGGCTTTACTGCCTCGTGTTTCAGGGGCTTCTTCGTGCGATTTAGAGATAGATTGTACGATCAAGCCCTTGTCAAATTAGGAGAGAAATATGTCCATGTTAATGAATTTATCACTGCCAATCATTGTTGTTTCAATGGTGCTTTATTACGGCGCGGAAGCGGCATTTGCGGTAGCAAATATCATGGTTTAACGGATCATAAGATCCAATCAGACAAGGAGTCCGAAAATGGCTTTATCAATACAATTCGCTGCCACTGAAGTAGCAATCACACCTGTAGTAAGAACTACAACGACTATAAAAGACACCGCACCCAACTGGGCAAAGGATGCCTTTTACGACCTTCAAAAAAACGGCTACACTTTAAAAGATGCCGTCAATAAACTTCGTTCTAGCCCATTCTTCCATGAAGAATGGCTTCAGGAATAGCTTTGCTTAACCACAACCCACCAAATTAATTGGTGGGTTATATTTCCCTCTCGACTAAGAACCATCCATCTATTCCTAAATTCCTCAAATCACTTTAAATCCAGCTCGGATTTAGACACTCTGAATCGCCACTCCTTCTCATCGACCAATTTTAAAATCTACCTGCTTGTAAGTTTACTTATCGGTGTTTAAATACAGTAAACGACACAAAACAAGAGATTAAACCCATGTACTTTCAAAATTTAGACATCCAAACAATACTGATGAAAGGCCGTTCTACTCCAGAGCAAAGAACGCTTGCTTGGTCAATCAGTGTAATTGTCATTGCTGTGCTTCTTCTTGGATTCTTGGTTTCGCCTATTAGCCTAACAGACATGATTACACCGTCAGGTAACTCACCAATTGACTACTTTTCCTTAACCTTGCAAGTGGTAGGCGGCGTATTCCTTATTACAACTTTGCAAGAAATGCTTTTCCCTCACAAAAAACCCTATGTCAGTAAGTTGAGAAAATACTCTCCAATCGGGTATTTGGAATCAAAAGATCAGAAGGCGATTAGCCAAGCCTATAATCAAATCATTGATCTTTCTCAAAGAGTCAATTTTTCCTATGCACTCGAACTAGCAGAATATGAGCCTGAGATTAAGCAAGACTTTGGCAATCTAAGGGTTATTGCTGCACAAAGACAAGGAAAGCTTGAAAGCTGGATGAACACCGAAAGCCGTCTCTATCAAGCGTGTCGATTAGTGTATCTTTGCCACAGAGCTGAACAGAAAAAAGAAGAAATTAGAACCAATGGAGTAAGCAATATTTTTTAACATTGCTTAATAGGTCATTGCTTTGAGACTCAAAAGCAATCAACATAAAATCTGCTTATGATTAAATGCCCTTGGGGAATAAAGACCAACAAAGGGCATACACAATGTCAAAAATTATTACTGCTGACTTCAAAGCAAAAGTCAGCGCCTACACAGTCCAATACCGCAGACAAGATCTGAGGCTGATTACAAAGCTTATTTGGGCAAAGGATAAAGCCTCAGCCCGATTAATCGCTTTATATGAGACTCAACGAAACGAAATACTCACCATCTTGTTATTTCACTGTCATCCAGACAATTACACACCGGTTGCAAAACCGTCTTTAGTCATGCTTCAGGATGATATTAATGCGTTCCAGAAATATGCTAAAAGCCGTTCTGTTTAGCATCAGTCTTTTGCCGCTAGTTGCACACTCCACGGAACAACTGGCGGTACAAACACCAAACATTTCTGAAGAAGATGTTGTTTCAGTTTTTGGCCAATCCTTGTTTAAGGGTGGCAGATCTGAAAACCTTCTTTTGTTAGCTATCGCCATTGATAACCAATCATCAACCTCTCCAACAGCTCATGAAAAAATCGGCATACCATACATTGTTGATGCTGGCCCCGGATACTGGGTTCGCCTTCTGCAAATGAACGAATCCACATTGGATGTTCTTGTGAATAATGCGTTAATGCTCCTTTATATGCGCTCCAGTGGCAAGGAAACGAGAGAACAGCGCAAAGCTGCTGCATATCGACTTTTAGAAATAGCTGCACAAAAAGGCTACTGGCCTGCAATGGCCTATATTGCAGAGGAAACGCTAAATACAGCGACTCCAGATACTCCAGAATCCAAAATCAAACAATCCTTTGATTACCTTAACCAATGCGCTTCGGTTTCATTTGCACCTTGTCAGTTCAAGCTTGGCATTTGGTACTTAAACGATGAATCCAAGCCCGGTGCGTGGGTTCCTTTTCTGCAAACAGCTATTGAAGTTTCATCTAAAGATGAACGATACAAGACCAGTAAGGAAACGATTTCCGATTTGGAATTTGCTTTAACCATACTGTCTGATCCGAAAAGCGGGCTTCCTCAAGAACAAAGAAAGCATTATTTGAAGATGCTTGAATCCAACAAAGACATCTTCACAGCCCAGCATTAAGCCTTTAGCCAATATCCAATTTAATTAGGTCGCAACCCTGTGACCCAATAAAACACATATTAAATCCACTTCTTTATTAAAGTTCGATAAATAGAACTAAACAGAGTGGATACTATGAAAATAAAGACTATCGCAAAAATATCAGCCCCAATCGCTATTGTTTTCAGCCTAACAGGGTGTGTGACCACAACAACCCAAGGCGACCATACCTACGTAAACGGAAAGTGCATTACTTGCTTCAACAATCCTCTTACTGGCAAGCCTGCCAATTACGAAAATGAGCAACTAAACACCAACTCCGAAGCAGCGAAAACCGCCTCTTGCGGTACGCCAAAATCAAAGTATGACAACGTGTACCATCGAGCAGATAAAAGATGGTGTTCAAATCTAACGCTTCCGGGAGCAAAGTGGTCGAATGAGATTAAGCATTCAGAATTGGTTAAACAGGGAGTTGATATGGCATACATCAATGCCAAAAAACTGCTTCAATTCCTCGATGCTGATGACAAACCTCAACAGTACCGCGATAAAGCACAAATCGACTCAATTCCTAGCACCTATTACTCGGTGAATTCTCGTTACGGTGGCCCAGTAATGCAACTAGATTGGATGGCTGACTACCAGCTTGAGCTTAAACGTGTCTCAAAAACCACAACACGAGTAACAATCAAATACAAAACATACTCAAAAGACATGAATCCAGCTGAATTTCAGCAAAGAATTATTAACGCGATTAAAGAGGGTTAATTCGCATGATTCTGAATAATCAGGAAGTTGAGGATGTTTTTCAGCTAATACGGTCGAATCTGGATCCATCATTCCAAATCCCTTCAAAAGAAATATTAACGCTTAGACCTCTTGATTATTCATTGATGGACTGGCGTTTTGAACTTCGCGGCCTTGCTAAGGGATTGGCTTTGTCTGGAGCCATACCGCCAGAAATTGCAAAATCGGTTGATGAACGGCTTTTCAAGCCCTTTTCCCAAAAGGAAAAGCGACCGGGGCGCGATTATCATTACTCAGTTGATGTTTATTCAAAAGGAGTGGATGGTAAGAAAGTCATATTTGAGTTTGATGTAGCGGCAATGAATCCTACCGATGCTTATGTGCAGCTTACAAAAAGACTCGTGTTCATGTCTATACCTGATGTTTACGCTGTCAAAGTTTATGACAACTTCGTTGATGACCGCCTTGAAAACCAGTTTCCGGCAAAGACCTTTGACAAAGAATCACTAATTTTCGTGAAACCAAGCTAGGCTTATGCACACATTTGAAATCGAAACCCAGATTAATGAAATTTTGGCCGAAAAACTTTTTGCAGGGTTCAAGTCCTACCTAATAGCTGGCCAGAAAGAGCGGCTTTTGAACTCTGCTGAATATAAGAGCTTACAAGGGCAGGATGCAATTAATCTCTTAAACAAGAGTTATAAAGATTGGTATGAAAATTCGTCCAATTTCTACCTTTCATTAAAGTCTCTGTTTGCAGTTGTGCCCTTGGCATTACGTGAAATTCAAATACTGAATTTTGAGACGGAGCAGGTTTTTCGGGTAAAAGCAGAATACTCATACAAAGGGGTCGATTTTAGTGGTACATACCCTTCACACTTTAATGCGGATATGCAGCGCGAGATTGAAGACTGTGTTGCTTACCTGAGTGATCCTAAACACTCTCATATCGTTGATAAATACATTTCCATCACGGATACAGAAAAACAGCCGCACCCGCCTTTAACAATGGCACAGCTTAAATACTCATGTTTTTATCTGTATGGGATGCAGCCTGAGACCGTAACGGAGCTTTCAAACTTACTTTTTGAGTATGGATTCATTACTAATCCACAAACCAGTGGCTGGAATATCGAAGACTCAGTATCCGAAGACATTATCACTCTACTAAACCAAACTTATAGCCCGGAACAGGTTTTACAGAGTAAACGTGTATTCACAAAAAATGGGGAAACACGAGATCATCAAGAGTGCATTCGACCAGTAGAGGTATCCAGTCGATTTTTCCCGAAAAGATTATCAGAATCCGAAGCCTTTGAAAGGTTGATCTCAGAGCATCAAGAGGTCTCCCAGAAGGACTTGTTGAACCTATATGGATTCATCTTCAACATTACTATTTCCACCCAAATGCGGAACTCGATTTACGACACTTCCAAAATAGAAATAGCGGTTGGAAATAAGCGACTTCATCAAGAGGCTAATTTCTGTTTGCCGGGTCAGGAGAACTGGGAACTGTTGTCCGGGAAAATGATTAAGAAGGTTCAATCCTCTGAAAACTTTCAGAATATCCAAACAGTCATCCTTCCAGAAGTGCCGCCTGAAACTAAACTGTTGCCACTTGCTGTTTATTCTTATGCGTACAAGAAGAAAAGACCACCAAGATATGGTGTTGGCCGTTTTGTGACACAAATACTTGAAAGCAACCAGATCGGTGAAAACGCAGAGCATGACTTAATCATCTCTGAACTGCTGGAAACCAAGTCAGTTTTGCTCATCAAGCAAATGCTTGTGCCACAAGACTCCATCGTGCTTTTAACAGAGTGGGCGATTGAACACTTCCCTTTCATTCTCAATATTGAAAACTATCACGAAATTCAAGAAAAGATCTCAGATGTTGCTGCGGGGCGATTCCCGCTAAAAAATCTACTTTCCGAAATGGAAACCATGATTGAAGCAGCTTTTGAAGCCAGTGGTATTGAGCTGGATGATGTTCCGCCAAGTGAGGCAAAAATAAAGATCTTGAAACTGGTGGCTCGAAAATACAACCTGAATCTTGATTCAGAGGTGTTTCAAAGTACTGCGAAAGCCGATCGCATACTTGGCCAATACCCTTTATCCCCTCAAATCCCGATTGGTAAATGTCCGAACTGCAATGCAACGGTTTTCCATAAAGAGTTTGAAAAAGAAGGGCAGCAAACCAGTCATTATTACGCTTGTGAAAATTTCAAAAATGGCTGCAACTTCTCAATTTGGGATAATTACATCTATAAATTTTTCTCTCAAAAAGGAATTGAACTTCACACGGTCGAAGAACGTGAAGAAGCAATGAAAAACATTCTTGCTAAAAAGAAGGGCTACTTGTTTACCGGGTTTATTGCCAAAAACCAAAAACCTTATGATGCGACAGTCTATTGCGACAAGTACCAAGATAAAAAAACCAATAAAGAGAAGTGGGGATTGAGTTTAAGATTTTCACGTAAGAAAACATGAGAGACTTTGATTTTATTCTAGGCAAACACGCCAATCGTCCAGAGCTTCCGCCTTTGACTTGGAACCCGGACTCTCCAAACTCAGTGAACCCTCACCTACTTTTATGCGGCGGCTCCGGGTCAGGTAAAACAACTCTCCTGCTCTCACTGGCAAGCTATTTAGCGGAACGGGGGAAGCACATATTTATCCTTGATCTAAAAGGAGATATGGTCGTTCGTGACTCAACTGGCAACATTATTGGCAATTACATCGAGTTTACCGCATGGGATTCGCCATACGGGTTAAATCCATTTGAATTTAGTTACGGAATGACTGAAGAGGAACTAAAAGCCCTTATCGAGAGAGGTACGCCTTCAAGCGAAGAAATATTTAAGCTAAAAAACAGTGGTCCGAAGGTTCAAATTAATCGAATCATCGACATATTCAAAGAATTCATGCCAAACATGGGGGCAATGCAGAAAAACGTCATAGCGATGGCTCTGGGGGATACTTATCGCTTAAAAGGCATTGAATATGATGATTACTCGACGTGGACAAAAGAACTTCCAAGTCTTAAAGACACGTTATTCCTGTTCTCCAGAATTAAGGAAGAGATCCTTTGCATGGAGCCTGATTTAATCGACTCGGACACCAATAAGTTTCTAACACGTTCACGCCGTCTTCTGGCCAAAAAATCCAAATTAATGCAGCAACTTGATGAGGCGAATGCGGCAGGCAAAAAGACAGAAACCATCGAATCCAAAATAGAAGGCTGTGAACAGGATGCACTTGACTTGTTTAAGGAGTATTTCAATTCAGAATTCGATAAGTTCACATCAAGAAACACTGAAGATGCACCTGAAGAGGATGACGGCGAATATCCACCCCTTTCGACTTTCGGCATCAACATCAAAGATTATGCCTCCAAAAAGGTTTTGACGACACTTGAGACGGTAGAGGCTTACCTGATGGCTTTAGAGTCTAGCGGCGTATTCCATGACAACAAACCCCCAGTTAAGGCAGGATTGAACATTATCAACATTAGCGGACTGGATTTAGAGCCACAAAAATTCTGCGTAAACTTGTTTTTAACTCGGATTTTCAATTTCTGTAAGATTCGTGGCCCATACCAAAATCTTCCAATCAAGCATCGTGGCCAAAAAGTTGATACCTACGTCCTGATTGATGAATCAAAACTGATCGTATCTTCTAAGGATCGTCAGGTCGGCAGCCTTACCTATCTCAACCGAATAGCAACTGAAGCCCGTGGCTATGGACTTGGCATCTGTCTTGGATCGCAATCAGCGGAACATTTCATTAGTGAAGCTCTTAAAAACTTCGACTCTCAAATCATCCTGAATACATCGGCGGCGGATTTTGATATTGCTCGAAAATCTTTCGGGATAGACAAACCGTTACTTGAATTCACAAATAAAGGCTGGGGGAAAGCCTTGGTTAAATGCGGCAGGGAGTTTGTAAAAATCAACCTTGCCCAAGGAGTCAATCAGTGAACACATTCAATATTTACGTCTCACTTGAAGGCTCTGGGTTCATTGGAGTTAGACAAGCATCAGCTCCAGATTGGCTACCTGAATCGCCAGAAGGATTCACTGAAGGATTAGAAGACATCAGAACGATGGTCGAAATGTTGAGCAAAGGCAACTCTGATCTAATCGCTAGGATTTCAGATAAAGCTTCTGAATTGTTCCTAATGTCATCACAACGAAAACATTTAACACAAAGTCTAAAATCAGCTGAACGAGATCACCTGAATATAGTTTCAGAAATAAGCCTTACTGGACAAATAAAAACCACACCTGTTCCTTTATCCAGCGAACTGGCTTTTATCAAATCACCCTTGCCTTACCGTTATTTCACTGGAGTTTTTGAAACCCCTGAATCAACCATCCATTAGGAGCATAAACCATGATTAATGAATTACTTGAAGTCACTCGTCAAATGGCAATTACCGCTGAAGAGCTTGTTAGAAACTGGGCATGGATAACGATTAACTTTACCTTGGCCGCTTTGATTGTTTTTGCCTTGAAGGACTCTTCAATCCTGTATTCAGCCACAGCAATTTCAGAGAGCATTCAGGCAATTCTTCTTCCGGCCTCAATCTTTTCAGGCTTAGTAACGCTTTTGATTGCTGCAAAATCTTCTAATTTTGCACAGCAAAAAGGGCGTAACGCTTATGTTGTATCAAAAGATAATTCGGATACAAAATTTGCAAAATAAGACAAATCGGCAGTCAAAACTACCTAACCCGGAGGCAAGACAATGCCTGAACAACATACAGACATCTTGGTGAGAAAACCATCTCAACTGACCAATACAGGCAACTTCATTTTGGGGTCGCTATTGATTGCGTTAATTGCAGCTGCTGAACCCTATCTGCAAGGCTCACTCTCGACCTTTGTATCTGTACAAACCGAAAATCAAATCATGGGCTATTACAGCTTTTTGTATGCAATTCCAGCCCTATGGATGCTTTATATTTTTTTGGAAACCTATGTCACCAGCTACAAGGTTTCACCTGAACGTGTTGAGTATCGGCACGGTTTGATAATTGCCGTCAGAGATGAGATCGAAATCTACCGCATTAAGGACTATCAACTGATAAAACCTTTGCATTTGCGAATATTTGGCCTATCCAATTTGGAACTGGCAACTTCAGATCACAGCCACCCTACCTTGATGTTTCGGGCAATTCGTCGGGGCGAAAGCACTTTAGAAGAGATTAGAAATAGGGTTGAAGCTATGCGTGAGAAAAAAGGTGTAAGAGAGATAGACTAGGTGACTTATGATTAAATCAATACTATTTGGCGCGCTTTTGGGCGCAGCAGGCATGGGCTACCTTCTGGGTGGCCACGAAGAATATCGAACACTCGATTACGGTGTAACCATCAAAATAAACAAAATTACCAATAAGGCTTGCTTAATCGGTGGTAACGAAAAAGCAGCAAGTTTACTGGGATATCGTCAGTGTAACTAGCTTGTCCGAACGAAATAAGCGATAATACTAATTATTAAAAGGGTATAAGTGATGAATGATAATAGAACGATTGAAGAAAAATTCGAGGCACTTGCCAATGGTGAAGAAGTTGAATTTACACCTGAAGAAGCTGAACAGCTAGGGGCTTTTGAAAAAACAGCAATGACTCCAAAAGAGGCGGAGCAATCTCGTTATCCGGGCGGCGTCTTAACAAGTATCAACGAAACCTTGGAACCTCCAAGATACTATACAAAATAAGCCTCCGGCAACGTTCCGTGCGAAATCTACAGGAAGACGATGATAAAAACAGCCATTTTTTTAACGACAACATTATTTTTAAACCAAGCAATTGCCGCAAGTTCCGATTTGGATATTGGCCTATTGAGTGCAGCACACAAGTGCGACTCTAACATGACAGAATTCTTTCTAGAAAAAGGGGCTGATCCGAATGCCGTAATCCATAAAAAGGATATGGCGGGCATGACCGCTTCTATATCCTCACCTCTGCTTGAGGCGGTTAAGGGTATGGGTGGCTTTAAGGCCAAAAAATGCCTGCCAGTTGCTGAAAAGTTATTAAAGATGGGAGCCAGCCCTAATTTGCAAGGCAATGGTTTAATTAGCCCAATGCTCTACTTGGCTCGAACATCCAAAGAAAAGGCTGATTTTGACCTCTTGATTAACTCTGGAGGTGACATAAACCTTCAAGACAAAAGCAGTGCATCATCTCAAAAAGACACCTTTTTAATGCTTCTTGATCGTGGAGAGCTGGGCGGTAAAATCAAAGTATTGGAAGGCAATAAATTCGGCCAAAAGAAGCGTCAGAAATACCTAGATATGTATCAAGACTTCGCCTCCAAAGCTGACTTAAACCTCCAGAATAAAAACGGCGACACCGCCTTAATTCAAGCGGTAAAAAGAGGACAGTGCTCGATTGCTGAAATACTGGTAATGCAAGGAGCAGACACTAAAATTAAAAATAATGAAGGCAAAACCGCTAAAGATTATTCTTACCAGAATGCAAATCCAAAATGTATTGCGGTTTTAACGGAGAATTAAAATCGCTTGTGTTTCTATAGCTAAACCTTACATCAAAAATCTAGGGACGTAAAGGCGATGGTTTTTAGGCTGTGCTAAGTCTTTTAAACGCATCCGCAGTGAGTTCAAAGTGACCTTGTGCAATGCTGCTTTGCCATTGTGATGTTAGTTCAAATCCGCCAAACGGATATAGGTGACAACCTAAAATATTCGCTTCTGGCGTTGTTACCGCATAATCGACTAGCTCTCTAATCAATTTATTTGGCTCATGAAGTGATAAAAGCTGAGGGATATTTTTCGCCTGCTTGAACAACATCGTTTTTGAAGCTCCAATTCCACAAGCAGTTGCATGGTTTATCAAAGATTTAAGTGATGCAATTCCAGGAATGCCTACTCTAACTGGAAGTTGATTACCTTCCTCTCGAATATGTTCAATCCAATCAATGATAGGTTGGGCTTCAAATACAAATTGGGTAACCATATACATATCAACGTCAGTTATTTCAGAAAATTGTATTTTCTGTTGCTTATGTGTTTTCAAGTTGAATGAATCAATGTCTGAACTGCCTTCAGGATGTCCGGCAATACCAATAGAATTTATGCCATATTTGTCAAACAGACCTGTTTGTAGCATGGAAATGGTGTCTGAAAATTTGCCCACCGGTTGTTTATGTGCACCAGCAATCGCTAAAATCTGTTTGACACCAGCTTCTTGTGTCACCGCTGAAACCGCCATTTCAAGGTCAGCGTCGTTATTAAAACCGCGTGCAGTAAAGTGAGGCACGGGGGTCATGTTTTCTTCGGCTAAGCGTTTGCAGGTGGCAATGGTATCTAAAAAATCAGAACCCGGAAGCGCTGTCACATAAACAGGCGTGTAAGGTGCAAGATAATCTGAAAAATGATCAACTTTTTTTGCTCCTTTGGGAGTAACTTCAATTGAATAATCTCTTACAAATTCACTAACCTGTCCTTTCAAAATCTTCATACACACAACTTAAGCTATGAAATGAGTGGCTTTTAAGCCAGCATCGACAAAAGCTTGCTTTGCCTCTTGTTGCAAACCCATTGGCCCACATAAATATACAATGTGGTCTTTAATATTGGGAATGTCTTGCAGCACTTTTTCATGCACTCGTCCTGTTGCACCTTTCCAATCAGGTGATAACTCTGATATCACGGGAATATAGTGTATATTTTTGTGCTGCTGACATAACTTCGCCAGCCAATTATGATGATAAAGTTCATCAGATTGACGCACACCCCAATAAAGGTAAATAGGTTCAACCGGTTTGGTTTTTAATAACTGTTCTAACAAGGCTTTGATTAGCGCAAAGCCAGTTCCTCCAGCAACAAAGATAGTTGGCATCGCTTTGTCCGCCAAAGTCAGATGATTAATCGGACCCTGCCAATAAAGCGTACCGCCTTGTTCTTTAGCAAATAAGCTTTGCATCCAACTGCTGTGGAGGTTTTTACGGATATGACATTCAAGATGACCGCTCCCATCAGGTGCCATTGCGATTGAAAATGGCTTTAGTTCTTCACTGTCTAACCCGAGCAAAATATATTGCCCAGCGTTAAACTCGATGGGTTTATCTGCCCCTAACCGAAGACGTAAGATACCTTGAGTCAAATAGGATTTTTCTAAAATAGAAATCGTTTGTACTGTCATTGACTAAACCCTTATTTTGATAACTCTTTACGCAGAATGGCTGTGCCATCGTGTAGGGCTTTGAGTTTTTCATGTGCCACGTTACGGGGTAGCGGAACCATGCCACAATTGGTGCAAGGATAAAGCTTGTCCGCATCAACAAATTGGAGTGCTTTGCGGAGAGTATCAGCGACTTCTTGGGGCGTTTCAATTTTTTGAGTGGCCACATCTATTGCACCAACCATGACTTTCTTTCCACGAATCAGTTCCATAAGTTCCATTGGCACATTTGAGTTTTGATATTCCAGCGAAATAATATCGATATTCGATTGCTGGATGCTGGGAAAGGTTTTTTCATAATGGCGCCATTGAGATCCTAAGGTTTTTTTCCAGTCAGTATTGGCTTTGATGCCATAGCCATAACAGATATGCACGGCCGATTCACAGTTTAGGCCTTCCACTGCACGATTCAGGGCAGGTACGCCCCATTCATCGACTTCATCAATAAAAACATTAAACGCGGGCTCATCAAATTGGATGATATCTACACCCGCTTCGGCCAATTCTTTGGCTTCTTGGTTTAGGATTTCAGCTAAAACCATAGCCAACTCTTCACGGTTTTTATAATGACCGTCATACAAGGTATCAATCATGGTCATAGGGCCCGGAAGCGTCCATTTGATAGGCTGGTCGGTTAGCGAGCGTAAAAATTTAGCATCTTCGACAAATACAGGCTGTTTACGACTAACCGGCCCAACTATAGAGGGCACTTCGGCATCATAACGATTACGAATACGCATGGTGGTGCGTTTTTCAAAATCGACACCCGCAAGATTTTCAGTAAAGGTGGTGACAAAATGCTGTCGGGTTTGTTCGCCATCACAGACGA
>CAZJPO010000002.1:0-14293 GCA_964547865.1 uncultured Thiosulfatimonas sp.
GCCTGGATCTTTATCCTGAAGGGGTAACTGAATGATGGTTACCCACTCGATCAGAGGAAGAGCCAAAACAAATATGAATAGCTGCTCCACTTATCTCTCCCTAATACTCTCATTCTGATAACGCAACAACGGCGTTAATAGATATTCAATAATTCTTCTTCGCCCTGTTTTAACTTCTGCTGTGACTTGCATACCTGGGCTAAGTTCTACCGGCTTATCATTTCTATAGACATTGTTTTCTTCAATCGTTAAACGCATGGCGTAGACCAGACCTAAATCAGGGTCTTCAACAGCATCACTAGAGATGGTGGCAACCTTTGAGTCAATCACACCAAATTTAGTAAAATTAAAAGTATCGATTTTGACTTCGACTTTTTGTTGTTCATGGACAAAACCAATGTCTTTGTTTAACAACATGGCCTCTATTTCGAGCTTTTGGTCTTTAGATGCTATCTGCCCGGTTGCCGTTGCGACAATATAATTTAGTATTCGTACTAACAAACCCATCAACCCATCTTAGACCAAAGCAAAACAATAAGTAAAGTTGTGTATTGCTATGAATTTTTATGCCAACAAACCGTGGATTTGGTATCATTATCGGTCATTAAAATATTCGCTTTTAAGTGTTTTTAAAATTGGTCAAAAAAACATTTAGATTAGCCTTTTAAATTTACATATTTTTAACTGGAGCAAAACCCCATGGGCATTAGCATTTGGCAATTACTTATTATCCTTGCAATCGTATTAGTATTATTTGGTGCGAAGCGTCTTCGCAACGTCGGTAGCGATCTTGGTGGTGCGATCAAAGGATTCAAAAGCGCTGTAAAAGAAGAAGAAAATAAGTCTGAAGACGACAAAAAAATTGAAAAGAAAGACGATAACAACGTCTTTGATGTCGCTGCTGAAGAGAAGAAAACTGAAGAAAACAAAGATAAGGACAAGGCATAATCAACGGTTTTTAAGTTTTTACTTAAACCCTGATTTGAAGTCGCTCTTATGTTTGATATAGGTTTTCTCGAAATACTGATCATACTGATCATCACCTTATTGGTGATCGGCCCTGAACGCATGCCCGAAGTTGCCCGAAAAATCGGGAGCTTCACCGGTAAAATGCGCCGTTTTGTCAACCAGATGAAAGAGGATAGTCCTCTTCAGGATACGGTGCGAGAAGTTCAAGACGCCATGAACCTTGAAGAAGAAAAGCGTCACATTGAAGACATCGGTAAAGATCTCGAAACTGGACTTGGTCAAACCTCATCCGATATGGATATGGATTTCGAAGAGTTTAATCGACCATTTGGCGGTGATTCGACTCAAAATGGTAGCAGTCAATTCAATAAAGCGCCGTCCCAACCTCAAATGCCTGCGGCTGAGGATAAGGCAAAAAGTGCTGATGTTGCTCCCTCGACCAACTCAACAACGCCAGAGACAGATGAGACTCCGGCCGTAAATGAGAACTCTGTGCCTGAAACAGCCGCACCTTCTAAGTCCGAGCCGGCTACACAATCGGAAACTCAAAAAAGTTAAAAATAAGTAATGAGCAACGAAGCCCTGCCTCCTAATGATAATGAGATGACTTTGGTCCAACACTTGTTGGACCTAAAGACAAGCCTGACACGCGGTATTCTGGCGATCATTGTCTTTTTCTTATTTCTGTTTCCGTTTGCAAACGAGATTTATGTCTATATCTCTGAGCCTCTGACACGCTATCTTCCTGAAGATACCAGCATGATCGCAACAGCGGTTGCATCGCCATTCTTAACCCCATTTAAGCTGAGTTTTGTATTGGCCATCTATATCGCCATGCCGATTTTGCTTTATCAAATTTGGCGTTTTATCGCCCCTGCGCTTTATACACATGAAAAGCAGCTTATCGCGCCTATTTTGTTCTTCAGCTCATTCCTGTTCTATGCAGGCGGTGCCTTTGCTTACTATGTCGTTTTTCCACTGGTTTTCGGTTTCTTATCAACCACCGCTCCGGATGGCGTGACCATTGCGACAGATATTTCGCTCTACCTCGACTTCGTTATTAAAATGTTCTTCGCCTTCGGCCTGACGTTCGAGGTACCGATTGTCACAGTACTACTTATCCTGACAGGTATGGCAGAGCCAGACAAGCTCAAGCACGCGCGTCCTTATATCGTTGTGGGTGCTTTTGTAATTGGGATGTTACTCACCCCTCCAGATGTCATTTCACAGACCCTTCTTGCCGTACCTATGTGGTTGTTATTTGAGCTGGGCCTGATCATCGGTGCCTATGTGGTTAAACGTCGTCAGAATAAAGCTTTTGATGATGACTTTGATGAATATGAAGACTACGATGAAGATTTTGATGACGATGAACTTTCTCCAACGACATCAAACCAGTCTGTGAAACAAACTTCACAAAATAAGGGTCAATCTAATAGCACCGCATCAAAACAACCGGAAGTCGAGTTTGATGACCGTTATGCCGACCAAGTGGATGATGATTTAGACTGGGATTCAGAGTTTGACAAGATTGACTTTGAAATGAGGGCCCTAGAACGTGATTATGAAGAGCGTAAAAAAGCCAAGTCAAAAGAGGGCAGTGAACAGGTCTCTGAAGAAGAACCTTCGAAGCAGCCAGAAAACGCTTCTGAAACTGAAGCTGACCTTTCAAAAGACGCTAAGCAAACTGAACAGCGTTCAGAATCGCCTGCAAAACAGGATAAAGAGCCTAAATAAAAGGCTCTTCAATCTCCGCCTAAACCCATTCGGGTTTAGGCAGTCTTGCATTGAACGCTCCCCTAAAAAAACACTGACGCAAAGCATTCTGCTCACCCTAAGCTTGGCTCTAACCCTGCCTGCATCTGCCCAGCTACACAACCAAATGTCGGGGCATCACAATCAATATCTCGCCATGCACGCCAAAGACCCGGTTCACTGGCAACTCTGGGGCGAAAACAGCCTCAAGCTCGCTCAAAAACTCAACCGCCCCATTCTTATCTCTAGCGGTTACTATGCCTGCCACTGGTGCCATGTGATGCAAGAGGAGAATTATCAGAACATAGAGATCGCGAAATTGTTAAATCAACATTTCGTCTCAGTCAAAATTGATCGGGAGCTTAACCCTGAAATTGATCAAGTTTTAATTGATTTTGCACGCCAAACTACGGGACAGGCCGGCTGGCCTCAGCATGTCTTGTTAACCCCTGAAGGCTACCCTTTTGCCGCTTTTATCTACCTACCCAATAAAGACTTAAACCGCCTTCTCAACAAGACAGTCAAGCTATGGAAAACTAACAGTGAACAAATCTCTCGACTGGCAAAATCCGCAGTGCATTCCAATCAACAACCCAAACAATCCATAACCAAGACAACGTTCACCCCAAAACTTTTTAAAGAACGGTTGTATCATGCCCTTAACCAGCAAAAAGACGACCTGAGCGGCGGTTTAAAAGCCACCGCAAAATTTCCAAAAGCGCCCATACTGAACAGCCTTATTTCACAACAAGACCTACCCGAAGAGCTGGAGGAGTGGCTTATTACCTCTCTCGATTTAATGCAATCTGAGCACTTAATCGACCATATTCACGGCGGATTCTACCGCTATACCATCGATCCCGAGTGGCAAATTCCTCACTTTGAAAAAATGGCCTATAACAGTGCCCTTCTCGCCAAGACCTATCTTTTGGCTGGAAAAAAATTTGTTCGACCCGACTATTTAAAAACCGCCGCAGATACACTTCACTATTTACAAAACCATCTCTACAACCCCTCACTCAAGCTTTATCAAAGCAGTCAATCTGCTATCGATCAACACAATATTGAAGGCGGGGATTACCTCTGGACAAAATCATCTCTACAGCGAGCGCTCTCTAAAGAAGCCTACCAACAGGCTGAAATAGCCTGGCAGCTCGACCAAACCGCCCCCTATGAACAGGGTTGGCACCCAAAACAAATTGATCATACACTCTGGCCAGAAATTCAAAAGAAGCTTCAAACCAAGGTGAGTCAGGTTCCGAAAGACACCAAGAGTATTTTGAGTTGGAATGGCTTGATTCTAGAAGCTTTGGCACTGGCTTCATCAACGCTTGAAAAAGAACAATATCAAAACCGTGCAAAAGACTTAGCTTCGCAATTAAGCAAATGGATTCTGCAAGACAATCCCCCGAGAACCATTAGCCAAAATGGCACCCTGTCTGGCGCGGCAAACTTGGAAGATTATGCCTACATTTTAAAAGGCCTAGAAACCTATCAAGAGACAACAAAAGACCGTTCTTATAACCAACAGATTAAGCAGATTAAAGGGCTGATCAAGCAGCGCTTCTATCAAAACCAGAATTGGCAGTTTGATGCCGCCCCTCTGCTACCGAGCATGCAAAACAATCAGCGGTTAAAAGATACGCCCCTGCCAACCCCGGTTAGTTCAATACATTGCCTCGTCCCAAATTCAATTGAGGTCTACTATGCCGACATGCTAAAGACACCGATAGACTACGCGAGTCTTTTGGGCACTTTGGCATGCAATGACGTAAAATAGGCTCAGTTTTTTCGCAACCTTAAGATGAGAGCACCGCGCTGACATGGGTATTTTAATAATTGTTTTTGTATTGTTATTTGTCGTGACCACGCTGCCAAATATCTGGACAAAATCCATTCTCAAAAAACACCGTGTGCCCCACCCAGATATTCCGGGGACAGGCTTACAGTTTGCCGAGCACTTGGTCAACAAGTATGAACTCAATGGCGTCAGAATCGAAGAAACCGATCAAGGCGACCACTACGATCCCATTGATAAGGTCATTCGGGTCTCGACCGCCAATGCCCACAGCAACTCTCTGACCGCCATTACAACGGTAGCCCATGAAGTTGGTCACGCTCTGCAAGATAAAACCGACTATCCGGAACTTAAACAGCGCACGGCTTTAATTGAACGCGCGGCGATTATGCAGAAGTTTGCAGGGGTTGCGTTGATGATCACGCCATTTTTAATCCCCTTGGCCCACACCCCAATGGTGGCACTGATCACTTTTGGTGCTGGATTTATCGCCATGGGGGTTCCAGTGATCATTCACCTATCAACCTTACCCGTCGAATTTGATGCCAGCTTTAAACGCGCGTTGCCACTTTTAGAAGAGGGGCAATATCTCAATAAACAGGACCATCGTACCGCTAGAAAGATCCTGTTTGCCTGCGCGATGACCTATGTCGCCGCCTCTTTATCAAGCTTATTTAATTTATGGAAATGGTTAAAAGCGTTAAAACGATAAAGACGATATCGATTAAGTCACTAAGGCGTTTTGGCAACTACCCACGCCTCAATGTATTTTACCTGACTGTGCTTTTTGATTTGCTGAGCCAATATCTGCATGGTCGAATGCGTGGTCATAACATCATCGACAATCGCGATTTTTTCAAAGCCCTGCAAAACCTCTGGGTTTACTTTAAAAGCACCCTTCAAATTATTCTGTCTTTGCATCAAAGTGAGACCCGTCTGACTCGGCGTGTCTTTAACCCTTATCACCGCATTATCAATCACTGGCAGCTTTAAATGCCGGCTCAAGTTATTAGCTAAAATTTCAGATTGATTAAAGCCACGGTCACGCCAGCGGAGGTCATGAATCGGTACAGCTAAAAGGGCTTCCACATCTGAACTATCGACTCTCTTCACTAGCAAATCTGCCAGTAACCGTCCATAAGCAAGCTGCTTTTGATACTTCAAACCGTAGATTAAATCAATCATTGAATCTTCAAACATAAACCCGGCTTGGGTTCGATCAAAGGCGGGAGGTGTCGCCAAACAACGACCGCATTTTGCGCCATCCAGAGTAGGTTCACAACATTGCGGGCAGACTTTTTCAGGCGGTTTTAAACCGCAAAGAATATCAGACGATAAATCAACCTGATGAGCAGGTTTCTCAGTCAAAATGCACTTTGTGGGCACCACCCAATTTTCGAACCAATGCATAGGCTCTCCATTCTCTTTAAGGAGCTTTAAGCTATAATAACGCTTATTTGGCAAAAACAATAAATTCAGGGACTCACACGTTTCGCTCTGAATCTCAAAGCAGGAATAGGCTATGAACATGGACAATCTTGGCACCGTTCGACACGATTGGACTTTAAAAGAAATCCGCGATCTTATGGATCAGCCTTTTAATGATTTAATGTTTCAAGCCCAAACTGTGCACCGCCAATACTTCAACCCTAATGAAGTACAAACCAGTACGCTAGTCAATATCAAATCTGGCGGCTGTGCAGAAGATTGCGCCTACTGCTCACAGAGTTCTCGAAACTGTACCGACATTGAAAAAGAGCAGATGATGAAGGTGCAAGAGGTGATCGAACAAGCCGTGGTCGCAAAAGAACGCGGAGCAACTCGCCTCTGTATGGGCGCAGCCTGGCGCAACCCGAATAAAAAAGATTTCCCTGCCGTCCTTGAGATGATTCGCATGGTTAAGGCCCTGGGCATGGAAACTTGCATGACTCTGGGAATGCTGAACGATGACCAAGTTGAAGAGCTAAAAAAAGCCGGGCTGGATTACTACAACCACAACTTAGACACTTCAGAAGCCTTCTATCCAAAAATCATTACGACTCGCACCTATCAAGATCGACTCGATACGATTGATAAAGTTCAACAGGCAGGCATCAATGTCTGCTCTGGCGGCATTATCGGTATGGGGGAAGAGCATAAAGATCGCGCAGAGCTATTGAGAACTTTTGCCACGATGCGTGTCCACCCTCACTCGGTACCGATCAACCTATTGGTGCCAATAGAGGGGACACCACTTGCGCACATGCGTGATAAAACTGATTCCTTTGAATTTATCCGAGTCATTGCGGCTGCTCGTATTGTCATGCCGCAATCTTATGTTCGCCTCTCTGCCGGACGCAACACCCTTTCTGATGAAGGCCAAGCGCTGTGCTTTATGGCTGGTGCCAACTCGATATTCTATGGTGACCGACTACTGACCACTGATAACCCTGAGTCTGACCACGATCTGCAACTCTTTGCTAAGCTAGGTATTCAAATGGAAAGAAATGCCAAAGCAGAAGCCAAAGAGATGGCTGAGCAAATTACAGAGTTGACCGCTTAATCTATTCAACAACGGACAAGGCTCATGCCCACAATTGAAGAGCGCTTCAAATCACAACTGGAAGGGCGTGAACAACAACACCTCTATCGCAAGCGTCCTTTAGTCTTTTCACCGCAACAACCCGTGATGCAAATCAACGGCTTAAACGTTCTCAATTTTTCATCCAATGATTATCTAGGTCTCGCCAACCACCCAGATATCAAACAAGCGATTAAATCTGCACTCGAATCTGATCAAACCAGCTATGGTGCCGGCGCCGCCCATCTGGTCACCGGCCATCACCTAGAACACCACCTACTAGAAGATGAAATTGCCGACTGGCTAGGCGTCGGTCGCGCGTTGCTATTCTCGACCGGCTATATGGCTAACCTCGCGGTACAACAAGCTCTACTGCAAAAAGGGGATGTGGTTTTAGCGGATAAACTCAACCATGCCTCTTTAATTGATGGTGCTCAATTATCTTCTGCTGAGCTGAAGCGTTACCCACATTTGGACATGCAAGCCTTAGAGAGAAGACTACACCAAGCCCAGAAAAACCAACAGCAGGCGATGATTGTCAGTGACGGTGTCTTTAGCATGGATGGTGACATGGCCCCCCTAGTCGATATGCAACAACTCGCCCAAACCTATGGTGCTTGGCTATTTATCGATGATGCCCATGGCATTGGCACCCTCGGCGAAAATGGTAAAGGCTGTTTTGAGCACTTTGGTCTCGAGCCAGATGAAAACACGATTATTGTTGGGACACTTGGCAAAGCTTTTGGCACCTCGGGCGCCTTTGTCGCCGGGAGCCAAGTGCTAATTGAAACCTTAATCCAAAAAGCCCGACCCTATATCTACACCACAGCCATGCCCCAAATTAATGGCGTAGCAATCCGCCATGCGCTAAAACTGGTTCAAAATGCCAAGGCTTCACGTGAAACTCTGCAAGCCAATATTGCCCAGTTCAGACAGGGCGCAAAAAGAATAGGGTTGAATCTATGGCAGAGTGAAACCGCCATTCAGCCGATTATGATTGGTGACAGTGAAACCGCTCTGCAGTGGAGTAAGCATTTAAAAACGCTTGGGTTCTGGATCACGGCCATTCGTCCACCCACCGTTCCCCAAAATCAAGCTCGTCTTCGTGTGACGCTTACCTCGGCACACACCGCCCAACAAATCGAGAAACTACTCTCAGCCCTAACGGAAACGGCCAAACAATTTCAATAAGACCGAAGTCCGGCAGCTAGTAAATATTCGGGGTATACTGAAGACATTCTGCACGCTAATAACGAAACAAAGGAGTGTTATTGTGGCCGGATGGATTAAGAAAAATCCTGGGAAAATGACTCTACTCGGTATCGTCGGGTTACTTTTTATTCTCCCTCCTCTACTCCTAAAACCCATTGTTAAACAATTACTACTGGATTACACCCAACCCTATGGGGTGCAAGGTGTGATTTTAGATGACTTAAACATCAATCTTTTCAATGGTGAGTTAAGCCTAAACAAGCTAGAACTGCACAATACCCCTGTTAAAAGCTCAGACCCAGACAAGGCCATCGCCTCGATTGGAGAGTTACGCTTCGACCTTAAAATGACAGAGCTATTCAATCAGAAAGTCAGCATCGAATCGATTTTTCTAGGTAACACCCATCTGCCTTTCACACTGAATAAGCAGAACCAATTATCTCTGTCAGGTATCCCTTTAAGCACCGATGACTCCCAATCAGAACCTAAAGAGAAGTCCTCCTCAATTGATTTTGGAATCGACCAGCTGGAAATAGAGCAAGTTAAACTCTCTCTGAATTATCAGCAGACCCCTTCAGTGTTCGAGATTAACTCTCTGAAAATCAGCCACTTACACAGCTGGGCGGATGACTATGCTCGATTGCTCTTAGATGCTCGTTTAGATGAGAGTCCAATTAGCAGTAACTTACAGCTCCACCTATTCAAAAAACTACCCAAAATTGTCGGTACGTTTCGAGCTAAAGAGCTAGACCTGACTCAATATCAGCACTTTATTCAGAACCAAGACATAGAATTGGGGGGCGTGCTTAACAGTGATATCACCTTTACTTTTCAAGTCGGCGCGACGGGAATTGAATTGCACCAGCAAGGTAGACTTGACCTCAAACACCCCCGCTTCAAACAGCCTAATTTGAATGCCAACTTAGCGCACTTAAATTGGCAAGGAGATCTTCATTTTAAGCAGTCGTCTGAGAGTCGCCTCAAGCTTGAGGGTGAACTGGCTATGAAATCGGCCAGCATAGAACAAAACAATCAAACGGCTTCGTTTAGCCGCAGTAGCTTAAAAGGTTCAACCCAGATTGATTTCGTCGAGAACACTCAAATAACTCTAAACCAGGCGCTCAAAGTCTCCCAATTAGGCTTAACGAACCCAGAAGCTAAACAACGCCTACAGAGCGATATCAACCTCCTCACCGACAGCCAAATAAAACTAGAAAATAACAAATTAAATATCAACCACAACGGAAAACTAGCACTCAGTAACCTTTCAGCCAAGCAACCTGCTCAAGCCATCAAGCTGGCCGGCCTCAACTGGCAAGGTGACCTCAAGCTTCAGCAGACTCAAGTGCCTCAACAGGCGAACAATCCCAATAAAAACCCACGGCTCAACATTCAAGCCGGCGGTAAGATTGATTTATCAAAACTGTCTGCCAGTCAATCAAGTGCAGATAACAAACAAAAAATGAGTCTAGGTAAAGCAAATTGGAAAGGTGATCTTCAGCTTAACCAACAAGCCCAACTCAACCTAAGTACGCATGGGCAACTTGAACTTACCAACCTATCTGCCGCACAAAATGATCAAAACTTAGCGATTGGTCAAACTCAGTGGAGCGGTAAACTTGAGCTCGATAAACATAAGCAACTAAAATTAAGCACCGATAGCCAACTTAAACTCACTGAGCTTTCGGCAACTCAAAAAGCACTGACGACCAAATTAAAACAAGGCATATTGAAAGGAAACTTCAACCTCAAACAAACAGACCAACTAACTCTAAGCGGCCAAGGTAGAATTGATGCGCAGCAAGCTGAAGTCTTCAACCAAAACCGAGTCATTGCCAGCCTTGGCGCCCTAGCTGTAAAACAATTTAACCTCGCTAGCCTAACCTCACTAGAAGCTAAAGGCATTCAAACAAAATCACTTGAAGTGGGCAAAACAGGCGAGCAACCGGGACTCACGCACTTAAAACAGCTTGATATCACCAAGCTTAATTTTGCACAAAGCACAGGCAACCAATCCAGCAAACTCACAATTGGCGACATCACCCTGTCAGGCAGTGAAACTCACCTTACCGTCAACGCTGACAAGAAAGTCAATGAAGTTGAAAACCTGCTCGCCGCCTTACCCGGGGAAAAGCCCACTCAAGATCAGACAACGGCAACAGAAAAAGAAGCCCCCAAAACGGTTAAAGTTGAGCCCTCAACGCCACCATCATTTGTCTATTCACTCAATGGCTTTAACATCCAAGGTGACAACCCTGTGCATATTCAAGTGCAAACTGTTGAGCCGGTCTTTAAGAAGACTCTAAAGCTCGAAGAGTTTACTCTTGGCAAGCTCAGCAACCTAACGCCCAATGAAAAAAGCCAATATCGCTTTAAACTCATTCTGGACGAATTTGGCAAGCTACAGAGTCAGGGAAGTATTTCCCCACTTAATCCAAAACACCACCTTGTCGCAGACACAAAGCTCATTGACATGTCGCTACTGGAATTGACAAAACTGTCTGAGAATTCCGTGGGGTATCAAATAGAAAGTGGTCAGGTTTCAGCAGAATTTAAAACCAAACTGAAAGACAACCAGATTGATTCAGACAACCAACTGCACCTGCATCAGTTTGAGTTGCAAAGCCTGAACACCGAAAAAACCCAAAAGCTTCAAGCCAACTTTCCCGTCCCCCTTGAAACCGGCTTGGCGATGCTAAAAGATAAAAACGATAATATTGACCTCTCTCTGCCAATTAAAGGTGACATCAGCAGCCCTGACTTTGATGCCAGCGATGTGATTACGAAGGCATTGGGCACCGCGCTGGCTGGAGCAACGAAGTCTTATTTGCTCTTGGCATTACAGCCTTTCGGCGCGATCGCCATGGTAGGTGAAATGGCATTGGACAGTGCGAATGCCATCTCGCTTCAGCCGGTAGTTTTCAAACTGGGGTCCACAGAAATTGACCCAGAAATGCAAACCTACCTGAAAAAAATCCACAGCCTACTGAAAGAGCGCAAAGCCATTCAAATTAAACTTTGCCAAGGCGTTTCCGAAGCTGATCGACAATTCATGCTGGAAAAAATTGCCATTGCCAATGCAAAAAAACAAGCCGAAACTGGCCAAATCACAAAAGAGACTGAACGAAAAGTCAGTGATCAGCAACTATCAGAACTCGCCACTGAACGCCAAAAAGCCATCAAGCGCTTACTGCTTAAACTGGGCACTCGAGGCAAACAAGTCATTCTTTGCAAACCTGAAATATCAAAGGATACCGACAAGTCACTGGTCAACTTAAATATCTAGTGGCGGTTTTGCTGACACCGAGCGGGATTTAAAAAGCGTAAACCCTCAAAAAACGCTAAAATACCCGCATGAATTTACACCGAATCGTTATTCCCTCTACAGATAAAGATGGCAGTCCAAATCCAAATCTCACTTTGATTCACGGCTGGGGAGCTGAAAGCCGAGTCTGGGAAAACTGGGCACAAAAGAGCTTTGGACAAGATTTCTCTTTGACACTGATTGACTTACCGGGCTTTGGTGACAGCCCTGTTCTGGATAATAGTGATACCATCCAAGAAGATTGGTTACAGGCGCTAGGTAAAGCTTTACCAGAAGAGACTCACCTTTTAGGCTGGTCACTCGGAGGCCTAGTTTCGCAACAACTGGCACTTCGCCACCCTGATAGAGTTCAATCTCTTATCTGCTTGGCCACCACTCCCCGCTTTACCCAAAACGATGGCTGGAAACGCTCGGTAAGCCCAAAAATCATCAATGATTTTATTAAGGCAATCGGGATTGAAGCCGTCAATACCTTAAAGAAATTCTGGCGCTTACAATTGCAAGGAGTGGAAAACAGTCGAGCTTTAATGAAAGATTTGGTCAAACACATGTCAGAAAGAAAGGTTCCAAAAATTAAACCGCTCAACCAAGGTTTGATCCTACTGAAAGACATGGATAACCGAGACCAAATTAAAGATCTGACTATGCCGACCCTATGGCTTTTGGGCGAGCACGATCCACTGATTCCTCAGGATATTCGTCTGAATCTGAGCGAGTTACAACCCAAAGCCAATATAGAAATTATTGAAGATGGAAGCCATATCCCCTTCTTTTCACATCCTGTTGAAACCGCAACTTTTATTCGCGACTTCTTGAAACACAATACCTAAACACCATGCAAAATTTCAGCCGCCAACACATACAAGCCCACTTTAATCACGCTGCACCTAGCTATGATGAGGCTGCCATTTTGCAAAAAACAGTTGCAGAAAGAGTCGATGAACGACTCGATTTAACCACCATTGAAGCCAAAACAATTCTCGACATTGGCGCGGGTACAGGTCTACTGACGGAAAAAATTATCCAACGCTACCCAGAGGCACAAATCTTTGCGGTCGATCTGTCCGAGAGCATGCTCAAGATCGCTAAGCCACGCTTAACAACCCATCGTTTTCCAGGGCTCGGCCGCACTCTGAATAAACTCTTAAACACATGTCAACTCACTCAGCGTTTCAATCAAAAAAGAGCTGCCACGCCAATTAATGCCGATACCTATCAACTGCCTTTTGCAGATGGTTCTATTGATCTGATTGTCAGTAATCTGATGCTGCAGTGGTGCGATGATCTCGATAGTGTCTTCAGAGAATTTAGACGAGTACTTCGTCCTGAAGGCCTAATCATGTTTACTTCTTTTGGGCCCGATACCCTAAAGGAGCTTAAACAGTCTTGGCAAGCCGTTGATGCCGAGCAAGAACACGTCAATAATTTTATCGATATGCACGATATTGGCGATGCCTTAGGCCGTGCGGGTTTTGGCCAACCGGTTATGGATATGGAAATTTTTACCCTGACCTACGACAAACCGATCGGGGTTTTAAAAGACCTTAAAGCCATCGGGGCCACCAATGCCAACCAACAGCGTCAAACAGGCTTAATGGGGAAGCAGCGTTTTACCGCCATGCTCAATGCCTACGAGTCATTTAGAAACCCACAAGATCAAAAAGTTCCCGCGACTTACGAAGTCGTCCACGGTCACGCCTGGGCTTCACAAGAGATCATAAAAGGGCCAAACCGAGATAAGTCCGGCCATATCGAAATCAGTCTTGATGAGTTTTCATCTCAATTAAAGAATAGAAGTTGATGGGCACCGCATCCAGAATTCCTGTTGTAATCCTGAACGGTTTTCTCGGCTCTGGTAAAACCACACTGTTCCGTAATTTGCTGTCCCAATCTCAAAAAAAAGAGGTTTCCGTTTGTGCAGTGGTGAATGATATGAGTGAGCTCGATATAGATGGTGAGCTGATCGGCAATACCGGGATTGTCGAAGAAAACAACAGTATTTTCGATCGATCCCTTCCTGTGTACTGAGCAGCCAGAAAGGCATTGAAGCGCTCGATCAAGCCCTCAAAAACCTATTATCGCGTCAAACTCCAGAACTCATTATTATTGAAACTTCCGGCAGCAGCCACCCACTCCCTCTTATTGAATACTTTAAGGATAAAACCGATCTCAAATTGGTTGGGGTATTTGCTCTTGTTGATAGTTTAATGTTGGCGTACGACTATAACGATGGTCAAAACCTGGTTCCCAGCATGCAGCAAAACTTGGCACAGGGAATACGTGACACCACTAACTTATTGGTGGAACAAATCATGTTCTGTAGCCACTTGCTCTTTACCAAATCCGACCGATTACCAGAAGGGAAGCTGGAAGAAATTGCGTCTAGTATTCATTCTATAAATCCTTATGTGGCCGCGATTTCTGTGCGTTTTGGCAATCTGTCAATTGAGTCACTATTTGAACTGCCGGAGTACGACTACTTCAAAGTGGCGCAGTTAGTTGAGGAATTAAAACCCGTTTTGGCCTCTGAGGAGCAAGCGGACAGGCCCTATAGTTTAACGACACGCGTCATTAAAGATGACCGCCCATTTCATCCGCAAAGATTATGGGAGGTTTGTCAGCAGTACCTGGGTGAAAAAGTCTACCGAAGTAAAGGCTTTTTCTGGCTCGCAAG
>CAZJPO010000002.1:14393-44465 GCA_964547865.1 uncultured Thiosulfatimonas sp.
CGCGGGCAGTATCAGCCTAGAAATCACGGGCTCTTGGCGCGCAGGCGTGGTAGCAGATGAAAACCACGGTATTACCGAAATGGAGATCAAACACCTTAAAGAGCAACTGGCGAAAAACTCGGGACGTTTTGGTGACCGTTATTGTGATTTGACGATTATTGGAGAACAAACGCAAGTACAACAGTTTACCAATGCCCTAAAATCCTGCTTTTTAACCGAAGAGGAAATCGCGCTTTGGTTTGATGGTCAAGAATTTGAAGACCCGTGGCCTAAAAATATCATCAAGCTGAAGAATTGATTACTGTCTCACTTTTCTAGTCGTTTTAACTAGATTAAGCCATTCATTTTCTTGTATTATCGGAGGAGTTAACCGCTTAAGAGAACAATCCAGTGGATCGATATACCCGCAGAGCATCATCAGGAATATACCGCATAGTTGGATATGATCAATACGATCAAAATGACTACTTTGTTGGTGAGTTTAATGAACGAAGTAAGGCCCTAGAAAAGATTAAAGCCAAATCCTCGGTTTCAAATGGCTCCCCCACCTCATTTTCGGATGTGTTCTTTATCTACAACGATCAAGAACAACTTCTCTACCGTGCGACATACGACAGTGGCGTAGAAAAGATTGAGTCAGCTGATTAGCATCCGCATTTTTAACGCCGTCTTCTATTGACAGCTCCCCCCTCCCAACCTAGCACAAACACCGTTTAGGTAAAGAACTCTAGAGGTCTAAATGCTATATAACTATGCAGAATTAGCCGTGACTGATTATGGAAGTGTCATGGGTCATGAACATTTTATTAGTAATAAAATTCATCCCCTTTGGCAAGGCATGCAAAGAATTGCCGGGCCAGCCTATACAGTTCAACTCGCTTCAGGTGATAATCTGATGTTGCATGCTGCGATCTATGAAGCACCAGTAGGTTCCATTATCGTCGCTGATGCGGGTGATGATCAGTTTGCCATTGCGGGCGGAAACGTTTGCTCTATTGCTCAGAAAAATGGGATTAAGGGCTTTGTGATTGATGGGGTGATTCGTGATTTAGCAGAAGTCATTGAAATGGAATTTCCGGTTTATGCCAATGGCGTCTTCCCGGTGCCCGGCAAAAAGGAATTCTACTCCGAGCTCGCTCAACCCATCCAGTGTGGCGGGGTTGAAGTGAAAACAGGTGATATCATCGTCGCCGATATTGAAGGGATTGTTGTGATTCCGCAGGAACAGGCCGAAGAGTTCTACCTTAAAGCAAAGGCCAAGTTTGATGAAGAAGCGGCCATATCGATTGAGGACTGGGAAACCGCGCATAAATCAAGAGTCGTAAAAGCCCTTGAACAGGCCAAAAATAAATAACCGCTTAAAACCAGTTCTCACCATAAACTCTGTCTTTAAAACGCCAGGGTTTACTGTCTTCAAGCTGGTTAATTGAGTACATTTTCAAAAGCTCCTCTCCAAAAGTTGATTTACCTTTTTCCAGTCCTTTCTCATATTGAAAATGCCACCATTCAGCGCCTTTCCAGCTCCCGCCCTGTAAGAAATCTTTTCTATGTCTAATTCTTTCAAAACCATGTGTTTTAAAAATAGCCGTCAGGTCAATAAACTTTCCTAAAATAATTTTAGGCGTCGCTCTTGAGTGGTAAGTCAAAGATTCAAGCTCCATTTGTTGACCCCCCTCTGCCCGAGCATAGACTCGCCAATAACGATCGTTATCTTTTGTAATGATATAAGGAGCGCTTGCCGGACGCTCCATCCCACTGGAAACATTTAAATCTAAAGCTCTGCCGACATAATGAAACGAAGTCACACTCCGTGCGGCGCCCACACTAGCATTAAGAGCTCTTTTTGAGCCTGAGCTGGTAATCATGGCGCCCGCTTCCAAAACCTCTTCCCTTACTTTTAAATAAGCTTCAGCCACATCTTGTCTCAAATGGAAACGGTCATAACCATCTCGGTACTTATCGGCGGCAACCCTTTGCCATGAAAACGGTTGAGAGTCTTCCAGCCCAATGCTATTTTGTTCTTCTTGGTGAATTAAAATTTGATTTTGTATTTCATTCCAGGTGTTTGAGCCAACAATTCCGTCCACATATAGATCGTGATCAATCTGAAACCGAATAACTGCTTTTTCAGTTTTTGATCCAAAGTCTCCATCGACTTTTCCTAGACGATAATTCAGCAGGGTTAAGCTCTCTTGGAGAGTTTTCACATCTTCACTCACAATGCCCATTTTTAGATACATGATGAAATCCTTAAATTTTTCTCAAAAATAAAAGTCTACGCAGAAATTGCCGACCAAATGATTTGCCTATCTTCTCGGTCATAAAGAGTGTTGTACTTCATGAGAGATCGAACCAGCCTCCACCAACCCCATGGCCCTTGTCCAAGCCTCATAAGATCAATGAAAACCCTCACCATTAGCTTTAACAACCTAATAGAGACTCGAAAATGCAGAACCTGCATTTCAAAATAATCAAAAAAATCTATTACCTGGTTTTGCTGAGCAGAGTCGCTGACAAAGACTTTAAAGTCAAAATCAGAATCTCTCTCAACAGAAATGAATTGATTTGAGCCCTCTAGCCGAGTATTGGATAGGAATGAAACACCATTTGAGAGTACCTCAAAACTTTTGCGAACTACCGTTAACCCACTAGAAGCTAATTCATAAGCCGCCCGAGCCAGCATCTTGGCATGATCCACTATACTGGAGACAAAATTTTCAATCACACTCCTTATAAAACGCCAAACTCTTTTTACGCCGTCCCAAATTCTCGATGCAAGTGTTTTAATTTCAGACCAAGCCTTCTCAAAGTTGGCATTACCATTTACCTGCAATTTCTGGATTTCATTAATCAAGCCTTCGGTCTCTTGTTGCAGTAATACTTGTGGATCAACATCCCTATCGGACATTGAATAAAGACACAGAAAACAGCGTTGAATAAGCTGTTGATTTGACAGCTCTGCTTGCCAGTGATTCTGGCTTTTGAGAAAATCTTTAATAACCTGGTAGTGTATCGACCCAGGGATCTCTATCTGTAAAAGCTCTTCATAGGTATCCGGTTCAATCAGCATCGCCTTGCCATCAGGCCTGACCTTGTCATACCCAAGTAACCAGAACTCGATTTTTAATAGACTGGTTGCAAACCTAAACAGATCACTAGAAGAGTCATTTAAATCGTTTAAATAAGGATTTTTTTTCTTGCAGGCTCTCTGCAACAGGCATGACAAATTATCAATATCGAATAACCAACTTACCAGATATTCCAACTTAATATTTTGATCAGAACTCATCTCCTCGGCTTCAAGTTTCTCTAGAATTTTCTTAAAGCGCTCTAACCACTTAGAGTTTGATTTCGGCCTCGACCTAGTCATACCCTTATCGGCGAAGCCCAGTGCGATTAGGCGCAGTGAAATCGCCCTTTCCATCGCTGGATTAATGCCTTTTTTATCCATCCAGTTTTCAATCACAGTACTCGGTTCAAAGGCAAAGAGTTCTTGCAAAACACCCCAAGAGTTCACGCCAACCCAACCATCGACAGTCACCCCCGACTCTTTTTGAAAACGCTTAACGGCATTTTTCAGGTCATCATCTACCCCACCATCTAGATTTTGAGTTTTCAAATAGCCAAGTCGAAACAACCGGGTTCTTAAAGAACGGATAAATTGAGTTTGATTAGGCATGCCTTCAAATTCCTGCCAATTTGAAGGAACGGGGTGAATAACATCCTCACTTTGCGCTTTATCTAACAACTCTTCAAAGCTGACGAAATTGCTCAATAGTGAGGACTCTGATTTCAACAGGTTCGGGCTTAGGTCTGGGTTCACGTTCAGTCACCTTTTTAAAGAATGATGAATCATGAGAAGCCAACAGGCTTCTTAAATCTTTTTTACGGTTTCACTGAAAAGATCTAATAAATCCGACCTAACCATCTGTCCTGCATTTACCGCTCGATCATGCGCGTCCTGTAGGTCAGGGGTAACGCCTTCTTCAGCAACAAATAAGATCGCATCGCCATCAAAGTGGTACTTAGAAGCCAGTTTTAACTTAACCGCCCCGTCTGTTCGACCACTTTCGATTACCTTGGCAAAATCAATCGTGCCTTTTGCCTTTTCACTGTTATCAATGACCGTACTAATATTTCCGGTATAGGTTTCTACCGTAAGAGATGAAAAATCCCCCACCGCATTTTTGATTGTATCTAGTGCATCTTTTAAAGCCATTTGACCATCCTCGCTCTAGTTTAAAAAGAAACTGATTTAGTACTTTTAACTATACCATAAAATATTTTAAGCCCCACAAGGGAAGGAAACATCAAAGATTACCCCCAGAAATAAAGGGTATTTTGTTGTTAAACAAGCTGTTTACCGTCAGAGTAAAACGCTAAAGGCTAAACATTAATTGACCATAGCCCGCTCTCTTTGGAAGATTTAACGGCTTTTTCCTTTCTCTTAACTATCCCAATACTGGAGATAGCATCATGTTTCTCAAAACACTTTTTGTACTACTGCCGCTCCAACTGCTCGCCTTAAGTATCTATGCTGCGGAGAGCTGTACGGTAACCAGTGGAAAAAACACCACAGCGCTTATTGAACTCTATACTTCCGAAGGCTGTTCAAGCTGCCCTCCAGCTGAAAGGTTTCTTAATAAATTGGATGATTCCAATACCATTGACGGCGAATATGTGCCTTTGGCTTTGCATGTTGATTACTGGGATTATATTGGCTGGAAAGACCGCTTTGCTCAAACGCAGCTCGTCAAACGCCAGGGCTGGTTAGTCGGCTTAAATAATCAGCGTACACGTTATACACCACACTTTTTTGTCAACGCGGTGGAATTTCGTTCTTGGCGAAACCATATCCCAGCGGCCGTCAAAAAAATTAACAGCCTGCCTGCTAAAGCCAAAATTATCCTGACGGCCTACCCCCTTAAAGACAACAAGCTCAAAGTTAAGATCTCTGTTAAATCCAATCACTCAAACAATGCTGCGCTGTATTTAACGGTTGCCGAAAGCGGGCTTTCTACCAAAGTAAAACGTGGAGAAAACTCGGGGGTGACATTAGACCACAACCATGTTGTCCGATTAATGCGTGGTCCGATCAGGCTAAATAGTAGCCAATTTGACTATGAACACCGTTTTGAGATCGCTACAAGTTGGGATCAATCCAAACTCCAGATAGCGGCCTTTGTCCAGGACCAAAGAGAAGGTACCGTGCTTCAGGCACTAAGAAGTCACCTATGTTACCCAAATCATAATTAGCACTTGAAGCAGGACGGTCCTCTCTCAAATGAAGATCAAAGAATCACTCAGCCTTTCTTATGCCATAATTAAGCTATGTTTGTGAGCGCTCCATTGCCCCAGAGGGTAATATTGTTTTTAACATTATCGCTCCCAGTCTTTGTGGGAGGCTGTGGGCTTGTGCCTATTAAACAGCAGCTCCCCCCAGTCAATGAACCTTTGCTTTCTAACAAAATCTCGGTGTGTTATGAGTTCGGTTGCAATCAGTTGGGACAAGTAAAACTAGCTGGGCCCGAATGGCAAGAGATTAAAACACTGTTTTCATCTACTGCAGATTCAGCCGAACAAGAAAGAGCCAAGATTTCTCACGCCATAGCATTAATGGAGCAGCTAACAGGCAAGGTTTTAGGGACCAGTAATGACAAAGCCGAAAATTCATGGTCAGGCAGAGGGCAAATGGACTGTCTAGATGAATCAAGAAACACCACCAACTATCTACTTCTATTTAGAGATCTAGGCTGGCTTAACTGGCACCAGATTTATGAGCGACAAATGAGGAGTCACTTCATTGTAGACATCCACTGGACTGCCGTTATTAAAGACATAAAAAGCCAGCAACTCTACGCAGTGGATTCTTGGTTCCGAGACAATGGTAAACCACCTATTATTCTCAAACTTGAAGACTGGCGATATAAGCGGGAAAAACCCTGACTTAAATCAGATTGTATGGCAGGTTTGTATGAAGCAAAGTTCGAAAATTGGTCGGATAAGGCAATCACCATGAAAGATGGCTTCATTATTTAGTACTGCTTAGCCCCTATTTCAGGCGTAGAATGAAAATATCACCTTTGAATAAAATGTATGAATGATGAAAACTTCCAATCGGCTATTCCCCCTACTAATCCTGCCAACTTTACTCTTAAGCGGTTGTACATCTATTCCGGTCACACAAGACTATGCATCTAAGACAAAATTTGTAGACTATCAAACCTATCAATGGGCGCCTGCAACACTCGATTCAAAGCCACAAAAACTAAAAGCCAAGCAGCCTTTCATTGCTGAACGAATTGAAAAAGCGATTCTCAACCATTTAAAAAATAAAGATGCAAAGCTTGTACGCTATCCACCACAGGCTTATATCAGCTATGACTATGAAGTTGAGCGCACAGAAGTGATGGAGCCTTCTACCACCATTGGCGTTGGAATTGGCAGCGGTAATGTTGGATTTGGCGGGGTTTTTCCAGTCAGTTATGAAAAACGTACCTACGAAGATGCTAAATGGACAATTGATATCTACGATATTAACCGGACGCTGATTTGGCGCGGTTCAGCTAAACAATCTCTTCAAGAGTTTAGTTCGCCTAAAGAGGCTGAGAAACACACCGAAAAAGTAGTTGATCAAATATTGAAACAGTTCCCTCCAATTCAACCAAAATAGGGACAGGAACCTAGCTATCGATAACAGGCTTGACGTTTTTATGGAAAAAATAAAGGCTGGCTGACTACAAGGATACAGCCTAGCCCACCTGATTAAATAAGCCCTTTAATGAAGGATTACTTGATTACTTCTTGTTTCAAGAACGTTTCAAAGGTTTTCTGGTCGCTAAAATAAACCGCGCCATCAATATTGAGATTATCAAGCGCAATCACTGCGACCTTTTCAGGCACATCAAGCGGCACCTTGAGAGACTTCAGCTGTTCCTCTTCACGAATCAAACCGATTGGAAAGATATAATCTTTCATTTTAGGAATCGCAAACATATTGCTGATAAAGCTTGGCATTCCAGAAATATCAGCGATATAGAGCATTTGGTATTGTTGAGGACTCTTTAGTTCTAGGTTATTAAAAGCAGCTTTGACAATATCACCAGACTCCATTGCCTGAGAAATCACAAGCCATTTAGTACTCGCTGCAATCTTGTGCTGTTTTTCCCACTGATCTTCAAAAGTGGCTTCAGGAACGCTTTGAGCAAAAGCAATAGAGTTAACCGCCAGAATCAATCCTGCTAGTAAAGTAGAAGTCCATGTTTTCATTATCTATTCCCTTTAATTAGGAAGGCCTGATAATCGAAATCATGCAGGCCTAGTTGAGGAGCCATTTCATTCTAATTAGGCTACATGAAAAATACAACTATTTTATATCCATATAAAGTTAATTAATTTACATGGAAATTCTTAATACTAAATATACTCGAGTCTTCTTAAATTAACCCTTACTAAAAAAGTAAGTCCGGCCGCTTTCTACCTCGAAATCCTCACTGAACCAACTCCTAAAGCTCCTAAATCATTTAAATAGCGAATCTGTCCGCTGGCGATATATAATACAAACATTAATCATTATCATTTGCATTCTAATTCATCAACTTTATAACCCAGAGAGCTAGACAATATGAACCTTACATTCACTCAAATGACCAGTTCCTCGATATTAAAAGCGCTGATGACTTTAACTGTCTTTCTGACTGCGCTGCCTTCGCAGAGTTTTGCCGAACAAAACAAACGCAACACGATTCCTGCCGACGAACAGACCCTGTCAAGGCTTATGGCAATCTATGCTCCGCCAGTGATCACAAAAGATAATCAGTTTAAGCTACCTCAACTTAAACAAAATTTAAAAAATAAGAAAGTGGTTTTGGTTGGCGAAATACACAACCAATTTGAACAACACCTCGTTCAACTTGGTGTTTTAAAAAACCTACACGAACAAAACCAAACCCAAGGAAAAAAACTCGGTATCGGAATAGAGTGGATTCAGTCTCATTTTCAGCCCGTTGTTAATGATTATCTCAATGACCAGATCAGCGAGATAAACTTTTTAGAGCAGGTTGAATACGCTCAACGCTGGGGCTATGACTATAGGATGTTCCGCCCAATCCTATCTTATGCAAAACAACATAAACTCCCTGTTTATGCGATTGGCACGCCACAAGAAATTAATAACAAAATCTCTAAACAGGGTTTAGAAAGCCTAACAGAGCTGGAGAAAGCTTATATCGCACCCAAAATTTATCCAACCTCTGATGAACATCTAATGAAATTAGAGGAGCATTTTAGTCAGTATTTCAGTGAATCCAAAAAAATCGACAATATGGTGCAAATCAATCGGTTGTGGGAATCAACCATGAGCCATTTGACTCTAAAACCTATTCAGCAAAAACAGGTAGATCAAATGCTGGTCTTTACTGGTATCAATCATATTTCAAACAATGCCGGTATCGTCGGTGACCTTTCTTACAACTTGCCTAGAGAGAAAATTACAACTATCTCTGTGCAAACAAAGGGTCAACTAGACCAAGCATTAACCGATTATGTGGTGCTCTCCCCTCTACTTTATGTCGCCAACCCAAAACAAGTTCTATTTGCCAAGCACTAAGGTGTGCTTGGCAATAAACTATATTTTTGACGTTCAACACCTAAGACTTCTTCAAGGTCAACACAAAATTAACCGCCGCCTTGTCGGCAATACTGATGTTATTACAAACCTTTCTTAAGGCTTCTAAATGGTCAGTCGGTACACCAAATTTTTTAGCATCAATAATGGTGGGGGCCATCGAGGTGACAAGCAAGCCTCCATTAGACGTTGGGGCAACCATCACATCGAGTTCTATCTCTGCAGTGTGATCAAACCACTCAATTGTCGCAGGAATAGAAGCCCTAGTCGGTTTTTTAGCGGACATTAACTCGGCTTCTATATCAGCACTAATCACTGCAGTCGCAAAAAACTCAGTTTGGAAAAACATTTCAATTAAGCGTTTATCACGAACATCGTTATCTGAAAACACGCTGGAGATATCGATCACAAACTCTGCTTCACCATCTTTAGAAACCTGCCCAGTCACTTTCTTAAACTCTGCGGGTTCAATCACATACTGAACTTTTGTCACCGAGAAATTGACGTTTGAGTTAGCTTCATCGACAACAAACCCTCCTGCAAAAGCAGGCATGGATACAGCGCACACGGCGAGGCTCAGTGTTAATGCACGAAGACTTTTTAGGGGACTAACCATACTATTCATAAAAACCATCCTTCTGATATGAGACTGATTCTATAAAAGGGCAATGCGAATAACCCAGTAAAACACTCAGAATTAAATTACCCAATTTAGACAACAATAACAACTGTTTTATATTGAATGAATCATTGAGAACAGTTCGCGGGTCACAAAGCTGAGCTTATCCTTGCGTTTAATCTGGGTAATTAATACATTTCCTGAGGGTCGGTATCGAGGTTCCAGCGGACTTTTCTCGCCAAAGGGCTGGCATAGATATGCGGTTGAATTTCTGCAAACAGCCGATGTAGCTCTTTGCGGCTGGGGGATTGAACCATGAGTTGATAGCGGTATCGTCCCTGACGACGCAACATAGGGGCAGAAACGGGGCCCCATATTTTCAAGCGCGGTGGTATTGATTCGCTTTTTTGATGCTGGCTGACAATATTTTCCAGCCCCGCTTTTAAAGAGGCTAAAAAATTGCCCGTATCATTTGGATCAACCGCTTCAGCCCTGATCAAGACCTGATACTGAAACGGGGGCAAGTGCGCGGTCTGCCGCTCTACAGCCGCTTGATTAGCAAACTCAGCATAACCATTGCCTATCAAGGTGGTGAGTAATGGATGATCAGGATGGTGAGTTTGAATAAGCACCTCGCCCGGCTTTTCTGCTCGCCCGGCTCGCCCCGCGACCTGCACAATCAACTGGGCCATTCGCTCTGAAGCGCGGTAATCGGCACTGAAAAGCCCTTGATCAATATCTAACAAACCCACCAAGGTCACATTGGGAAAATGATGTCCTTTAGCGAGCATTTGAGTGCCAATCAAAATATCAGCGTCGCCACGCTGGGCTTTGGCGGTCAATTCAGCCATCGCCCCTTTTAAACGGGTCGTATCGCGATCAATCCGCAAGATTTTTTTATCTGGAAACCACTCCTGCATGGTCTCTTCAAGACGCTCTGTACCCTGACCAACCTTAACAAATTCTTCACTTTGACAGCTTGGGCAAGCTTTTGGTTTTGCCAACTGCTCGCCACAATGGTGACAAACTAAATAACCGGCTTCAAGGTCATTGGAATTGTAGTTTCGGTGCAGCGTCATATTGGCATCACAACTTGGACAAGCCGCCTGCCAACCACACTCATGGCACATCAAAACCGGTGCAAAACCACGGCGATTTAAGAAAAGCAGTACTTGGTTGCCCTGTTGAAGATGTTTTTGCATAACCGTCTTCAGCGGAGTGGACACCCCCTCTTGAATTTTCTCACCACGAATGTCGAGCAACTTTAAGCTAGGCGGTTTAGCCATTCCTGCTCTTTGTTTAAGATGCAGGTGCTGATAGCGCCCAAGTTTTGCATTATGCAAGCTTTCCAAGCTTGGGGTTGCTGAACCGAGTACCACTGGAATATTCTGTTGATAGGCTCGTTGGACAATCAGATCCCGTGCAGAGTAGCGAAACCCCTCTTGCTGTTTATAAGAGAGGTCATGTTCTTCATCAATAATACACAAGCCTAAATTTTTAAAAGGCGCAAACACGGCCGATCGCGTGCCCAGCAAAACTTGAATTTGACCCGTTCTGATTAAATGCCAGGCGCAGTGACGCTCAGAATCATTCAATCCAGAATGTAGCGCCGCCACCCGAGTCTGCAAATGCGATTCGAAACGGTTAACCATCTGCGGGGTCAAGCCAATTTCCGGTACCAACACCAAGACCTGTTTACCTTGCTTCAGCACAGCTTCAATCATGCCCAGATAGACTTCCGTCTTCCCACTGCCGGTTACTCCCTCCAGTAAGAAGGCTGAGAAACAAGCCTGTGGAATCTGAGACTCTGACACCGCATCAACTGCCAATTGCTGTTCACTATTTAACGTATGTAGTGGCGGTGTTTCATAATGGTGTTCAAGCAGGCAAGGGCCAAAAGTGGTTTCTAGCAATCCTTGTTCGGTGAGTTTTTTAGCAGAAGGACGCCAGTTTTCCAACGCAGCGTTAAGGTCAGATTCCGATTGTAGGTTGTGTTGCTTTAGGTATTGAAACAGCTCTCGTTGACGTTTGGCTCTGGCAGAAATAGCCTCAATGTTTTTCTCCCTGCCCAATTCGGAAAGCTGCCAATACCGCATACCGCTAATTTCAGCGGTCTCTCCGGCACGCAATCGTTTCGGCAGAGCCGTCATGACCACTTCACCAATCGGCTGATGGTAATAATGAGCCGACCAGTTTAAAAGCTTTATATCCGCTTTAGAAAGTAATGGTTGTTTGTCTATAACCTCGGCTACGGGTTTGATTTTCGCCAAATCATAATCGGGATTATCGGTAATTTCCATTACCAGACCCACCAACTTTTTATTGCGAAACGGTACCCAAACTCGACCGCCAACCACCGGCGGCTCTATTGAGCCTTGTAACAGATCGGCCTCTGTCTGAAACAGATAGTCTAGAGGCGCCAAAAACGGGCCCGGAACAGCAACTTTTACAATAACCAACTCAGACAAAACAGACTCAATAAAGGCAACAAAACAATCAGGTTATTCTACCGACAATTTAAAAGGGGGATTCAAGGTATTAAGGCCGGGTTAAGCAGAAACTGCCCTTTTTACGCTTAGAATCGTTAAAATACTGCCTAATATTTTTGAGCCTAATTTATATAAAACATGCAGTTACACGCTTTTCTTGCCAATTTCATTCGTCGACAGAATGCATTCCAAATCCAGTTCGGCAATCTTGTCGCTTGGGGTAGTCTTACCCTCGTCTTAATTACCGCACTGGTTGTAATTCTGCGCTATGGCTTTAATACTGGCTCTATCGCCATGCAAGAAAGCATTATGTATAACCATGCGATTCTGTTTATGTTGGGGGTTGCCTATACCTACACCCAAAACCAACATGTGCGAGTCGACGTTTTCTACGGCCAATTTTCAGAATATCGAAAGGCTTGGGTGAATTTACTGGGAAGCGTGTTCTTTACTTTGCCTGTGATGATTTACATCTTCTGGTCTGGCTGGGACTATGTCGCAATGAGCTGGAAAATTCAGGAAACCTCTGCAGAAGCCGGCGGCATTGAGTACCTCTATATGCTTAAGAGTTTGATTCTAATTATGGCTGTTCTCGTGATTTTGCAAGCCATGGCAATTATCGCCAATAGCTATTTAACCCTGTTTAGCCCTCCGGCCGAAAAAGAAAAAGAGTCTTCTGTCGAAGAGGAGGGCAAGCTGTAATGGAATGGTTAGCTTTAGTCCTTTTTGCACTGGTCTTTATCGCCCTTTTGACTGGTTTTCCAGTGGCTTTTACCCTTGCGGGTGTCTCGCTTTTATTTGCTCTGTTTGCTAATTTGATTGGCGCCTTTGATATGGCGTTTTTGCAGAGTATCCCCAACCGTATTTTTGGCATTATGAGCAATGAAACCCTGATTGCGGTGCCACTGTTTGTCTTTATGGGCATTATGCTCGAACAGTCCAAGATTGCCGAAAACCTTCTAAAAACCATGGAAGAGGTGATGCGCGGTATTAAGGGTGGCTTGGGCATTGCCGTGATTATCGTGGGGGCTCTGCTCGCTGCCAGCACTGGAATTGTCGGGGCGACCGTGGTCACCATGGGACTGCTCGCTTTACCCACCATGTTAAAACAGGGCTACTGCCCTAAAGTTGCCAGCGGGACTATCTGTGCCTCTGGAACCCTTGGGCAGATCATTCCGCCCTCTATTGTGTTAATTCTTTTAGGCGATGTACTATCTTCTTCTTACCAACAGGCGCAATTGAACCAAGGCATTTTCTCGCCAGAAACCCTATCCGTAGGCGACTTGTTTGTTGGTGCTCTGCTTCCCGGGCTAATGCTTGTAGCGGCTTATATGGCCTATATTCTATTTAAGGCCTTTACCAAACCAGAACAGATTCCAAACCATGTCGGTGAACCCGTCGCGCCGGGACTGGCCATGAGAGTAGTAAAAAGCTTATTACCGCCGCTGGCTTTAATTCTATTGGTTTTAGGGTCAATCTTGGCCGGCTATGCCACACCAACAGAGGCCGCTTCTTTAGGAGCGCTTGGCGCGCTGGTTCTTGCAATTGGCAATCGAAAATTAAGTCTGCCTGTGTTACAAAAAGTCATGCGTAATACGCTAACCGTCACCAGTATGATTTTTATGATCTTTATCGGCGCCGCTTTCTTCTCTCTGGTTTTCCGTGGTTTGGGTGGGGATGACTTAATTACCGAACTATTAACCGACTTGCCGGGTGGTGTTTTTACCGCAATGCTGATCGTTATGGCACTAATGTTTATTCTCGGTTTTTTCCTCGACTTTATTGAAATCACTTATGTGGTTGTGCCAGTCGTTGCTCCGATTTTATTAATGATGGGGGTTGATCCTATTTGGCTGGGTATTATGATTGCCATTAATCTGCAAACCGCATTCTTAACCCCACCATTTGGTTTTGCCCTGTTTTACCTGCGCGGTGTTGCGCCACCAGAGCTGCAAACAAAGGATTTATACCAAGGTGTCTTGCCATTTATCCTAATCCAACTTTCGATGCTTGTGGTGCTTGCTATTTGGCCAGAATTAGTCACTTGGCTACCCAATTTGATTTATTCCTAATTATTTTGCTTATATGTGTTTTTGATTGAGTTTTTTAATGTTATATTCAGTCAAATAACGTTATAAAAGTCTAGGAATCATTTACACTTATGGGTAAATCTGATTACCAACTATCTAAATTAGAAAAATCAGTTCGTCGGCTCAAAGAAGAGAAACAGAATAAGCTGGCTATCCTTGATGCCATCCATGATGGCATCATTGTATTTCGTTCTGACTTGAGCATAGAGTGCGTGAATGACTATGCCAAGAAGCTATTGCCTATCGATAAGTCCTTTCATCCTGATAGACAGCAAATTCGTCTCTTCAAAAACCGTAAAGCAACCAACAGCTTTGACCTAGCCCTTTGGCTCCACAGCATTATCCAAGACAAGCAATCCACCCCAAAAGAAACCAATGTCTGGTACAACAACCTTAAAACCCTCAAAAGCCGCGCGCTATTGTTAAGCGGTAAAGTACTGCTTGATAAAAAGAAAAGAGTCAAACAAGTCCTGCTGGTCATTTATGACCGTTCCATTCACACCAAAGCCATTGAACGCAAGAAACTCATGCAAGCCGCCTTTAATAGTTTCAATGGTCAATTTATCGCCAATGACAAGGGCTTTATTATCGAGGCCAATAAAACCTTTTTAGAGATGTCTGGCTTATCAAAACATGAGCTAAAAAAGACCAACTTGATGTCTTGGTTCGAAAAAAGAGTCAACTGGAAAGATAAAGATGAAAGTTATCTCACGACAGTTGTAAATCAACGTTTTTGGTCGGGTGAAGTTGAAATCTATCAAGATGACGATGCGGTATTTTCTGCCGCCATGAGTATCTCAATGGTATTGGATTCCTCCAATAACTTAGAGTACTTTGTCGTCAACATTCAAAATATCAGTGATATCAAAGAGGCTCACAAACAAATCGAGCACATGGCGTTTTATGACGGTTTGACCGGACTGGCTAATCGCAAGCTGGCGGTTGAATATATTGGCACGCGAATCAAACACCTCGTGCGTCAAAAAGAATACAGCGCCCTAATCAACGTCAATTTAGATCGCTTTAAAAGTATTAACGATGCCTTTGGACGCATAACAGGAGATCGTTTTTTAAAGCGTATCGCAGTCGCTCTAAAAAGGAGTCTGCGAGAAGAAGATAACCTCGCTCGAATTGGCGGAGATGAATTCATTATTGCGACACAAGATCAGAGCCCTGACCGTGAGAAAGTGTTGCGAAATGCAATGACCTTAGCCAACAAAATTCTAGATACCTTAAACCATCACTTTTATGTTGATCATCTCACCCTGCACAGTTCGGCTCGAATTGGTATTTTAATCTACCCGAGTGATGACAAAGAATCTGCTGAAAATCTCGTCATCAAATCAGATCTTGCCGTCAGTGAAGCCAAAAACTCTCGTAGCAAAAATAAGATTTACGTCTATGAACCGACTTTAACTGATGAAGTTAAGCATCGACGCCATTTAGAAAACGACCTGACTCAGGCAAGTAAACGCAATGAACTGGTTTTAAACTATCAGGCGCAAATCAACAGCAAGGGTAAATTGGTTGGTGCTGAAGCCCTTATTCGTTGGAATCACCCAAAGCACGGTACGATTTCTCCCCTTCAATTTATCCCGATTGCAGAAGAAAGCCGACAGATTATCAGTATTGGTAACTGGGTAATGATTGAGTCATTCAATCAGGCAAAAATTTGGAGTCAACTAATCCCCGAATTCAACCTCTCGATTAATATCAGTCCAATTCAATTCCATGAAGCCGACTTCATTGAACACGTTATGGAGTGTATGGAAGATACCAAGGTTAACCCTAAAAACATTACGCTTGAACTGACCGAAAGTTTCTTTATCTCCGACACCGAAAGCGCCCTGCAAAAAATTACCGAACTGAATGAGATGGGCTTTAAAGTGGCGATTGATGATTTTGGTACCGGTTATTCATCTCTGAGTTACTTCCAAAAACTACCAGTTCACGAACTCAAAATTGATAAAAGCTTCGTTGATAAAGTACCTGACAGTAAAGAAGATGTGGCTATTATCGAGTCAATTATTCACTTGGCAAACACTAAAGATATTGACATTGTTGCCGAAGGGGTTGAAACCCAAGAACAAGTCAACTTTCTACACGAAAAATCATCCAACATTTTAATTCAAGGTTTTTTCTATAGTCAGCCTTGTAATGCTGAGAACTTTGAACAGCAATTTATTGAAAAATAAATAAAAATTGCCCCTCCCGTTTGCATATGCCCCAGCATTCTAGTATGATGCGCAACCTTCAATCAGCTCGTTATCCGAAAACATAAATATCGCGAAGTGATGAGAGGTTGATAAAGAGACCTTACCCAGAAAATGGTTCAAATACATCTCGTTAAAATAGATGAGATTGTATTTTTAATTCATGCCATTGATCTAAAGGCCTTAATAGAGCCATTTGCCTATCTCACTGACTTAAGTGACCCGTTTATTCTGATGCAAACCGCTCTATCAATAAGAGTTAAATTTAGTGCTCTTGCAAATAGCTAAATAACCATTTGCCCCAGAATAAAATCGAATTTTGTAAATACAACGTTAAAGCTAGCTTTCCATGTCTGGTCGCTGGATTTTCTATTGTTTTCATTGTTTTAACGTTCAAAGGCACTTATTCTCAGTACTGAGAAAGGAAACCAAATGACGACTGAAGTCACCTTTAAAGACTTAAACCTCACTCCAGAAGTGATCAAAGCGATTAGCGAAATCGGCTATGAAACCCCTTCTCCTATTCAAGCGCAAGCCATTCCAGCCCTGCTAACCGGTAATGACATTTTAGGGATGGCACAGACAGGTACTGGTAAAACAGCCGCTTTTGCCCTGCCTGCGCTGACCCAAGCAGATACAAGAGCAAAAGACCCACAAGTTTTGGTGTTAGCGCCAACGCGTGAGCTGGCGATTCAGGTAGCCGAAGCTTTCCAAAGCTTTGCACAATATATGAAAGGCTTCCATGTCCTACCAATCTACGGTGGATCAGATTACGGCAGTCAAATTCGCGCGCTAAAACGCGGTGTGCAAGTGGTAGTGGGAACCCCTGGTCGTGTTATGGACCACATGCGTAAAGGCACCTTAAAGCTAAACAACCTAAAGCTACTGGTACTGGATGAAGCCGACGAAATGCTTCGTATGGGCTTTATTGATGACGTTGAGTGGATCCTGCAACAGACACCAGAACAGCGCCAAATTGCACTCTTCTCTGCAACGATGCCAAAAGAAGTTCACCGCATTGCAAAGAATTACCTGAATAACCCAACAGAAGTCATCATCAAGCAGAAAACGGCCACAGCGACCACAATCGATCAAAAATACCTCTTTGTGAGTGGTAACCATAAGCTAGATGCCCTAACACGAATCTTAGAAGCCGAAGATAAAATCGATGCCTCAATTGTTTTTGTTCGCACTAAAACAGCGACCGTAGAACTGGCCGAAAAACTGGAGGCTCGTGGCTACGCTGCCTCGGCTCTAAATGGTGATATTGCCCAGAATCAGCGTGAGCGTATTGTCGACCAATTGAAAAAAGGTAAACTCGATATTCTGGTTGCAACAGATGTCGTTGCACGTGGTCTTGATGTACCGCGTATTAGCCATGTCTTTAACTACGATATTCCTCAAGATAACGAAGCCTATGTTCACCGTATTGGTCGTACAGGTCGAGCAGGCCGCTCTGGAACGGCAATTCTATTTGTTACGCCACGTGAAAAACGTTTGTTAAAGTCGATTGAAAGAACCACCAAAAGTGCTATTCCTGAAATGCACCTGCCTTCAACTCAACAAATCAACGACAGCCGAGTTGAGCGCTTTAAAACACGCATTATTGAAGCGACTCAGTTTGACGATATCGCCTTTTATCAAGAGCTCATTGAACAAATCGAAACTGAGCAGAATATCCCAGCCGTTGAAATTGCAGCAGCCATTGCTCGATTAATGCAAGGTGACGTTCCATTCTTTATGCCGGATAAGCCAATTCGTGAGCCGCGTAAAGAGCGCAACCATGAAGATAGAGCGCCAAGAAAAGGACGTGAACGTAAACCTCGTCGTGAGCGCAGTGAAACACCGGATGAAGGAATGGCAAGATTCCGCCTTGAGGTTGGGTCAACACACGGTGTAAAACCAGGCAACATTGTCGGTTGTATTGCCAATGAAGCAGGACTGGACAGTGAATTTATTCGTCAGCTAACGATTGAAGATAACTTCAGTATGGTAGATCTGCCTGAGAGCATGCCTAAAGAGATCTTAAGTGACCTGAAGAAGGCTTGGGTATGTGGTCAACAGCTGAAAATCTCCGCCGTTAAGACACAGGGGGAAGGCAAACGTCGCCTAAATCAACATAAGAAAAAACGCACGAACAATAAAGACAAAGGGAAACCACGTCGAATGAAGCGTAAAAGCACCTTTCAAAGTTAAATGAACCTAAACCAATACTTAAGCCCGCAGTTGCGGGCTTTTTTATGCGTGTTCATTTAGATGGGCTACAATTTTAGGGAACACATCTACACTGGCTTTATAACCGAAAATACAATCGATGTGAGCATAGCCTTCAACCTCTTCTCGCTGATACTGTTCAAAACCATGCAGATTGCCAAGCGTATTATAAGTTCGTAAGGTACTCTCCGGTAAGTAACACTGATTCTCCGCCCCTGAAAGAAGCAGGATCGGTAAATTAAGTCGGTCTAAATGTCCTAGGTAAGGCTGGCTATTACCATGAAAGTCAACCAACTGCTGGGTTCGACACATTGATGCCAAATGTTTTAAAGTCGTCATATTCGCTTCACCAAATAACTCTCCCAAATGGCTGTGCAAGGTATCATTTAATTGGTCATGTTTATAGAGAGGGGCATACATAAAAGTAATACGGTGACAGGTATCTTCATTACAGCGTCCCTGAGCAAAGATCATTGCGTAAAAGTCCAAAAGACGATCGTAAATCCGAGTGAAAAAACCACCCCGGTCTTCCGGCACCTTGGCATTCATATAATCGATCCCTAGCGATTTAAGCATAGAGGGTACTCGCAAATGAGTCTTCACTTTTGTTATCAGTGGGGGGACAAGATCAATAGCCACCTGGGAAGTAACCACACTTCTAACACCCTCCAACCCCTGTAACATCGACATAAAGAAAGTGGTGGCACCGTAGCAATGCACAACGGCTTGCACTGATTCCGCACCAGTGGTTTCTCGAATCTTATTCACTGCGGCGGGATAGTCAAATTTGGCAACTTGATCACCATTGAACGAATCCCGAGCCGTTGGTAAATCAATACTGACACGCAGATCGAGTAACCAAACATCAAAATCATGACTGACTAAGAACTCGACTAAATTGGTCTCGATCATATCGGTTGAAAAAATTTTAGAGGAAACCCCCAAACCGTGAACCAACATTACCGGCCCTTTACTTCCACCTTGATAACGAGTCAGTTTAATTGTTTGGTCGTCATCCGTTTGAACAGGAAATATCTCCGGCACAGGCGCTCTTAAAGTGCGTTTTTTTCTCGGCGGATGATCTGGTTTACCATCATAGAAGATACCGCCATAACTCTCATAGAGGGTGCCGGCAAAGAATTGTCCAAACTGGGCAATCAGTTTTAATCGATGCGCCAAATTATCCGCATTCGTCGCACTCATTGTCGTTAACTGACGCATTAAATCCTGGGGCTGGATATGCAATACAGCCTTGCCAAAATGAATCTTTTGTTCACCGTCCAATTTATAAATATCAACATACAGTGTTGTCGTATCAGACCACATATCCAAACGGTTAGGGTCGTCTTTTATCTGTTTAAAACCATCAAAATAGTAGGTCTCACCTCCCTCTGCATGGAGCTTCATTCGATAGCGCATCTGTCTTGTCTCAGGAGGAAAATCCACCCTTTCAAACAACCTAAACTCCCCCTCACTCACGGTCAAAGGTGAATCAGATAACGCGCTACTCGTCACGGTTCCGGCTATATAAGCTCTGTGCTCTGGATCCTCTAACATACCTTGTAAGTCATGTGAGGTCACGGTAAGCACAAAATACATCTCAGCATCAGACTCTTGTCCGAAAGACTCTGCTTTTAAATAAGGTTCCAAGCCCTCTCCTGAGGTAGGCTGGCTTGAAAAGTGCCCCGTCATTTTCTCGGTAAACTTAATACCCGGTTTACGTTCTGGGCGCTCTCGAGCCGTTGACGAGGGCAATTGATAATCAATCTGCCAGCCATAATCTTCTGCCATCAATGCACAGCTGCGCTCACTCACTGCCGAGATGGTAAATAAGGGATTCACTGCCAAAGAGGTCGGGATGACTGAACCATCCATAACATAGAGGCCTTGGTGAATTTCATCACCCGCGCCAGTGAAGACCTGACCTTTATGGTTAACGACGCCTTTACCCGCGTCATCAGCCATATTACAACCACCCAAAGGGTGAACCGTCACAAGACTCTTGTTAAACAAGTCTGTCCAAACAGGGTTTTTAATATAGGTTCCCCCCAGGGCCTCAGTGGCCTTGGTCAGTTGCTCGTTAACATACTCAAAGTTGGCTTGATGACCTACATTGGGCCATTCAATTTGGACGTGGTCATTTTCTAGACGTATCTCTCCGTCGCCATCATCATGGCTCATGACCAGATAGGTTTGGGTATGCTTAACTGCGCCGTGGTATGCCCCTCTGATCAGGCTATCCAACACACGAGTGTTTTCTTGTATCTCATCCAATACACCGGAATCGGTATCCTTGCCAATTAACCCAGATGCAGTCGCAAACGCCATAGGTAACATCAAACTCATGGCACCGGGCAAACTGCCTTCTTCTATCACCATCCGCTTGCTGCGATCTATATTTTGTCGCATGTCGATTAAACCGGTGATACAGGGACCAACGGGCTCCATATCTTCATCCGGTGTTTCACCACAACCAATGCCATTAATCTTTTGATCAGCATTAAAACCAAACCCCAAGACATCGCCATTTCCGGTAAAACGTTGTCCAAGTTGATCTGACAATATCAGTCCTTTTTCTCGACTGCGCAGCAGAATCTCATTTGATCCTAAAGTTCCTGCAGAAAGCACCACAATTTTTGCGTCGACAAACATCTCTTTTGCATCAAAAACCTCTCGACCACTTTCAACTGACTGGTAGTAAACCCGCCAACCTTCCGCCCGTTTCTCAATCCACCGAACCTTGGCAAAGCAAAAAATATCAGCACCATGGTTCCATGCATCGGGCAAATAATTCATTCGCGTGGTATTTTTTGCACCGTTATTACAACCCGAAATACAGTCACCACAATTACCGCAGGCTTCCTGCTCCTCTCCGACATGGTTTTTGCCATCTTCAGGTGTATCAAAACAGACATTAATCGGTGGCCGTTTTAATTCATAGCCCATCTCTTCAGCAGACTTTTGATGCGCTTTGAGTTTGCTAACAAAAGGATAGTCTTCGGGAAAAGGTTCCGGCTTTAACATCTCTGCCGCGCGTTCAAAACCCTGCTTTAATCGACCACCAGTATCTTGGCGAATCGCTTCTGGCCAAGCCTCGTGCTCAAACTCTTCCGGTGTAGGTTCTAAAGAGACACTGGCATTGATCAAAGAGGTACCGCCTAGACCACAACCGATCACCACGTTTTGTTCATCCTGAACCCGAATATCAAACAGCCCTGTTTCATCACCGAGATGCCTACCCTTTAACTGGAACTGCAGCTCTCCAATCGCCTCGGTTTCCGTATCTGGAAATTCACCACTCAAAAATTCTCGTCCACGTTCCAGCAAACAAACCTCTTGCCCAGCACGCGCCAGTCTAGATGCGGCAATACCACCGCCATAGCCAGAACCTATGACAATCGCATCATAGTTCGGTTTGATATCGGCTAAAGGAGAGGAGATCGGTTTCATTATTTTTTCCCTCTATCGTGTTCAACTTTTCTAGATTCGTTAATAACGGTTTTTTCTTTTTAAATATGCATCCACGACCTTACCAAGGGGCAAGTTCTAAGTCCGCTCTCAAAACCTTAGTATCCGAACCCGGTAGCCAGCCCCCCGTCTCTAGAACCTGACCTTTCTGACCAAAGGTCGTTACTCTGATTTTATTTTGGCTGGCATCGATATCTATTCGGTTGAAGTTGTCCTCTTGGTTAAAGTTCCACGCTTTATAATCCATGGTGATTTCCTGACCATTCACCTTGAATTTAAAGGGGTCTTTTTGACCACCTTCATTAGAGTCGTGTACAAAATTAGAGGGTTCACCATCAGCAAATGGGAATGGCCAATAAAACGCTGAGGAGACAATAGAAAACGCTTTGAGTTGCTCAGCTTCTTCACTACCAGAAAAGCTCAACTTGGCGACATTGCTGCAGTGAATATCCCCTGACAAGAAAATTACATTTTGAATCTTATGCTTGACAATACATTCTAAAATCGCCGCTCGGGTTTTGGGAAATGCTGGCCATGAATCGGTATCTTCAGCCCACTTTACCTTATCCTCATCTCGCCCATCACGGCCGGTTCTGGAGTCTATTGGGTTGGGAGCAAACACACTGGCACTGACAATGAATTTAGGCGCATCCCCCTTTAGCCTTTGATTGGTTTTCAGCCAATGAAGTAGAAAATCTAATTGCCCTGGTTCCTCTTCGGCTAAGGTTGGGCGGCCAAGTAAATGATTGTCTTCAAGACAGTGAGGCACATCATTCATATAGCGCTGAGTTCGACTATCCAAGACAAAGAAAGGGTAATTGTGACACTCAAAGTCGTAGAACAATCTTTGGCCATAATTGGTTGGTCCATGAATCCACTGGTAGCTTCTATAGGCATTAATTGCATAGTTAAACACCCTGCGACTTTCGGATTTGGTAATTCGGTCTTGACTCCAGTTGTCCTCAATTTCATGATCGTCCAGAATCATATAAGTTGGAATATGTCTCAATAACTTGCGCATATTTCTCGAGCCAAATGCCGAATGATATCGTTCTTGGAACTCCTCATAGGAGTCAGCCAGACCGATTGGAATATGTCGGTTCAGCATATCGGCATAGATTTGATCTCCCACCATCAATGTCATTTGGATGGGTGATCGTCCCTCTCGACCCAGCGCTTCTTTTAGCAAAGGCTTAAAAATTTTATCCGAATGTTTGGTTTTCCATAACAGCCCGGGGTAGCGGCAAGAGCCGAGAATAAAGCTCATATCTTGGGTTGAATCACTTGCCTCACTAAACGTTCTCACCTTGACTTCAGAATCTTTAGGATTCAAGTATTCCAGCTCTTTAATCCAAACCTCTGCAGGAGGCAATCTTAAAGAGAGGTCACCGGTACTGGCACTTGGATCATCAGGGTGTGGATCATCCATGTGTAAGACTCCAACCTTGATGGTATATTCTGTATTGGGTTTTAGCGGAATCGGTTGACTGTCTTTAGGCTTCAGGCCTAAGTCGACCCCCAAATTGAAAACCCCCGTTCTTTCATACTCTCGTTTCAAGCGAAAGTAGTAAGCTCTTTTTTTGGTTGGCTTTTTACCCCCTTCACTCATCACAGAAATAACACCGATTGTCCGGCGATTTTGATCGATATTAGCCCCTTCATTTTCATAGACACCGCTGATCCAAACCTTAGTAGAAAACGGGGTGGTATGACCGACAATAGGACCTAAGCTTGGCGAACGCAACTTACTCATGGCAACCTCTCTCTAAAAGAAATAAGACTATATTTATTATGTATTTTTTAAGTATTATTCTCTATTTGAGATCGAATGTAAAATAGCGATACTGTCGTTAAAGCAGATTTCTTTAACTTAAAACCATAGCCGAATCAGATGAGAAAACACCCCATATACCCCGCAATTATTGATATAGAAGCTTCTAGCCTCAGCTCCCATAGCTATCCAATTGAAGTCGGAGTTGCATTAGGAAAAGACATTAAATTTTGTAGCCTGATAAGACCGCTTACCGAGTGGACAGATTGGTGTGAACAAGCAGAGAAGACGCACATGATTTCTCGTCAAGACTTAGAAGTTTATGGCAAAACCACTAAAGAAGTTGCCAGCCAACTCAATCAACTTCTCAAGGGCCAAACACTCTACTCGGATGGCTGGCAAGTCGACAAGTCCTGGCTAACAAAGCTATTTTATGCGGCTCGTATTGAGATGCAGTTCCAAGTCAGTCCACTAGAAATGATTCTTTCAGAAAAGCAGATGAATGCTTGGCATGAAACTAAGGAAAAGATAATTGCCAAAAACAAACTAACCAGACACAGAGCGAGTACAGATGCTTGGATTATTCAACAAACCTATATCGAGACAGCTAAGCTTTAATTACGGTTTTATCCCCCCATCCAAGCTTGCCATTTACCCATGAACTATGCCTTAATATATACATAACATTACATATTTTAACCTAGGGATCTGGTTGTATTAGGGGTCATAAATAGTCACTCAAGCTGTCCAAACCAAAGAGGGGTTTGCGACTTAGTTACTATTTAATTTGAGCGATGTATCTAAATGGTCAAACATCACACGAATCATATTGCTGAAATTTCAGTCAACATCTGGAAAAGATGTTCATTGAGTTCTACCAGCTTCCTAATCTAAAACTATCCCTCCTGCTAACAGCCTTTTCTTTATTCTCGGAGTGATTGGTTTACAAGTGCAGTCTGCACAAGTCGGAGTCACCCCAATATGGCCGGCTTCGGGTATCGCTCTCGCTTTTTTATTCTCTATGGTCTAGGGGTTTGGCCAGGTGTTCTTGCTGGAATGCATCTATTAAGCCTATATGCAGAAGTGCCAATCATTATCGCCGCAATAGCAGAATCCGCCATTCCTCTTATGGTTACCAGACACTTTGGTTTTAAAGGCAAGCTTGATAGCTTTCAAGGGGCACTATTCTTTACCGCAATTATTGTAGTCGGCCCCATTATTAGCGCCGTCACCGGAGCAATGATGATGCTCTCATTTATTGATAGTTTAAGCATACCCTGGATAAATATCGTCACTCTCTGGTGGCTTGGAAACAGCATCGGCATGTTAGTCTTTGGCGGTTTATTAATCAGCTTGATGCAAAGCCCTAAGATATTAACAACTTGTAGACAAACCTTTTAATTAGCCACTATTGCATTAATCTCTTTCGTTGTTGCACTGATCGCTTTTCGTTCAACTTCAGATATTATCTCTGCCCTAGCGATACATCTATTAATCCCTCTGGTTCTAATATCAGGTCTTAGAATCAAAAAGATTGGTGCTTTTATCCCTGCACTGGTTGTGCTCATGACTCTGTTGGTTTATTGCCAGAACATACCTGAGCAGCTTTTAGAAATGGAAAGTTTGAATATTCTTTACCTCAACCTGGTTGAAGCTTGGTTTATAACCATTGCAGAGGTTCTCATGACGGCGGCTTTACACGACCATAAATTACACTTTAAAAATGAATGGCTAGCAAACCATGATGATTTAACTGGACTAAAGAACCGTATCGTTTTTGAGAAGAAAATAAATAACGTCTTTTCCAGTCACAGACGCGAAGACAGAAGTAGAAAATTACTGTTTATTGGCTTAGACCAAATGAAACACGTCAATGATGAGGCTGGTCACCTAGCTGGTGATAAGCTTTTAATCATGGTCTCTGAAGCTTTGCAAAAAGCCGTCAGGGATTCCGACTTTGTGGCAAGGTGGGGCGGAGACGAATTTTCTATTCTACTTGAGGACTGTAGCCACGACGAAGCAGAACATATATCACACAAAACCCTCAACGCCCTTAGAGAAATCGATTTTCCAATTAATGAACTGGGGTTCGTCATTACCGCAAGTATAGGGATCACGGATATCTATAAAGGAGACTCTTTAGGCACCTTAATCGAAAGGGCCGATGAAGCCGTCTACAAAGTCAAAAATAGTGGTAAAAATGGCATTCATTACACCCACAATATCGCTTAAAATCTAACTTCTAGATTCGTATTTTAGGAGCACACTATGGCGTGGTTTTTTTCAATTTTGGCTTTATTACTTTTAGTGGGTATTGGCTACCTATTTACTTTGCCTAAACGCTACCAAGTAAAACGCTGTATCACAATTGAACAGCCGACGGATATTGTATACAACAAAATCCGAGACCTCCCCAGCTGGAAAGATTGGAGTCCCTGGGTCATGCATGAACCTGAAGCCCAGCTCGAATACAGTCAAACTCCGAATGAAGTGGGTGGTTATTACAGCTGGAATGGCGAAATGATTGGCTCAGGAACCTTGACTCATATTGCTTTTAGTGCCCCATCTCAAATCCAACAAAAGATTGAATTCATCAAACCATTTAAATCTACGGCAAATATTACTTGGGAGTTTAATTCTGAAGCCGGTTCTTGTGAAATATGCTGGATAATGGATGGACAGCTACCCTTCTTATTCCGCTTTCTGACCCAGAAAATGACCTGCACAATAGGTAACGACTTTGAACTCGGTTTGAACATGCTTAAAGGACAGCTGGAAGAGGGTGCTAGCTACCCAACGATCTCTTTTGATGGCGAGGTCAACCTTGACGATAAAAGTGGACTACACCGCCGTTTTGCCGGTGAAGCCGAAGAGATGAAGCAGGTAATGGGCAGCCACTTCCAAGAGATGCTTAAAGAAATGGAATCCGACGGCTACACGGCTGATGGCGTACCCGCAACGATTTACCACAAATCAAAACCCAGAGTAAACCCGACGTGGTTTGAAATTGATATGTTTGTCCCGGTCTCTGATGCGCCAAAAGAAAAGACCGCCAAGTTACCCGGTGGCAAGTACTTTCAGGTCACCCTACTCGGGGACTACGATTTTCTAAAGCTGGCGTGGCACAGTGCTTACGCTAACTTACAGATGAAAGCCTATAAATTTGATTGGCCAAGGGTTCCGTTTGAATCCTATGAAAACTGTCCAACGGATGTGGATCACCCCAACCAAATTAAGACGGTTATCTATATTCCGATAAAGTAACGAATTACCTTTAAAGTTTTAGAAACCGGAATTAACTACAAAGCAGACAAACAAAACGGTCAACCGTCACAATGAAAACCAATCCAATCAAGTGCTTTTTAAAGCTAGCAACAGCTTTACTTTTTATTGTTTCATTCCCCGTAACTGCAATAGATTTTGATGCAAAAAAAGTCGCCGATGGAATTTATGCCTATATTGGACCGATCACGGATCGCACCCCTGAAAACTTGGGCTTAAATAATAATATCGGCTTTATTGATACCCCTGATGGTTGGGTACTGATAGATTCAGGTTCTGGTGATGCAGGTGCAAAAAAACTGCACCAAGTTGCTAAGCACATTAAGGATCAACCGATTGTTGCGGTGATTAACCTGGGCAGCCAAGACCATCGCTGGCTGGGCAATGATTATTTTTCCAAGCATGGAGCAACAATCTACGCTTATAAAGACACCGTTAAAACTCAAAAAACCATGTTTAATGATGTCGTTGGGCGTATGGTAAAAAATGTTCCATTGATGCAAGGCGTCAAGATGAAAACGGCCGATGTCATATTAGATAATCAGCACAGCAACATCAATGTAGGCGGTATAGATATCCAAATAAACTACTATGGCGATGCCCACTTTCCAGGTGATACCGTTGTTTGGCTACCCAAACAGCAAGTGTTATTCACGGGCGACATGGTTTATTTAGACCGTATGCTAGGTGTGCATCCATGGTCCAACCCAATCTCATGGAATCAGGCATATCAAAAGATGCGTAAACTGCCTGCACAATTCATTGTACCTGGACACGGCCAGGTTTCAGACTGGAAACAGGTGGATAGCGAAACGGGGGATTATTTGAAGAAACTCAATGAAACCATGCTACTTCAAGCAGAAGAGATGGCCGGAGTAGAGACTGCGGTAAGTGAAAACCAAGACTGGTCGGAATTCAAACATTTAAAGCACTATAGCTCATGGCACAAAACCAATTTGAATCGAACCTACCTTAAAATCGAATCTACAATGTAGGGAGCCAAAGCCTACAAGACATATTCAATTCCCCTCCCTTATTAGAGATTGGTAAACCCTCAATCTCTAGTCCAGTGACCCGATTTACCACCGACTTTTTCAAGTAATTTCACTTGATCAATGACCATACCTCGATCAACCGCTTTACACATATCGTAAAGGGTCAATGCAGCTGTTGATGCTGACGTTAAAGCTTCGATTTCAATACCCGTTTGTCCAACTGTTTTGCAGGTTGCCTCAATCACCACCGAGCTATTATCCATATCTGGAGTCAATTCAACTTTGACAGAAGTAATCATCAGAGGGTGGCACATTGGAATCAAATCAGGCGTACGTTTAGCGGCCATAATCCCTGCAATACGGGCCGTCGCCATGACATCTCCCTTTTTATGCTTTCCCTCCACAATCATCGTTAGGGTTTCAGGCTGCATAAAAATCGTCGCCGTTGCGGTTGCAGAACGTTCCGTGTGCGCTTTTGCACTCACATCCACCATTCTCGCTTGGCCTTTTTCATCTAGGTGGGTTAAGTCAGACATACTAAATTACTCATTTACAGGGTTGAAAGGATAAAAGGCAACCTTGTCACCCTTATGAATTTTTGTATCTTCTGGGATCACCACAAAACCGTCAGCCCAGACGGTTGAAGTCAGCACACCTGAGCCTTGATTAGGGTAGATTTGCACAACGCTGGTTTGGTTTTTGTTGACCAACCTAGCACGTGCAAACTCACGCCTAAAACCAGATTTTAGCCAGTCAAAATCCGCCTCTAACCAAATGGGTTTTGCCTTGATCTCTGTCGCACCCTGCATCTTTAAAAGATACGGGCGCGCAAATAGTTTAAAGGTGGCAAATACCGAAACAGGATTACCTGGCAGGCCGATAAATGGTGTGCCTTGAATATTGCCATAGGCTATCGGCTTGCCAGGTTTCATTTTGACTTTCCACATTCCCAAGCTACCGAGCTGTTCAATCGCAGGCTTAATATGATCCTCTTCGCCCACTGATACACCACCTGTAGAGATAACCACATCCGCCATTTCAGCTGCTTTTTTCATCACTTCAACAGTGGCTTCCAGAGTATCTTCAACTCGTCCCAAATCGATAAGCTTAAAGCCAAGTTTGGCAAACAACCCGATTAGAACATAGCGATTAGCATTGAAAATCTTGCCGGCTTCAGGTGAATCACCGGGCTCCAAAAGTTCATCGCCCGAGGTAAAGGTGGCAATAGTAAGTTGTTTATAAACTGTCACTTCAGCCTGACCGACCGAGCTAATCAAACCCAAATCCTGTGAACGCAGTTTATGGCCCACCTTGAGGATGGTACTATCTTGTTTGATATCCTCACCGATCACACGAATATTCTGGCCCTTAACCGTCGATTTAGCAGTAATTTTGATCTTGCCATTCTGCAATTCTTCAGTCTCTTCCTGCATTACTACAAGATTGGCACCTTCTGGAATCGGCGCGCCAGTGAAAATTCTAGCAGCAGTACCGGTTTTCAATGCTTCAGGGGTTGTTCCGGCCGGTACGCGTTGGCTAATTTCAAAGCTATCATTGTGCTCAAGATCATAACTATGTAATGCATAGCCATCCATCATGCTATTGTCATGTGGTGGAACATTAACAGGTGATACAACTGGCTCAGCCAAGACTCTACCCAAGGCATCCACAATAGAAATGGTTTCCACTTCCTGAATAGGTTTTACTTTTGTTAAAAGGCAGTGTAGAGATTCATCAAAACTTTTCATTTTTCTTTCCAAAAAAATTCCCCTTAAAGGGGGAAATGACAGATATTCTTTTATTACGCTCTATAGAACTAAACCGTAATGAGTCTTTTTGTTTGAATTCGCGGCGAATAGCTTTCTAGAACCGGAATGTGCTCTAATACAAGAGGATCGAAGCGCGCTATTTAGCAAATAAACGAAGAACCCCGAGCCCGAAGCTGTAAGTCGAGAAATCGCTCAAAAGGGCTCTTAAGACGCCCAGCGTTTTTCGGCTTCTTTGTCTGTGACCCTTGCATCAACCCACCTTTCTTCACCGTCAGGTAATGTCTCTTTCTTCCATAAAGGCGCATTGGTTTTCAAGTAATCCATAATAAAGTGCGCGGCGTAAAAAGCATTCTCACGGTGCCTACTAGAAACAGCGACCAGTACAATTTGATCAGTCGGATACATTTTGCCAGTGCGGTGAATAATGACACTCGATTCCAATGTCCAACGCTCGTGCGCTTCAAGGCGAATTTTCTCTAAGGCCTTTTCAGTCATCCCAGGATAGTGTTCGAGCTCTAAGATAGAAACTTCATCGC
>CAZJPO010000003.1:0-40796 GCA_964547865.1 uncultured Thiosulfatimonas sp.
GCGATAACAGCTTAATAATTTCTATCCTACAGCAGGCTGTAAAAGAATAACAATATATTAAGATTTACCTATTTGTGTGGTTCAGGGGACTTTTAGATTGAATCTTAAGGTTTTTACAAACAGAGAGAATACAATAAAAGAGGTCATTGTTGAACGATGGTGTTAGGTTGGCTGTGAACAGGCCGATTGAATTTGATTAAAAGAATTAAGGAATATAGTTTGAGAGCCATTTATTTTTTGGTTTTTGCCATTTTTGCGGGGGGGCTTAGCGGCTGCTCAAAACAAACTGAATATCATCAGACGCTCTATGCCTTTGGCACGGAGATTCATTTACAGATGCTAGCCGAAAACCCGACACAATCAGACCGAATCGTTGAGCAAATTGAGGCGCGTTTTGTGGTCTTTAATCAGGATTGGCACGCTTGGTTGGAAACCAGTACTTTGTCACAAATCAACCAATCGATAAAACAATCAACACCGATTGAAGTGACCGAAGAGGTCAAACGGTTTATAGTTCAGTCCCAACAGCTCTCAGCTGAGTCCGACGGTTTGTTTGACCCTGCAATTGGCCAACTGGTAGCTTTATGGGGCTTCCATTCTGAAAACTGGCAGGGCGAACCGCCAGCGAAATCGGTCATTGAACAGTATTTAGTCAATCGAGCGACGATTAGCCAAATCCAAATTAAGGGAAATGAGCTCAGTTCCACTAACCCTAAGGTTCAACTGGACTTTGGTGGCAACGTCAAAGGCCTCGCCTTAAAGCAAGCCGCTGCGATCTATCGTGAAAATGGTGTCAAAGATGGCATTATTAATATAGGGGGCGACATGTTGGTTTTAGGTAGCCGCGATCAAAAGCCATGGATGATCGGGGTACAGAACCCGAAAAACCCTCAAAAAGCGATTGCTGTTGTTGAGGCAAAACAAGGCGTGGCGATTGTGACTTCAGGCACCTATCAGCGTTTTTTTGAATGGCGGGGAAAGCGCTATAGTCATTTGTTAAATCCAAATACAGGATATCCAGCAGAGACGTTTGCTTCTGTCACCGTCATGCATGCCGATCCTACTCGGGCAGATGCTGCAGCAACGGCACTTTTAATTGCGGGTGAAGCTGGCTGGCAAAAGGTAGCTAAGCAAATGAAGATCGACCGTGCTTTTATGATTGGTCAAGATGGGCAACATATTGTTACCGAGAGCATGAAACCTTTTCTTAAGATACTCGACTAGTTTAAGGTGATGGTATGTTTACAGTGGTTAAGCCTTGCCATTCTATTTGATGGTAAGGAGCTGCTCAGTCTTGCTAACCCCCTTAAGGGCAGTCGGTGTGTTGAATCGGCGCGCAATCAATCTATTCAGTTTAGGAGCAAATCATGGTCCAGTCTTTATCGAACGCATTGGGCGTTAATAAAGCCCCGATTAAGCGTCAAAGGAAATATGCTCGCTTGGTAAAAGAGAAAGTTGGCGAAGAATTTGTCAATCATTACATGCCCGATAATGAGCGTATTATTAAGCATGGAGAGATTTTGTGGTTACCCACGGATAATGGCGATGGTGATATTGTTGGTTTGAGTGATGACGTCGTCATGAGTCAAGCACAGTCTCTTAAAATTTCAGCCTCTGGTTGGACAACTTTATCTTGGAGCGGGTTAGATATAAATGTGCCTGCCGATGGTTTGATGCAGTTGTTAATGCACATCAGTGCTGGAAAGATGGGGACGTTTTCAATTAAGCTGACCAACGCTAATAAAAATGCAATTGAGTATAGGTTTGCAAATAGCTTTTATGAGTCTGGGCAGAAAACTATTCAACTCTGGAATCCATCAACGGATGCACACTTTGTGTGTGGCGGGTCATCAAATACGAGAGTGAGTGAAACCGGCAATTTCTTTGATGGATCTGCTTTGTCGAAAATCTATCTAAAGTGGGATAACGCTTTTAATGGTGCTGCTAAACCGATCTATTTAGACGGTCTATATTCACAGACAAAAATGAAACCCATGATTTGTCATACGGTTGATGTTTCCAATACTAATGTTTATCGCAATTTTTGCCCGATCTTTAAAGAAAAGGGCTGGTCTGCGGGCTTGAGGCTTTGGGGAGGAACCTTTGACAGTTTGTGTGAGCTCTCTAGGACAGCATGGGGGGATGGTTTTGATATTTATAACGGCTCCTTAACACGTTTAAATCCCATCAAGACTGAAGCCGATACAATTCAAGAAATGGGGGTGGCGAATAACCTTATTAGGTGGCGTGGCTTTCCAAACCCAATTTTATATTCTTCTGGAGGCAATAGCCTTCCTCCCAAAAAATACAAACAGAGGGTCGCCAAGGAATATGGTATTAAATGGTGTAAAGCACCAGATCATTTTTACAGCGTTAATATTATCGGTGTGAATGGCCTAGATGCACCTCTATATACTTATGTCACTGGTCAACGATCTTATAACAGGATGGTCGAGCAGGTAGCTGGTCTTGAATATGTCGGTGGTTTCATTATGTACTTTTGGCACGAGTGCGTAGACTTCTATGAGTACGGTGAAGCAGGGCAAATTACCGGATTAGGTGTAGAAGCATCGAGAAGGGGGTTGTCCGCTGGAGATGAGATGACCACAACCTCAAGCGCTAGTGGAGGTTCTGTGTGGACAGAGTCGATACAAGCCATTGCGGATTATCTTGAACCCAAGGTCAAGGCTGGGAGTATCGATGTGGTCGGTATTTCAGAACTCAATCTCATTATGCGCGGTTTAATGTAGTTGGGATACAAGCACGCAATTTCTTTCTTCCATTCCGTTTTTGTGTTCTCTAGATATTCTGCCAAGCGCATTTTTTTAGGTTAGCTGGCAAGCAAGTGTCGTCAATTGAATTTTACGTGACTCTGAAATAACTTCATTTTGAGGCTTGTTTTAAAAAATCCCCACTTTTTTACACTTTTTTCAAAAAAAATGAAAAAAATCCCCACTTGGCTTTCCCGTCATCGTTTTTTGTTATTTTGGTTCTATATGTTGGGTTTTATTGTCTTTGTGTTCATATATATAGTGCTTGATCTGTGTGGTATCTAGCCCCTGCTTTTCTGTTTTTTTATACAAGTCGTTGCTGTATTAAGTTAAAAACAAGATTTTAAGTGCCCTGTAATTTATTGAAAAATATAGATTTATTTTTTTAGAGTGTTTTGGTTTTTTTGTGTTTCTTGCGCTAAGTTGTTGTCAGGTAATGGAAAATCAGCTTTTGTCGTGTTGACAGAGGTCATAAAACTACTTATAGTGGCATCAAGTGGTAGAAAGTGGTGGAAAGTGGTTTTAAATGCTTTTTTTCAGAGGAATTAATTCAGTCAATATCGATGCTAAGGGAAGGATGGCCATCCCTAAGAAGTATCGTGACGCTATTTCTGAAGCAAGCGATAACCAATTGGTCGCTACGATTGATTTAAATAGTCCGTGTCTCCTTATTTATACATTGGATGAATGGGAAGTTATTGAGCGCAAGCTAATGTCGCTGCCCAATGTCGATCCTCAGGCTAGATTGTACCAGCGTTTACTATTAGGTCATGCCTCAGAGATGGAAATTGATTCACAGGGTCGAATATTGTTACCGAGCTTGTTGAGAGAGCATGCCAGTATTGATAAGCCTGCCATTTTATTGGGACAGGGAAATAAGTTTGAGCTTTGGTCTCAGGAGTCCTGGGATGAAAATCGTCCAAGCATGCTGGATACGGCTAAAGTCGGTGAAGTTTCAGAAGCTGTTGCGAGTTTGAGTCTGTAATGTCGAATTCGCAGCAGATACATTTTTCAGTTCTTTTACAAGAGTCGCTTGAAGGCTTGAATATCAAGCAAGGCGGTATTTATATCGATGGCACCTTTGGCCGAGGCGGGCACTCTGGAGAGTTGCTGAGCCGTTTGGGTGATGAGGGACGTTTACTTGCGATTGACCAAGACCCCCAAGCAATCGTTTTCGCGGAGCAAAACTTTAAGGATAGTCGTTTTGAAATTCAATACGGCAGTTTTGAGGAGGTGAAAGCCTATTGCGAAGCACGTGACTTGGTTGGCAAGGTTGACGGAGTGCTATTGGATTTAGGCGTGTCTTCACCGCAATTGGATGATGCTGAGCGAGGTTTCAGTTTTATGCGTGAAGGGCCGCTTGATATGCGAATGAATCCTGAAGCTGGTTTGAGTGCTAAAGAATGGCTTAAGCAAGTGGATGAGAAAACGCTGAAGTTGGTTTTGCAGAATTATGGTGAAGAGCGCTTTTCAGGCAGGTTGGCTAGAGAGATAAAAGAGGCCTCCAATCGCGATGAGTTGCAGACTACTTTAGATTTAGCCAATTTAGTGAAAAGAGTTTCACCAAAGACTGAAAAAAATAAACACCCTGCAACCCGCACCTTTCAGGCGATACGCATTGCCGTGAACCGTGAGCTGGATGTTTTAAAAAACGTTTTAGAGTCAGCCGTAGAGGTGTTGGCTCCGGGTGGAAGGTTATCGATTATTAGCTTTCACTCATTAGAAGACCGGATCGTAAAAGTATTTATTCGCGATCAGTCGAAAATAAAAGACCTATTTCCAGATTCACCAATTCAATTAGAAGTGATTGAACCAGTGATTAAAAAAGTAGGAAAACCAATTTTTCCGAGTAAGGAAGAATGTCAGCAGAATGCAAGATCTAGAAGTGCAGTTTTGCGAATTGCTGAAAAACTTTAATACATTATTATCAATATCATGCTGATTAAGGGGATCGCGTCATGAATTTTATTGGAAAAGAAGTCACACCAGTCCGGACTCCTGGTATGCCAATGATCAAAGTTATTGGTCTTGGTGGAGGCGGTGGTAACGCCGTAGACTATATGGTTCGCTCTAATGTTAAGGGTGTTGAGTTTATGTGTGCAAACACTGATGCTCAAGCGTTAGAGAACTCTTGTGTAGAGACCTGTATTCAATTGGGTTCAGGTGGTTTAGGAGCTGGCGCAGATCCTGAGCGTGGTAAGCAAGCGGCTAAAGATGATATTGAAGCAGTTAAAGAACAGCTTAAAGAAGCGGATATGGTATTTATCACCGCTGGAATGGGTGGTGGAACCGGAACAGGTTCAGCGCCAGTCGTTGCGCAAGCTGCTCGTGAAATGGGTATTCTAACGGTAGGTGTCGTCAGTAAGCCATTTAATTTTGAACGTCGTAATCACATTGCAGAAGCCGGTATTGAAGAGCTAGCTGAGCATGTTGATTCTTTAATTACAGTACCTAACGATAAGCTTCTTAAAGTGTTAGGTCGTGATTTTGTACTCGCTAAGGCCTTTGACTATGCGAACGAAGTACTTCACGGTGCGGTTCAAGGTATCTCTGAACTCGTGACTCGTCCTGGGATGATTAACGTTGACTTTGAAGATTTACGTACCGTGATGGGTGAGAGAGGCATGGCGATGATGGGTGTAGGTCACGCAACTGGTGATGATCGTGCTATTAAAGCCGCTGAAAAAGCGATTGCAAATCCCCTTCTAGATGAAATTTCCGTATCGGGTGCTCGCGGCCTACTTGTCAATATTACCAGCGGTCTGGATTTTACCTTGGGTGAGTTCAACGAAGTGGGTGATGTGATTGATCAAGTCGCCGCCGCGGATGCGCGTGTCATTATTGGTACTTCTGTTGATGAAACTATGACGGATGAAATCCGCGTCACAGTGGTTGCAACAGGGCTAGATGCTGTTGAGAGTTCTGAAGTCGTTAAGCCAAATTTGCAGGCTGTTAAAGCGAATAATGAAAAGGCTAAGCAGGAAGCACAGGTTAAAGATGAGCCTGAGGTGATTAAGGTTGTGCAGCAGCCTGAACAACCAGAGCTACTTAAAGAGGAGCCTGAAGTGGTTCGTCCTAAAATAGCGGTCAATGGTAGTCCAGCCGCAGGTAGTATGGATAGCTCTAGCTATTTGGATATTCCTGCTTTCCTACGTCGACAAGCTGACTAAGCATTTTTGGCCTCATGTCCAAGGCCAGTATGCTAAAGCACTCTATGTTTGTCGAGTAGGCTGATGTCAAGTCGGTTCCCGAAACCCACTCACTTAAATGCGTTTAAGTGGCGTGGGTTTTTTCTGTTTATCCTTTCTGTTCTGGCTTTGGTGAGTCTATTGGCCATTGTTCAGGTTCAGCACGAAATCCGTCACTTAGAATCCCGCTATTACCACTCTATGCAGCAGTCCCTAGTTGCGAAAGAGGAGTGGGGGCGTCTCATGCTGGAACAGCGACACCTAACTTCGCCGATGATGGTCGAAAAAGTTGCCAAAGAGCAGCTCGGAATGACATTGAACAAAGATAACTTTCAATATTTGTACCTCAAGCCTGACCGTAAAGATGTGCAGATGGGGGCAGTTGATACTACTGTCGACAGCGCGGTAGATATCGGAGTCAAGCCATGAAGTTGAGAAGGGATTGGATTGTTTTTTCGATTATTTTCTTGGGCTTTGCGGCCTTGGGGGTTCGAGCATTTTATGTACAGATCGTCACTACCGATTTTTTGCAAAGTGAAGCAGATAAACGCCATGTTCGAACCATTTCAATTCCAGCACCTAGAGGTGAAATCTACGATCGCAATCAAAAGCTGTTGGCCTTAAGTACGCCGATGGCTTCCGTCTGGGTGGATCCCAAGGTCATCATTAAGCATGAATCCAATTACTTAGCTTTTTTGAAAATGTTAAATATGTCCGATGTTCAACTCAATGACTTGGCCACCCAAAACCGCCATAAGAAATTAAGTTTTATTCGTCATATAAAAGATAAAAAGTTGGTTGAAACAATTGCAGGTTTGGATCTGCCCGGTATTTATATCAAACGGATTGAATTAAGTTACGCCAATAATGGCAATGAAATTAGTGTTGATAAGTCAGAACCCTCTTTGTGGGTCAATCCTCAACTCTTAAATCGCTATCGATATACGCCTGAACACCTGTCTCGTATTTTGGAGAAAAGCCGAGCAGAAATTGTGCAAAAGATTTATCAGAACCCGAAGAAACGCTTTATATATATTCAGCGATCTCTGGTACCAGAAGTTGCTGAGCAAATTGAAAGTCTCAGACTGACCGGCGTATACACTCAGGGTGAATACCGTCGTTACTTCCCGGGTGGTGAAAGTTTGGCCAACCTAGTTGGATTTACCAATATTGATGATCGCGGTATTGATGGCGTTGAGTTGGCCTATAACAAATGGCTTGCGGGCAGTCCCGGTCGCAAGCAAGTGGTGAAAGGCCGTTCCGGTGAGGTGGTTGATTTTATTAAAGATGTCGAGGCAGCTAAAGCGGGTAATTCCCTGATGTTAAGTATCGATCAGAATATCCAGTACTTTACTTATCGCGCCTTGAAAAAAGTCATGATTGAACATCAAGCTAAATCGGCCAGTTCCATTATTCTGGACGCCAAGACGGGTGAGATTCTAGCAATGGTGAGTCTACCGAGCTATAACTCAAACGATCTGTCGCAGCGCAAAGGTCGTGCACTTAAAAATCGAGTCGTTACTGATTTGATTGAACCCGGCTCTACCATGAAACCCTTTATTGTCGCCAAGGCGTTAGAGCAGAAATTAATTGGGCTAGACACGATCATCGATACTAAACCGGGGTCGATCAGAATACAGGGTAACCGGATCAGTGATACCCACAATTATGGCGAATTAACCCCGCTGGGTGTGGTGAAAAAATCGAGTAATGTGGGGTCTGCGAAAATCGCCATGATGATGACACCTGAGCAGCAGCGCGATTTTTGGGTGGATATTGGGATTGGCCAGCAAAGTGGACTTTTCCTACCGGGGGAAAACCCAGGATTTCTAAAACCGTTTCAAGAGTGGCGGGAAATTGATCAGGCTTCAGCTTCTTTTGGATATGGGTTCAACACTAACTTATTAGGGTTGGCGCATGCCTATTCTCTGTTTGCTAACCGAGGAAAAATGCTGCCTTTGAAGTTGGTGAAACAGCCCGAAACACCTCAAGGGAAAAGGGTGATCTCTGAACAAGTAGCCTATGAAGTTCTCAAAATGATGGAGACCGCCGTGGCACCGGGCGGGACGGCTCCCAAGGCTCAGATTCCCGGTTATAGGGTTGCAGGTAAAACGGGAACGGTCCACAAAACCAAGCGACTAGGGGGTTATGAAGACAACACCTATATGGCGCTATTTGCCGGGGTGGTACCGGTTTCCAACCCTAATATGGTGATGGTCACAGCGGTTAATGAGCCGAGCCGAGGGGTTTATTATGGTGGGGCTGTTGCGGCACCGGTGTTTAAAGAGGTTATGCAAGAAGCGCTCAGGGTTCGTAATGTGCCGCCGGATCAGATGGTGGCTGCCAAATGATGCAAGTTAATCACACCAGAAAACCTTTAAAGACGATTCAGGCGGTGGAATCCTTTTTCCGAGACAATGATCTTGAGGTCGAAAGGGAGGATGTTGAAATACCCGGTCCAGAACAGGATGGAATATTCCATCTGAGTCTGGATTCAAGAGTGATCGAGGCTGGCGATCTCTTTATTGCCCTTCAGGGTGAGCAGTCTCATGGATTGGATTTTATTGAGCAGGTGTTGAAAAAATCTCCCGCTGTGATCATCAGTGATCGGAGCATGACAGCTGAAGAAAGGGCTTTGTATGTTAAGACCTTGGCCGGCCTAACGGCGCCAAGCTTCTTTGTTGTCGAGGCCATCCGCCAGCAGATGGGCGAGTTTGCGAGTTGGTTCTATGATCAGCCCAGTCAGCAGCTTAAAGTAGTCGGAATTACGGGGACCAACGGCAAAACTTCGACGGCTTTTTTTGCGGCACAGTTACTAGAGCAGATGGACCAGAAAGTCGCTCTGATTGGAACCTTGGGAAATGGGGTTCTAAGTGAGTTAGAAAAATCAGCCAATACGACCCCAGATGCGGTCAATGTTCAACGTTTATTATATGGTTTTAGACAGCGGGGTATTGAATGGGTCGTCATGGAAGTCTCCTCTCATGCTCTTTGTTTAGGGCGAATTCAAGGTGTTCAATTTAACAGTGTTGCCTTGACCCAAGTTACGCGCGATCATTTGGACTTTCACGGTACCGAAGCGGCTTACCACCAAGCCAAGTTGAGACTGTTTAAAGAGTATGAAGCACAACATCAAATTATTAATATTGATGACAGACTTGGCCGAGAGGTTCTGCTGTTAAATACCCCGAATCAAAATAAGCTGGCTTACCAACCTGTTGTGAATAAAGACAAGCAAAAGACAGAGAGACGGGAGAAATATCCTCTACTACAGGTGCAGCGTTTATCTCTGGGCCAAAATGGATTAGAGGGAGAGTTTAATTTTCAGGATGAAACCTGGCCTTTTCAAGCCCCTTTAATGGGCGGTTTTAATATTGAAAATTTAATGTGTGCGCTATCAATTTTATTGGCAAACGATTTTCCCCTAAAATCTTTGTTGTCAAATTTTGATCGATTACAGTCTGTACCCGGTAGAATGCAGGTGGTTCATCAATCCCCTGCTGTGATTGTGGATTTTGCCCATACACCGGATGCGCTTGAACAGGTTTTAATCGCCATCACAGCACACCAGTCAGATAAACAGGGACAGGGCAAACTCTACACGGTGTTTGGCTGTGGTGGAAACCGAGATCAAGGTAAACGACCTCTAATGGGTAAGGTGGCGGAAAGCTACTCTGATCAAGTCATGTTGACCAGCGATAACCCTAGAGATGAAGCCCCTGAAGCGATTATTGATCAGGCGCTTGAAGGGGCCCAGAAGCCAGAAAGTATGATGGTGGAAGTGGAGAGATCCCTAGCGATTGAGCAGGTATTACAGCAAGCTGGGCAAAAAGATATTGTGGTGATCGCCGGCAAAGGGCACGAGGATTATCAGGAAATAAAAGGCAAGCGATATCCTTATAGCGACCAGGCGGTTGTAGAAAGATGGTTTAAGCGTCAAAGCGATCATGAACATGACTGAGCAAGAGATCGACAGTTTCTTGAGTCGGCTGCAAAGGCAGGTCGAACAGCAAACAGGGCAAAAGACTAAACGGAGCGAACCTGACTTATTATCTAAAGCGAGTTCGCAGCAAATCAATGAGGGAAAGACTATGTTTCAGTGGTCAATAGAACAACTTGAAACGGCGACAGATGGAGACCTGATTGGTCCAGTCGGCGTGGATACTGTTCACTTTAACTCTGTGAGCACAGATACCAGAACACTGCAACCGGGCGCACTTTATATTGCGATCGTCGGCGAGAATTTTGATGGTCATCACTTCATTGAAGAAGCCATTAAGCAGGGTGCTGTCGCCGTTTTAGTGAGCAAAGAAATCTCGTTGAATGTCCCAGGTGTTTTGGTTGAAGATACCCGTCTTGCACTGGGGTATTTTGCTAAATGGCACCGCCAGCAGATGCCTCTTAAAAAATTGATCGCTGTTACGGGTAGTAATGGTAAAACCTCGGTTAAGACTCTGCTGTTGAACATTTTTTCTCAAGAAGGCGAGACGCTTGCCACGGAAGGTAATTTAAATAATGATTTTGGTGTTCCGAGAACCCTGCTTAATTTAAGACCGCATCACGAGTATGCGATTATTGAAATGGGAGCCAACCACTTAAAAGAAATTTCATACTTAACCCACTTAGCCCTACCCGACATTGCGGTGCTTAATAATGCCTCAGGGGCTCATTTAGGGGGATTTGGTAGTTTACAAGGTGTCATCAATACCAAGGGGGAGATTTTTGAAGGGCTTAATCAACACCAGTCAGATGGCGTTGCGATTTTGAATACTGACTCTGCTGGCTATGAAGACTGGTTGGCCAAACTGCAAAGCTTAGGCGTAACAAATAAACTCAGGTTTGGTGCTCAACAAGCGGCTGAAATTCATTTGCAAAATGTGGCAGTCAATCCGAAATCTGAAGGGATTGAATTTGAACTAAAAGTCGAGGGTGTCGTGCATTCACTGTCTATGCCACTACTGGGTCAGCATAATGCGATGAATGCGGCGGCCTGTTGTGCCGTGGCGTTGGCAGCAGGGTTGAGTTGGACGCCGATTGAGAAAGCAATTTCCTCTTTTACTGGGGTTTCGGGGAGGTTGCAAAAATACAGAATTAGCACGGGGTGGCTGATTGATGACAGTTATAATGCCAATCCTGAATCTGTCAGAGCGGGGATTGATGCGTTATGCTCCCTGGAGGGCGAAGCGATCCTTTGTTTGGGCGCTATGGCAGAGATTGGTGCCACTTCTGAAACCGCTCATTGTGAGGTTGCCGAGTATGCCAAACAGAAAGGGGTCAAATCTCTTTTTGTATTCGGTGAAGCCGCCAAAGCCATGCCATCTTGTTTTGGTGAGGGTAGTGCGTTTTTTGATCGCCATGAACAGATGCTCTCTAAGGTGAGTGAAAGCTTAAGGTTGGCAAAATCACAACAGAAACAAATCAATATACTGGTTAAGGGTTCGCGCAGTGCGCAGATGGAAAAAATCGCCCGACCGCTTATAGAACAACAAGCACCAAGTAATCTCGGGAAGTAATCTTATGCTGGTCTATTTAACAGAATATCTTCAACAATACATCTCCGGTTTTGGTGTGTTTAGTTACATCACTATGCGCGCAATTATGAGTGTTCTTACCGCGTTAATCCTCTCTTTTGTGATTGGGCCAGCAATGATTCGCTGGTTGACGCGTTTAAAAGTCGGACAATCTATTCGACAGGATGGTCCGCAAACCCACCTTATTAAAGCGGGTACCCCGACGATGGGGGGGACGATGATTCTGTTTTCTGTCGCCTTAGCCGTCCTGTTGTGGGGAGACATCACTAACCACTACTTGGTGGTCATTACGCTTTCGATGCTGGGCTTTGGAGTTATTGGTTTTATCGATGATTATAAAAAAGTGGTTTACAAAGATCCTGAGGGTATGCGGGCTAGAACTAAGTTCTTGTGGCAATCTATCATCGGTTTTGCCACTGCTTACGCCATGTTTACCTTGGCAACTGTTCCCACGGAAACACAGTTATTGATTCCTTATATGAAAAATACGGTCATCGAATTGGGGATGTGGACGATTCTGTTTAGTTATTTTGTGATTGTCGGGACATCGAATGCGGTCAATTTGACCGATGGACTAGATGGGTTGGCGATTATGCCAACGGTTATGATTGCCGGCGCACTGGGTGTGTTTGCCTATCTCTCTGGTCATGTCTATTTTGCAAATTATCTGAGTATTCCGTACATTCCAGGGGTGGGTGAGTTGACTATTTTAGCCGCCGCTTTGGTCGGAGCAGGGCTGGGCTTTCTTTGGTTTAATGCACACCCCGCTCAAGTCTTTATGGGAGATGTGGGGTCACTTGCTATTGGGGCAGCGCTGGGCGGAATGGCTGTGGCAGTTAAACAAGAGCTTGTTCTGCTTATCATGGGAGGTATTTTTGTGGCTGAAACGGTCTCTGTTATTCTTCAAGTGGGCTCTTTTAAATTGCGAGGCAAGAGGATATTTTTGATGGCGCCTCTGCACCACCACTATGAACAGAAGGGGTGGCATGAATCTCAGGTCATTGTACGTTTTTGGATTATCACCATTGTCTTGGTGGTAATTGGTTTAGCTAGTTTGAAGATTCGTTAAATATGTATTTAGTAGCAGGATTAGGGGTTACCGGGCAGTCGGTTTTACGCTATTTTAAAGCGAATGGAGAAGCTTGTCTTGGTTTTGATACCCGCGAGGCACTTGATTTGAATTCGCTCAAAACTCAATTTCCTGAAGTTGAGTTTGTCACGGGCGCTGTTCCGACGGAGTGGTTAGCAAAATTTGAGACCATTGTGCTCAGTCCGGGTATTTCCAAAAATGAACCCTGGGTTGTCAGTCTGAAAAAACTCGGCAAGCAAGTGGTTGGCGATATTGAGCTTTTCGCTCGCGCTGCCGGGGCACCTGTGATTGCGATCACCGGTTCAAATGGGAAAAGCACAGTGACAACTATGACAGGGATGGTACTGCAAGAAGCGGGCTACTCTGTCGGAGTGGGGGGTAATATTGGTCAGCCAGTTTTGGATCTGTTAATTGATGACAATGACTATGATGTATATGTTCTGGAGTTGTCTAGCTTCCAGTTAGAAACGACTTATTCCTTAACAACGGCCTCATCTACCATTTTAAATATCTCTGAAGACCACATGGACCGCTATGTCGGCATTGAAGATTACATTCAGGCCAAAACGAAAGTTTTTGCGGAGACTGAACTAGCGGTGATCCCCGCCGGATTGAGTGATCAGGGAGTTATTCATCACGAATCCATGGTGCACTTCTGTATAGGAGAGGGTTTTGTTAAATCAGATTCAGATTATGGTGTCATTCAGTTTGAGGGTCGGTCTTGGTTAGGACATGGAACCACCCCTCAAGTCAAGGTCGATTCAATGAGGGTTCAGGGACGTCATCATCAAATGAATGCTTTGGCGATGCTGGCTCTTTGCCAACCATTTGAAGTTGATAATGCTCACTTTGAAGCGGTACTCGGTCAGTTTTCGGGGCTTCCACATCGAACTGAGCAAGTTATCGTGCACCAAGGTGTGACTTGGATTAATGATTCGAAAGGCACAAATGTCGGTGCCACGGTGACCGCGATTGAGAGTCTTGCCGAACAGATTCCTGGGGAAGTGGTTTTGATTGCAGGGGGCGTTGGGAAAGGTGCTGACTTCTCTGATTTAGTGAGCCCTCTATCTGAGCACTGCCGAAAGGTGATTTTATTTGGAAAAGACAGAAGCATGATTAGACAAGATTTGATGGCGGATAGTTCTATCGAAGTAGAATTGGTTGAAGATTTAACCACTGCTATCGGAGTGGCTATGGAAACGGCACAAACTGAAGACTGTGTTCTGTTTTCACCTGCCTGTGCGAGCTTTGATCAGTTTAAAAACTATATGCATCGAGGAGATGTTTTTAGTGAACTGGTTAAACAGGCTTGTGGTGTGAGCCGAGGTTAACGATGTTGAGTGAAGCCAAACAGCAGCAAAAGAACTGGCCAATGGATTTTTGGTTGCTCGGCTTGATTGGCGTTTTGGTGATTATTGGGCTCACTATGGTAGCCTCAAGTTCAGTTGCCATTAGCCAAATGCGCTTTAACAGCCCAGATCACTACTTTTATCGTCAACTGTTTGCACTGGGTTTAGGCGCGATCGTGGCATATACGGTGTTTCAAGTTCCGCTGGCTTTCTGGGAGCAGCACCGAGGTAAACTGTTTCTTTTTGCCATCTTCTTATTAGTTGCGGTTCTAATTTTTGGTCGAGAAATTAACGGCAGTAAGCGTTGGTTACCTTTGGTTGTCATGAACTTTCAACCCTCCGAGTTTATGAAGCTCGCCATTGTTATTTTTATGGCGGGTTATTTAGATCGTCATTCTACTGCGGTTAAAGAGAGCTTCGAAGCTGTGATTAGGCTTGCAATACCGTTTGGTCTTATGGCGGTTCTGCTATTGATGGAGCCGGACTACGGTAGTACTCTCGTGATTGCCGTGATTATTACGGGGATGTTGTTAATTGCAGGTGCGCCTTGGCGTTACTTCGTTTTAACAGTGGTACCGATGGTCTCGATCCTGGTGGCGCTTGTGGTGACCTCTGAATATCGGATGGCGCGTATTAGTAGCTTCCTTGATCCCTGGCAAGACCCTTTCGGAAGCGGTTATCAGCTGACTCAAGCCTTGATTGCCTCGGGCAGTGGTAATTGGTTTGGTAATGGACTGGGCGCCTCAGTCCAAAAGCTCCTCTATCTGCCGGATGCACATACCGATTTCATCTTTTCTATCTATGCTGAAGAGTTTGGGTTTATTGGCGTGGTCTTATTAATTGGGTTATATCTGGCAATTCTATACCGCCTGTTCCGCATTGGTCACAAAGCCCTAGAGGCCAATCATTTCTTTGGTGGCTTAATTAGCTATGGGATAGGTATCTGGATCATCCTCCAGGCCGGTATTAATATCGGGGTAAACTTGGGGGCTTTTCCAACCAAAGGCTTAACCTTGCCGTTTATCAGCTATGGTGGCAGTAGTGTTTTACTGCTGAGTATTGCCTTGGCAATGGTTTTTAGAGTGGATTATGAGACACGCTTTTATCCAAAAGAAAAACAGAATTCAGATGCCGAAAATGATGAAGCAGACAAAGATATTACCTCCTCACAAAAACAGACAAAGCCAAATAAATCATCAACCAAACCACGACGACCACGTTCAAACAGTGGTAGAGCGGTCGCGGGCAGTTAAGAGTGAGTCATAGTGTGAAGCGTGTTGACAAGAAAATATTGATTATGGCAGGGGGAACCGGCGGACATGTTTTCCCGGGCATTGCCTTGGCGCAAGCACTTGAAAAGCAGCAGGTTCAAACTGCTTGGTTGGGCACTGAGGGCGGCATGGAAGCGCAGTGGGTCAATAATGCAGATATTCCTTTCCACGCGATTTCGATAAAAGGTTTGAGAGGCAATGGTTTAAAGGGGTGGCTTTTAGCACCATTCAATATATTTCGTGCCTGGTTACAAGCTCGCCGAATTATTAAGCAGATAAAGCCTGATCTGGTGTTGGGGATGGGTGGTTTTGTCTGTGGTCCGGGCGGTTTAGCAGCAAAGTCTCTGGGCATTCCACTTGCACTTCATGAACAAAATGCGATTCCTGGGTTAACCAATAAACTCTTGGCTCCCCTGTCAAAGCTAGTGATCGCCTCTTTTCCACAAAACATTTTGCAGGGCAAAAACGTGGTGACGATTGGTAATCCGGTGAGAGCTGGGCTAGAAGCCATTCCGGTTATAGAGCATAAATCTATTTGTCATTTATTGGTTTTGGGTGGCAGTCGTGGAGCGTTGGCGTTAAATGAAACCCTTCCAAAGGCTCTGGCCTTGTTGGAGCCTGATATTTGTCCAACGGTGACGCACCAAACGGGCGAAAAAACCTTACAAGCCGCAATTGACGCCTATGAACAAGCAGGGATCTCCGCGGAAATTGTTCCTTTTATCGATGATATGCAGCAAGCTTATGCGAAGGCCGATATGCTGTTGTGTCGTTCAGGCGCGCTAACCGTCAGTGAAGTGATGGCGGTGGCTCGCCCTGCTATTATGGTGCCATACCCTCATGCAGTGGGCGACCACCAGACGGCAAACGCCCAGTCTTTAGTTGATCTTGAGGGCGGACTGATTATTCAACAAGCTGATTTAACGCCAGAGAATTTGGCTGAGGAACTCACTAAGTGGTGTCAATCGCCAGAAAAACGTATGCGAGCTTCTCAAGCGATTCGAGTAGGCGCACAAACCAAGGCGACAGATAAAATTGTTGCGAAGCTTATGAAGATCATCGAATCTACAAAGTAGGATAAGACAAGGATTAAGATGCAGGGTTTAAAGGGTAAAAGAGTTTTAGTGACGGGGGCCTCGAGTGGGATTGGGGCAGGAATGGCTCGGGTCTTGGCGGGTTATGGCTGCAAACTGGTTCTGCATTACAACCAAAACCAATCGGGCGTTGAGCGGACATTGGCAGAGGTTCAGGCACTAGGAGCTGAAGCAGAAGTGATTTGGTCTGATTTCACCGAGTTAGACCAGTTAAAAGAATTCTTTACACAGGCTTGGCAAGTTTTTGATGGCTTAGACGCTTTAATCAATAATGCGGGCATTGTGAGTAAGCTTCCGTCGTTAAAAGATATTGATGGTGAACAGTTTCAACAGACCTTGACGGTGAATTTACATGCCCCTTATCAGTTGAGTTGTTATTTTGCCGATGCATGTCGAACCGCCAATCAAGGCGGTCAAATAGTCAATAATTCAAGTATTCATGGACAGGCGACCTGTGAAATCTTTTCTGCTTATGCGGCCTCTAAAGCTGCTTTGGATGCAATCACCAAGGTTCAAGCGGTTGAGTGGGGTGAATATGGGATTCGAGTGAATGTCCTTGCTCCAGGCGTGGTGCCAGTTGAGCGGACAAATCATATTCTGAAGCAGCCTGAGATCGAAAAAAAATGGTGTGATCGCATGCCTAGTGGACGCTACGGTTCAGTCGAAGATATGGGAGAGGCGACGGCCTTTTTGTTATCTGAGCATTCTAGCTGGATGACCGGCAGTATTATGACTGTTGATGGCGGTTTAATTGCTAGAGGCAACTACCCCACTCGATAATAAACGATCTTTAGCTCCATAACTGATCGGGGTTAGATAACGCTTTGTTATTAGCCAATTTATTTCTTAATCTCTTTGTCAGTTGGCGATGGTCTAGCTGAAAACCGTCGGAGCACTGTCCTATTTAAGACTTGGCTCGGTTTATCAGCTCGATCAGTCGGGTTTATTTATTTTTTTCTTTAGGCTCTTTAATAGGCGATTGTAAGGCCTTTTTTCTGTTTTTTTCTGTTGTGTCAAATTACCTTGGCTTTTTTATGGCATTGCTTTTGCTTTTCGGCAAGTGACGTTTAATAAATAATCGAAGTGTTGTCATGGAACAGTGGTTAAGAAGTCTAACAATTAAACAGAAAATGCGCTTTGGTTTTGGAGTGATATGGGCAGTCTTGGCCTTTATTACTATTCAGGCTGCAGTCAATTTGGCCGTGGTTCGGTCTAATATGTCTGAAGTTATTGAGCAGCACCAGCCGATAGCGCTTGAAGCCAAGGATTCTGCATTTGTCCTAGAGAAGAGTATGAATGCGCTGAGCATGTATGTTTTGACTGGAGAGAAATCGATTTTTGAAAAATACCAAACAGGTATTGACCAGGTTAAACAAAAAATTCAGAGTGCAAAAAACCAATTACAGAGTTTCGATGAAGAGGGTGAGACCCTCTTGCAGTCCTATTCAATACTTGAAGTTGAGCTGGCCAAATTGGAACCATTGATTACTGAGATTCAAAAACTTCAGATAAGTCGCACAAAAAAATTCCCAGCCTTTGCATATGTAAATCAGAATATGCTGCCCCTGACCTCCCAAACCCAACAAGTGCTCAATGAGATGATTAATTCAGAAATGTCTGAGTTATCAGTTGACCGTTCAGAATTGATGACCGATATCTTGTCTCTCCAAAAAAACTGGTTTAACTTAACCAATAGCATTCGAGGGTATTTAGGTTTCCGAACCGACTCAATGGCGGAGATTACTGACAACTACTTGGTGCGTTATCAAGAATTGCTGAATACCATTAACAACCAAAGCTCGATAGAGTTAACTCTGGTTGAGGAAGAAGGGATTTCTCAACTGATCGAGTTGTTTGCAGAGTACCGTAAACACTATGGCGTTATGAAAGAGATTCACAGTAGTGATAAGTGGCGCATGGATACTTGGTTAATGAACAATGAAGTTCTACCTGTGTTTGATTCTTTAGACCAGAAGTTGATTGATATCTCAAACCACGCAGTTTCTAGTGTGGAAGAGATGAGTCAAGATTTGATGCAGACTAGTCTGAATAATATTATTTTGCTTTTGATTATTTCAGCCCTAGGTCAAATTGGCGGTATGGTGGTTTCACGGCGCGTGACAGATGCGGTATCTCGTCCAATTAATGAGATCAATAATGCCATGCAGGATATTGCAGAAGGTGAAGGGGATCTGACGCGAAGACTACCTGTTAATAGTCGGGATGAAATAGGTCAGCTGGCAGAGAGCTTTAATATCTTTGTTGAGAAGATCCATTTAATGCTTTCAGAAGTGGCGATCACCATCCACGAATTGGAACTTGCCTCAAAAGGGTTGATGGATGTGACACATCAAGCAAAACAAGGGGTAGAAATGCAGCTGAATGCAACAGGTGGATTGTCTAACTCAATGATTGATATGACACAGAAATCACAGAGTGTCGAAGATCACTCCCATAATACTTCACGAGCGACTGAGCAGGCTGCTGAAAAGGTTAAGCAGGGTGGAGAGATGGTCTTGGGGACCGCTCAAGAGATTCAAAACCTTTCAGACGGTATGAATGAGATGACCGATGCCGTTAATACCCTGCGAGAAGATAGTGAGTCGATTGGTACAGTGGTAAGTGTTATTCGAGAAATCGCAGAGCAGACCAATCTACTGTCCTTAAATGCGGCTATTGAGGCGGCTCGAGCTGGAGAGCACGGCAGAGGCTTTGCTGTTGTGGCAGATGAGGTACGAGGTCTGGCTCAAAGAACACAGGAATCGACCCTGAAGATTGAAAATATTATCGATAAAATTCGTCAGGCGACTCAGTCAACCTTTGATGTGGTCAAAGCGGGGCAAGGCGCGACTAAAGCCAGTTGCAATGCGGTCCAAAAAACCAAAGAAGTACTTCAGCCCGCCATTATTTTGATGGATGATATTAATCAAATGAGTCAGCAGATGGCTCAGGCTGCGCATACTCAAAGTGAATTGGCGCAGATGATTAACAAAAATATCTCTCAAATTCACGAGGTGACAGAAAAAGCGGCTGATGGCACTAACAGCACTGAGAAAGCCGGCAATGATTTGCAGTACCTTGCTGATAAATTAGAAAATCTGGTCCATCAGTTCAAAATTTAGTCTTTCATATTGTTTAAATTGCGCATAGAAACCGATCCAAGCCGATCGGTTTTTTGTCTTCTACGGCTAATAATTCTCTATAATGCTCAATTAGTTTCATTATTCAAAAACGGATTCATTTATGTGGTCGTATCCAGAGATTGATCCCATCGCGCTCGATCTAGGTTTTTTACAGGTTCATTGGTACGGTTTAATGTACCTTATCGCTTTTGCTGGCGGCTGGTTATATGGTGTTTACAGATCTAAAACCATAGAGCCATGGAACAGTGAGATGGTCAGTGACCTGTTGTTCTATGTGGCGCTTGGCGTAATCCTTGGTGGGCGGCTTGGCTACTTTCTTTTTTATGATCTTGCACACTATATTGAACAACCAATGGATATGCTTAAAGTTTGGGAGGGCGGCATGTCTTTCCACGGTGGGTTATTGGGTGTCATTATCGCCATGTTCCTGTTTGCTAAAAAAACCGAACAGACCTTGTTTCAAGTGGCAGACTTTGTCGCCCCTCTCGTGCCGATTGGACTCTTAACGGGTCGGATTGGTAATTTTATTAATGGCGAACTTTGGGGAAAAACTACCGATTCCTCTTTTGGAATGTGGGTCTATGATCCAATTCTACAAATGAATGTCCAAAAATACCCCACTCAACTTTTAGAGGCCTTATTAGAAGGTTTTGTTTTACTCATTATTTTGGCAATATATTCCAGTAAACCTAGACAACCTGGCGCCATAGCAGGTGTGTTCCTGATTGGCTATGGGGTCTTCAGATCAATTGTAGAGTTCTGGCGCATGCCGGATCCGCAGTTGGGCTACCTTATGTGGAACTGGTTGACCATGGGTCAAGTGCTTTCGGTACCAATGATTTTGATTGGTGCTTGGTTAGTGTTTAGAAAACCTCAACAATAAGAAGAATATCAAAATTTAGAAGAGAAGCAGATGCAGCAATATTTAGATTTACTCTCCCATATTCTTGAAAATGGTACCGATAAAGGCGATAGAACCGGAACCGGAACTCGCTCTGTTTTTGGTTATCAGATGCGTTTTAACTTGCAAGATGGCTTTCCTCTGGTCACCACTAAGAAGTTGCACCTGAAGTCTATTGTGCATGAGTTACTGTGGTTTTTGACCGGTGATACCAATATTAAGTATTTAAAAGATAATGGGGTGCGCATTTGGGATGAGTGGGCAACTGAAGAGGGCGACTTGGGACCTCTATATGGTAAACAGTGGGTAGCGTGGGAAAAGCCGAATGGGGAGACCATTAACCAAATTTCAGAGATTATTGATACTTTAAAAAATAACCCAAATAGCCGCCGAATGATTGTTTCGGCTTGGAACCCTGCAGACTTACCTGATGAGTCTGTTAGTCCACAGGATAATGTGAAACAGGGTCGAATGGCATTGGCCACTTGTCACGCGTTTTTCCAGTTTTATGTTGCCAATGGCAAGTTGTCTTGTCAGCTCTATCAACGCAGTGCGGATACTTTCCTTGGGGTACCGTTCAATATTGCCAGTTACTCACTATTGGTTCACATGATTGCACAGCAGACCGGTTATGAAGTGGGAGATTTTGTCTGGACGGGGGGAGATGTTCACCTCTACAACAATACAATGGAGCAGGCCAAAGAACAGATGACTCGCAAACCTTTCCCGTTGCCTAAGCTCGTTATTAAGCGTAAGCCGGAGTCAATTTTTGATTACAAGTTTGAAGACTTCGAAATTGTTGACTATGAATCACACCCTCACATCAAGGCAACGGTATCAGTATGAAGTTAGCCATGATTGCCGCGATGACTAAAAATCGCACCATCGGTTTTGAAAATGATATGCCTTGGCATCTGCCGGATGACCTCAAGTTTTTCAAACAGAATACCTTAGGTAAGCCGGTCATTATGGGTCGTAGAACCTTTGAATCGATTGGGTCTCGCCCGCTTCCAAATCGCCCCAACTTTGTAGTGAGCAGGCAGGCAGATTTCCCGTGCGAAGGAGCGACTCTAGTGGCTTCGGTTGAGGAAGCTTTGCAGCAGCTGGATGGTTCTGTGGAAGAGGCTATTATCATGGGCGGTGGTCAACTCTACAAGCAGATGTTACCCCGAGCGGACAAGCTCTATTTAACGCTTATTAATGCTGATATTGACGGCGATACCCTTTTCCCTGATTGGACAGAGTTGGCATGGAATGAGCTGGCAAGGGTTCATCATTCTAAAGATGAGCGACATGCGTACGAGTTTGATTTTGTCACTTTGCAGCGAATAGAAGAGTAGTCCGCTACAAACCTTACTGATTGACTTACCGCTGATCGCACACCTATTTGACCCTGATGGAATTGGGCAAATAGTATTGAGGAGGTAAGAAATGTCTATCAAGTTAAAAATGGCCCTGGGTATTGTTGGAGCGCTGCTCATACTGCTTTTCAGTAACTCTATCTCTTTCTGGCTCATTAATGAAACCAATAAAACCATCAGCTTGGTTATTGAAACCAATGGTAAAAAAATTGATCTGCTTGGTGAGCTAAAAACTGCTGCTTCGGAGCGTGAGGTCTACCTGCTCGATTTGGTTATTCTCGATCCCGACAGTGATTCCTATGAGGAAGATGTTGCCGCTTTTAGAAAGAAACTGGCTGGAACGGCAAAAAATATCTCAGATCAGTTTAACCAACTCAATGAATTCAAATTTGAACAAAAAGAACTGGAAACTTACGAAGAGTTAAAAGCCAGTATGGCCAGTGCCAGTGCCAATGCCTCTTTTGGTAGCTTTATGACCGCAATTGATGAAGGCTTTAATGATGAAGCTCTGGTCATTATGAACGAAGAGTTTCGCCCCCTCTACAAAACCTTCTCTGCTCTCGTCCAACAAATAAAGACCCATGAACAGGAGATGAATATTAAAGCGGTTGAAGCGCTTTATCACCAAGAAGAGGTTGGGATATCTATTCTAGTCACTACGTTTGTGGTGTCATTGGTGGTGTTTATTGTCGGTGGTTTTGTGGCTGCGAGAAGCCTAATGAGACCCATTGATGCGATGGAAAAAACCATGCTCAAGATTGCTGAAACGGGAGAGCTAAAACACCGCATTGAAATCTTCTCAAAAGATGAGATTGGAACGACAGCCGATAAAGTCAATCACTTACTCGAGGATATTGGTAACGCGGTTAACGGGGTGAATACTGTGCTTCGAGACGTGGCCAAAGGTAGTTTTGAAAGTGAGGTCCGCGGCGATTTGCGCGGAGACTTCCTGAAAATGAAAAATGAGATCAACAGTTCGGTATCGCAAATTAAAGCCGTTGTAGAAATGCTTGAAATTACCGCATCAAATTTCCGTGGAGGCAAGTTGCTGGTTCATCAAGACGAGTCGGTGAAATTAGAGGGTAAATTCTCGGATGTACTCTACGATTTAGACCGTTCGGCGGTCAGTATGAAGGCGGTTGTTGATTCCATCTCATCGACACTTCAGTACTTGGCAAGCGGCGATTTTTCCGTTCGTTCAGAAGTGGATGCACGTGGAGATTTTGTGTCATTAAAAGAGTCTTTAAATGTAACTTTGAATGACTTAGAAAACTTTGTAGAAGAGGTCGCTAAGGTTCAGGATGCCATCTCTGCGGGTGACCTTACTCAACAGGTTAAAGGCGTCTATACCGGTAAAATGGCAAGCCTTAGAGACTCTATGAATACCTCTGTGAAAAACACCGCAGCAATGGTTGCCCAGGTTGAGGTAGTGACTGACTCTGTTGCCGATGGTGTGCAAAATATGTCGCAGGGTAATAACGACATTAGTAACCGTATTCAGCAGCAGGCAGCCGCCTTGGAAGAAACTTCTTCTTCAATGGAGGAAATGACCGAAGCCGTGAGACAAAATGCAGATAATGCCCGTTTTGCAAAAGATAAAACGGAAGAGGCGACCACTCAGATTGAAGATGGTCGAGGTACGATGAGCATGGCCTTGAAATCTATGGATCAAATGGCCGATGCCAGTCAGAAAATTAGCGACATTACCACGTTGATTGATGGCATTGCGTTCCAGACTAATCTGTTGGCACTTAACGCTGCGGTTGAAGCGGCGCGAGCAGGAGAGCATGGTCGTGGTTTTGCAGTCGTTGCGGGTGAGGTACGATCTTTGGCGCAGAAATCTGCAGAAGCCGCGGGGGAAATTAAAACCTTGATCGATAATAGTGTTCAAATCAGTGAAGAAAGTGGTCAATACGTTAGACAGATGAATGATGCACTTGAAAAGATCAATCAATCTATGGGAGATGTGAATACCATGGTGAGTGAGATTGCCTCTACCAGCGCAGAGCAGGCCAATGGGGTCCAGCAAGTCAATGCGGCAATTACCTCTATGGATCACATGACGCAGAGCAATGCTCAGATTGTTGCAGATGTTGCAAAATCCAGCGAGAGGTTACAGGATCAGTCAGATAATCTGAAACAGCAAGTGAGTGTGTTTAATGTTGACTAGATCTATTGATTGAATAGGTTCGATGTGAATCTAATCATCTGCCTAAAAAAGCCGCTTTGCGGCTTTTTTTATGTTCTTTTGAGTTGTAGGAGTAAGAACACTAGGGTGGCGCAAACCACGATTGCCGGCCCAGTTGGCAGGTCGAAATGATAGGAGCTGATAAAGCCAAGTATGACGGAGAAGGTTCCGATCAGCATACTATAAGCAAGCATCTGTTCGGGCGAGTTGGAAAGCTTTCTCGCTGCGGCGGCTGGGATAATAAGCAGTGAAGTCACTAGTAATACGCCGACGATTTTCATCGATAGCGCAATCATAAATGCAAGCAATAGCATAAATTGCAACTGTACTCCTCTAACCTTAACCCCCTCAACGTGAGCTAACTCTTTGTTCAAGGTGATGTTGAGCAAGCTTTGCCAGTGTCTGAAATAGAAGGCAGTGATAAGAAAACTCGTTAGTAGAATCAGCCCGAGATCCAGTTTAGTGATATTTAAAATGTCACCAAACAGATAGCCCATTAGGTCAATTTGAATATTGTCCTGAATGCTAATTAGTACCAGTCCAAGCGCCAAACTACTGTGCGCGAGTATACCTAGGAGAGTGTCATTGGAGAGCTGACTGTAGCTGGTGAGTCCAAAAATACTGACGGCAACCAGCATGGAGACCACAATAACGCTAATGGTCAGGTCGGTTTGTAAAAACAAACCAAGGCTAATTCCCAGTAGAGCCGAATGAGCCAAGGTGGCGCCAAAGTAGGATTGACGTTGCCAGACCATAAATACCCCCATGGGGGCTGAGATCAAGGCCATGCCGATTCCCCCCAGTAGGGCAAAAAGCATAAATTCAGGTAGCCAACTCACGACTTATCCTCCTGAACACAATTCGAACATGTACTTTGGTTTTGATTGTGATCTTCACCGTGAGTGTGCTCGCAAGACTCAGTGTTGTGGTGGTGTTCATAAAGAGCAATACTGTCAGAAAAATCCCCAAATAGGGCTCGAAACTCTGGCGATTCGCTTACGGTTTGCGGGTGGCCAGTACAGCAGACGTGTTGATTAATACAGAGTACTTCATCGGTATGTCGCATGACAATATGCAGGTCATGGCTAACCATTAAGACACCACAGTTATGGATGTGACGAACTTGATCGATATAGTCGTAGATCTCTGTTTGTCCTTGAATATCGACCCCTTGCACCGGTTCGTCCAATACCAGAAGATCTGGCTCGCGAATGAGTGCTCTGGCCAAAAGTATACGTTGCATCTCTCCACCCGATACACTCTGTATCGGTTGGTCAAGTAGATTTTCAATATTCAGCTCAGAAGTTGTTTTTTGGATCAATGTGTTATCATATGCGCCCCTGAAAAAAGATAGGCCAAATGGCTTATCTTTTGGTGGGGCGGATTTTGGTAGTCCAAGTTGTAGAAAGCGCTCAACACTCATTGGTAGAGTGGGATCGACATGAATCTTTTGCGGCATAAAACCGATCTTTAGGTCGGGCTGTTTAACGATTAAACCTTGAGTGGGTTTGGTCAGTCCGAGCAGGACTTTTAACAGGGTGGATTTTCCAGCGCCATTTGGGCCTATCAGGGTGACAATTTCGCCACGTTTTAACTGCAGAGAGATGTCTTTTAAAATTTGACTGTTGCCGAAATGGTGACTAATGTGATTGGCTTTGATTAGAACGGAATCGTCTAAGTTGGTCTGCACCTTACAACCTTATTAAGAGTTTTTAATTATGCTGGTTATTTTATCGGGTTTAAAAATGAAAGCAGTAAAGATTTTCAGCGTTTTGTTAACAGGGATGTTATTCGCAACGATGAGTTTCAGCGCTAAGGCCGTTGATGTCATGGTATCAATCGCCCCGTTGGCTGGAATGGTTGCCCCGCTTCTAGGCCCTGATGATCAGTTGAAAGTGACATTGGATCCTGGAAAAAGCCCGCACGGCTTCCAAATGAAACCTTCTGATTTGAAGGCTTTGCACCGTGCAGACCTTCTTGTTTGGGTCGGTACCCCTGTTGACTGGTGGATGGAAAAGCCTATTCATAGATTAAGGGCCACCGCCATTTCTATGAATAGCCTGGAAGGTTTGATTGTGCTACCAGTAAGGAAGGGTGGCCTGTGGCAAAACGAAGGGGCTGAAGGCGAGGGTCACCACGGCCACCATCATGGGCACGACGACCATGAACACCATGATCAAGGTGGCGATGGTCACTTATGGATGCATCCTGATAACGCTATGTTATTGGTTAAAGCGGTGTCTAAAGAGCTACAGCGTTTAAAGCCGCATGATGTTAAGCAGATCAAAAAAAGAGAAATGGCGTGGCTGCAAAAGTTGCAAAGCACCACAGCTGAGATCAAAGAAAAGCTTGCTCCAATAAAGAATCAGCCGTATCTGGTTCTGCACGATGCTTATAACTACTATGACAACTATTTTCAGCTTAAGGGTGTCGGTGCTTTACATATTAACCCAACGGTTTCTATGAGTTTGAAGCGAGTCTCAGTTTTAAGAGAAAAAGTCAGAGCGGGTGCGGTTAAATGTGTATTTAAAGAGCCGCAGCTTCCGGCTAAAAACATTCTTGCTGTCACCAGGGGGATGGATGTGGGCATTGGCAGTCTTGATCCTATTGGTAGCTCAGATAAGAATTTGGGTTACATGCCTTACGATCAGTTCATTCAAGAACTCGCTGATCAGCTTCATCGCTGTCTTTCAAAGTAATCAACGATTCAAATGATGCAGCTAGAGAATGATCGAATAATATTGGTTGGTCTGCCAGGTGCGGGCAAAACGCGCGTTGCAAAAGCCCTAGAAAAGCAGTTTGATTGTCGCCTGATTACCGAGGCTCAATGGGTTGCCGGAGACAAGGGTTGCCTAGAGTTGGGCTTCGCTGCCCCGTCTTTAAAAAATGATGGTGAGTATTCTGTTTGGTGTGTGATTGATATTCGCTCCTCCATAGAGGATGGGCAGGCCTGGGTTGAAGCGCTTTTAAAACAGTCTTTATCTTTTGCGGACGGAGTGGTGCTCAGTTTTGCTGAGCAGGCTGATTTAACTCAGCAAACGCGTTGGGGGAATTGGTTGAAAAAAGTAGCAGATGAGTTGGCTAGGGAACCGTTTAAAACCGTGCGCTGGTTTCATCAGCAGTTTCCACAAGAGTTTACTGGTTTTTCGAACGGTAGGTTTTCAGAGGCGACTCATCTAAAGAATAGTTCTTTCGAGGAGCGGAGCTATGAGTTTGAAGTCGGCACCGTCATGCTTGACCACCTGTTGATGGGGTTAGATAACTCAAGACGGAATTTAGACATGAAAATAACTCGGGTGCAAGCGAATTTAGACACCTTTGAGTTTGACAACAGAATCACAGTTGAGGGGACACCTTATCGACTGGACAAATATGCAGCTGAAGAAGGTGTGCAGATTGGCAAAATAACCGTGTCTGGTCTTGGTTTAGACCCGGCATGGCTGGAACAAATCATCAAGGCTTCTGTTATGTAAAAGCGGCTAGAAATGGCTCTTTATATAATGGATTACTTATGGACATTTAACTAATAACCTACTAGAATACTCAGATTTTCAAGCGGGCGAACAAAACTGATGGCTGAAGCGGCAAATATTACAGAATTAGAAGGTGAAAGTCAGTATCAGGAAATCAATGATCTACTTTCCAAAAAGAAGTTCTATAAAGAGGGATTTGAGACAATCACCAATGTTGAGACCTTTGAAAAAGGAATCAATGAAGACGTTGTCCGAGCGATCTCTGCAAAGAAAAATGAACCTGAGTGGATGCTAGAATTCCGCCTTAAGGCGTTGAAACACTGGCAGGGAATGGAAGAACCACATTGGGCTAAGGCTGGGTATGAGCCTTTGGACTATCAAGACTACAGTTACTACTCTGCGCCTGAGTGTGGCTCTTGTGATGGAGAGTGCGGAACTGAAGATGGCCCTGATGGACAGATTGACCCTCAGGTTGCGAAAGCTTTTGCCGAGCTCGGTGTTCCAATTGCGGATGATGATGCTGATATCGCAGTTGACGCCATTTTTGATTCGGTTTCTATCTCAACCACCAAACGAGAAAAACTGTCTGAGCTCGGTATTATTTTTTGCTCATTCTCGGAAGCGGTTCATGACTATCCTGACCTAGTTCAAAAATATCTTGGAACGGTTGTCCCTTATCACGATAACTATTTTGCCGCACTGAACTCTGCCGTCGCTTCCGATGGAACCTTTGTTTATGTGCCTGAAGGCGTTCGCTGCCCAATTGATCTGTCGACCTATTTCCGAATCAATGAAGCCAAAACAGGTCAGTTTGAGCGCACAATTCTCGTGGCTGAAAAGGGAAGCTATGTCAGTTATTTAGAGGGGTGTTCAGCGCCGGTTCGAGATACCTATCAGCTGCATGCAGCGGTGGTTGAAGTGATTGTGCTCGAGGATGCAGAGGTGAAATACTCAACCGTTCAGAACTGGTACCCAGGAGATGAAGAGTGTCACGGCGGTATTCTGAACTTTGTCACCAAGCGTGGCATTTGTGAAGGCAAGAACTCAAAACTTTCTTGGACTCAGGCTGAAACAGGTTCGGCGATTACCTGGAAGTATCCAAGCTGCATCCTAAAAGGCGATAATTCGATTGGTGAATTCTACTCGGTTGCTCTGACCAATAGACGTCAGCAGGCAGACACTGGAACCAAGATGATTCATCTTGGTAAAAATACCCGCAGTACGATTATTTCAAAAGGGCTATCAGCAGGGCGTAGTGATAACACTTACCGCGGCTTGGTTAAGATGGTACCGGGCGCGGAAGGTGCGCGCAACTTCACGCAGTGTGATTCAATGCTGATTGGTGATCAGTGTGGGGCTCACACCTTCCCGTACATTGAGGTGGGGAATCCAACTGCACAGGTAGAGCATGAAGCGACCACTTCACGTATCGGTGAAGATCAATTGTTCTACTGTCAGCAGCGCGGCATTAGTGAACAGGATGCCATTTCAATGATTGTAAACGGGTTCTGTAAAGAAGTATTTAGTGAGTTGCCACTCGAGTTTGCTCAAGAAGCAGAAGAGCTACTGGCAATCAGCCTGGAAGGTTCGGTAGGTTAATCACCTAACCCAACCGGATAATTTAAACGCTATTAAAGAATTTGAAGAAACGACAATGTTATTAAAAGTTGAAAACCTACAAGCAGAAATTGATGACAAGCAGATCCTAAAGGGGATTAACCTTGAAGTTAAGCCAGGCGAAATTCACGCCATTATGGGACCAAACGGTTCTGGTAAAAGTACTTTCGCTAATGTCCTTTCTGGTCGAGATGACTATGAAGTGACTGAAGGTAGCGTCGAGTTCGACGGAGAAGACCTGATTGAACTTGATCCAGAGGAGTCGGCTCGCAAAGGTCTGTTTTTGGCGTTCCAATATCCAGTAGAGATTCCTGGGGTGAGCAATAAACTGTTCTTGCAAACGGCTTTGAATGCGGTTCGCGATGAGCGTGGTTTGCCAGGACTGGATATGTATGATTTTGATGAGTACGCTAAAGAGAAGATTGAACTTCTTCAAATGCGTCCAGACTTGTTAGAGCGCTCTGTAAACGTTGGCTTCTCTGGTGGTGAGAAAAAACGTAATGATATTTTTCAAATGGCGGTATTAGAGCCAAAGCTATGTATTCTTGACGAGACTGATTCCGGTTTGGATATCGATGCATTGAAACTGGTTGCCAACGGTGTCAATACACTGCGCAGTGAAGAGCGAAGCTTTATCATTGTGACCCACTATCAGCGTCTTCTAGACTACATTAAGCCTGACTTTGTTCACGTGCTTTACGACGGTAAGATTGTTAAGTCAGGTGGTTTTGAGTTGGTTCACGAATTAGAAGAGTCTGGTTACGACGATATTATTAAGCAGAGCCAGAACGGCTAGGGCAGGTAATTTGTGAATATGAAAGCAAAAAAAATCTCCCCAGTTGTGCAGCAGGCTCTTGATCACTATCTAGAGCAAACGGCCCTGTTAAATAAAGCCAGCCAGAGTACGCAACTAGTTGAGTTCCGCACGCAAGCCATGGATAGCTTTGCTCAACAAGCTTTTCCAACACAAAAAGATGAGGACTGGCAATATACTCGTCTGACGAGCTTTGTTAAGCAGTCATTTCAGACCAGAGTTGCAAGCCCTGTCTCTACAGAACAAGTAAATGCTTTTTTGCCTAGTTTTGCGGTCACTAAAGTCGTTTTTGTTGACGGTTGGTTTAGTGAAGAATTGTCTGACGATTTAAGCCAGCTGCCAAAAACTGCGAGTTTTGAAACTTTCCGCGATGTTGTTGAAACTCGCGGTGATATTGAACATCTATTTGCCATTGAAGAAGAAGTAAATAAAGAGCCTTTTGCGTTGCTAAATTCAGGGTTGGTAACGGATGGTTTCTACCTTCAGTTAGAGGCAAACTCACATTTGGATATGCCGCTATATATCCTGCATATTCAAACCAGCGATATGCAATTGACCAATGTTCGCAATCGTGTTGAAGTGGGTGAAAATGCAGAAATGACTTTGGTTGAGCGCTATGTTTCTCTATCTGACAATAATACCGATGTTGCTTTTACTAATGTGGTCACCCATATTGAAGTGGCTAGGTCTGCGCGCATGAAGCAAGTGATTATGCAAGAGCAGAGCGACAAAGCTTTCTACTTCAATAATCAATATGTTTTCCAAGCTGAAAAGTCTAATTTCACCACTTTCTTTGGTTCAGCAGGAAGCCAGATTTCTCGTCACCAAAACCACCTGTGGATGGATGGCGAGCATATTGAGACTGAGCAAAATAGTGCTTGCTTGGCCAAAGAGAGTCAGACAGTTGATTCAAGAACTGATACTAAACATAACGATCTTCATGGTCACAGTGAGCAACTGCATAAATTTGTGTTGACTGACTCTGCTGTTGGTGTCTTCAACGGAATGATTCGTGTTGATCAGAAAGCCCAGAAAACCGACGGCCAAATGGACAATGCCAATCTGATTTTGTCCGATAGTGCTAGGATGGATAGTAAGCCTCAGTTGGAAATCTATGCAGATGATGTACTTTGTTCACACGGTTCTGCAACTGGTCAAATTGATGAAAACCAGGTTTTCTACCTTCGTGCTCGTGGGATTAACCGTGCGGATGCGATGAAGATGATTACCCATGCCTTTTTACTTGAACCGCTTGAGTTGATCAGTAATGATGCGATTCGCAGCTGGGTGAATGAGCGTCTTTCAAAAGGTCTGGAAGCCATTCAACACTGATCCTGAAAAGAGATTGTGTTCCATAAATATATAATAAATAGCGGTCGATGCATGACAATAAACAAGGTTGATTTTTCTAAAGTAAGGGCTGAGTTTCCTATTTTTGATCTGGTTGAAAATGGTCAGCCATTGATCTATCTAGATAGTGGTGCCACTTCGCAAAAACCTAAATCTGTCATTGAAGCTTTAGAAAACTACTACCGTGAAGAAAATGCCAATGTTCACCGTGGTGTTTACGGATTGAGTGAAAGGGCAACCGAAAAATATGAGGGCGCCCGAGAAAAGGTTCGAGATTTCCTTAATGCAGCCAGTACTCGGGAGATTGTTTTTGTCCGCGGCACTACTGAAGCAATCAACCTTGTTGCTCAAAGCTGGGGGCGTCAAAATATGCAGCCCGGTGATGAAGTCATCATCACTGAAATGGAGCATCACTCTAATATTGTGCCCTGGCAGATGCTTCGAGAGCAGATCGGAATCGAACTCCGTGTCGTTCCGATGAATGACTTTGGCGAGATTAGTCTGGATGACTTCAAAGAGATGGTCTCTGAGAAAACCAAGTTGGTTTCCGTTGTGCATATGTCCAATGCCTTAGGAAGCATTAATCCTGTCAAAGAGATGGCTGAGATTGCTCACTCGGTCGGCGCTAAAATCTTGGTTGATGGTGCTCAAGCTACGCCGCATATGAAAGTTGATATGGGTGATCTTAATTGTGATTTCTATGCGCTTTCTGTCCATAAGATGTATGGGCCAACAGGAATTGGCGTCTTATACGCTAAAGAAGAGCTGCTAGAGGCTATGCCCCCATACCAAGGTGGGGGCGATATGATCTATTCTGTAACTTTTGATAAAACCGAATATAACGTTTTGCCCTATAAGTTTGAGGCGGGTACCCCTCATATAGCTGGAGCGATTGGTTTGGCTGCAGCGATCGATTTTTTAAATGAGATCGGTATGGAGAATATCGTTGCGAAGGAAATGGCGTTACTGGAGTATGCGACTGAAAAGTTAACTCAGGTAGAGGGCTTAAAATTTATTGGTCAAGCCGCAAACAAGTGCAGTGTGATTTCGTTTGTGATTGAGGGTGTCCATCCACACGACATGGCCACCTTAATGGATCAGGACGGGATTGCTGTAAGGGCGAGTCACCACTGCGCCATGCCGGTAATGCAGCATTTTGGTGTGCCTGCAACGATTCGAGCTTCTTTTGGTGTTTACAATAATAATGATGATGTTGATCGTTTAGTGGCCTCTATTGAAGAAGCTAAATCAATGCTGTTGTGATGCCTGTCCGAAAATAGCGTTTTGGTTTCTGGTTGAGTTTAGGACAGCGCTCTATTTTTCCTATAAGATGTCATGAGTAAATGCTGTGTAGAAGCTCATGACTAGTTCGACTAAAACAACCCCAAATCAATCCTCCAATAAACCTTTTGACTGGATTCACTTAGAACTGATTCCGCTTCCGGACCAATCCGATTATGGAGAGTGTGTGGTTTGGTGGAACCCAGAAACGGGTAAGATTTTAGGGGATCAGGCTGAGTGGATCAGTCGGCTTATCAATGAACAGTGGAAACAAGGCAGTGTGACCAATAGCAATGGAACGGTAGAACTCTCTGATCCATTTAAAAAGCCTACTGAACTGGCTTCTATTCTTGGCTTATATTTCTGGGTTATCCCCATGCCTGTTTCGGCACCTTATCAAAAATTTCAAGCCTCCTCAGACAAACAACCTAATTCTAATAATTCGTCTTTACATTGAGTTTTCTGTTTTCAAGAAAAGGATGCTTGATTTCGTGACAAAACCATAAAGATTTACAGTTTCTAGTCAGACTTTTTCCGGCTAAACCCCTTTAAGCATTGTATGATATGCGGTTATAAAGTCACAAAATAAGTTCTAGTCTTAATGAAAGAAAAAGTTAAACAAATTCACTTTGTTGGTATTGGTGGTGTCGGAATGGCCGGGATCGCTGAAGTCTGTCTGAACCTTGGGTTTACGGTCACAGGCTCTGATATTAAACAAAACCCGACAGTGGCAAGATTGGAACAGCTTGGTGCTGCCATTCAAATGGGACACGAAGCTGAACATGTTCGCAATACAGATGTCGTCGTGGTTTCCACCGCAATTGGGGCTGACAACCCTGAGGTAAACTGGGCGCGTGAGGCGAGAATTCCAGTGATTCCTAGAGCCGAAATGTTGGCTGAGCTGATGCGTATGCGTTATGGCATTGCCATCGCAGGAACGCACGGTAAAACCACCACGACTAGCCTGGCGGCAGCCGTGCTAACTCAAGGTGGCTTGGATCCTACTTTTGTGATTGGAGGGAAGTTAAACCAAGTTGGTTCGAATGCGCGTTTAGGTTCTAGCCAGTATCTGGTTGCTGAAGCGGATGAATCAGATGCTTCTTTCCTCCACCTATCGCCAATGATGTCTGTGGTTACCAATATTGATGAAGATCATATGGAGACCTATCAAGGCGATTATCAGGTGCTGGAAAACACCTTTATCGAATTTATTCATCGTCTGCCTTTCTATGGGCAGGTTATTCTCTGTATTGATGACGACAATATCAAACAGATGCTTCCTAAGTTGTCGAGAAAATTCCGAACCTATGGTTTTTCAGAAGAGGCAGATGTCAGGGCAACCAATGTTCAGGCAAAAGGCCTGCAGATGCTGTTTGATGTAGAAGATCGAGATAATGAGGTCTCCTTTTCCGTCACGTTAAATACCCCAGGAAGACATAACATTCTCAACGCGTTGGCTGCGATTTCTATTGGTTTAGATTTAAAGGTTTCTGTTGAGGCTATTCAGGCTGCACTAATGAATTTTGGTGGGGTTGGTCGTCGTTTTGAAGTTTACCCAAAAACACCGATTACAGGCAGAGAAGTGACGATGATTGACGATTATGGTCATCATCCTACCGAGCTAGCAGCGACCATCAATACGGTTAAAGAAGCCTATCCAGGAAAACGTTTAGTTCTGGTTTTTCAGCCACACCGATACAGTCGAACTAGGGATCTTTTTGATGACTTTGTGCAAGTGCTGACGGAACCAGATTTAGTTGTGCTTTTAGATGTCTATGCTGCGGGTGAGGCGCACCTACCTAATTTTGATTCTAAAGCGCTTTTACAAGCTCTTAGATTGAGGGGCGGAGATGGGTTTTACGCTGGCGATAAAGATCAGTTGAATACACTTGCTCAGGATATTTTATTAGATGATGATGTGGTTTTGATTATGGGGGCGGGCGATATTGGTCAGGTGGTCAAAAGTTGGCATCCGCAAACAGAACTTAATATGCCTCAAAGCGAATAGGTAAAGAAAATATATGCAACAGTTTGGAAAAGTCGCTGTATTGATGGGTGGAAAAGCTGCCGAAAGAGAAGTGTCTCTTCGAAGCGGGCAAGCAGTAACACAAGCGTTGTTAGATGCAGGGGTTGATGCGCATTCGGAAGATATCAGCTCAATCGCTGAACTTCAGAGCATTGCCGAAAACTATGATCGCGCCTTTATTGCGCTTCATGGACGCTGGGGAGAAGACGGTGTGGTTCAAGCTGTTTTAGAAGATTTAAACCTCCCTTATACCGGAAGTGGCATGCAAGCTTCGGCGATAGCCATGGACAAGCTCAGAACCAAGTGGTTGTGGATGGGAGCGGGTTTACCAACCCCTGCATTCGTTTGGGTTTCTGAGTTTATGCCGTTGGATTTAGATGAGTTTGATCTGCCGTTCCCTGTGATTGTGAAACCTTCTCATGAAGGTTCGAGCATCGGGATGAGAAAAGTCTATTCAAAAGAGGAATTGGCAGAAGCGGTTGCTTTTGCTCAAGGGTACGATTCTGAAGTTTTAATTGAGCAGTGGATTACGGGGCGTGAATTTACAGGGGCGGTTTTAAAAGACCAAGCCTTACCTCTGATTGAGTTAAAAACAACACATGATTTTTATGATTTTGATGCCAAGTACAAATCTAATGATACTCAATACCTTTGCCCGTGTGACTTAGACCAGGCGTTAGAATCCGATATACAAGAGCTAATTTTGCAAGCTTTTAAAGTACTGGGTTCAGAAACTTGGGGTCGTGTTGATGTTATGTTAGATGCCGATGAAGTACCATGGTTGATTGAACTCAATTCGGTGCCGGGGATGACCGATCATAGCCTAGTGCCAATGGCAGCAAAAGCTGCGGATATCGAATTTCAGCAGTTGGTTGTGAAAATTCTGGAAACGACATTGAACTGATGGGGCCGAATTTGATTGATAAAACCGATTGGCATACTGGATTTTGATGTTGAGAGCCCAGCGTCTGTTTCAAGTGGTAATTCTTTTTGCAACGATTGCTTGTCTGCTTGCAATTGGTTGGCTTCTCACCCAAAAAGACTCTCCTTTTTTTCAACCCATTGAAAACTATCAGCTTACCTCCCCTGTTCAACAGTTAAGTCGTGCCGAAACAGATAGGGTTATTGGTCCCTATTTAGGGAGTTCGTTTTGGGACATTGAGCTAGATACGATTCAGGCTGAATTAGTCCGCCTTGATTGGGTGTTGTCTGCGCAAGTCAAAAGAAAGTGGCCGAATCATCTCTATATTTCTATTCAGGAACAAATTCCTGTCGCCCGCTGGAATCAGGACGGCCTTATTAATGGTTATGGACATGTTTTTTTTCCGAGTGATATTCAAGGGTTTACCAACTTAGTTCGCCTGAACGGGCGTTTAGATCAGTCACAGTTCATCCTGCAAGAGTTCATACAGATGCAGGCCTTGTTGGAAAGAGTCTCCCTGTCGATTTCTCAGCTCAGTTATGAAAATGGCGTTTGGTTGATTCAGGTTTTAAATGGCTCGGAAATTATTGTCGATTCAACAGAGTCTCGTTCAAAAATAGAACGCTTTGTCAGAGCCTTACCAGAGATGGATAAAACGCTGAGAAGTTCAGCACAAGTTTATGATTTACGCTATAGTAATGGTTTTATCGTTTCTGAATAAAATTAGTGTGAAGTAGAAAAAGGGTTTTGCTAGAAATGGCGCGTAAACAACACTCATCTAATACCATTGTTGGGCTGGATATCGGGACTTCAAAAATTGCGGCCATTATTGGAAAAATCGCTTCAGATGGCAGTATTGAAGTGGTCGGAATGGGAACACACCCTTCCAAAGGCCTCAAAAAAGGCGTGGTTGTCAATATTGATGCCACCGTTGAGTCTATTCAAAGATCGATTGATGAGGCTGAACGGATGTCTGGAATTGAGGCCCGTTCAGTTCACGTCGGCATCGCAGGAAGCCATATTAAGAGTTTCAACTCCAATGGGATGGTTGCAATTCGCAACCAAGATGTACAACCGGATGATATTGATCGTGTAATGGATGCAGCGCAGACTATCGCTATCCCCGGTGATCAACGTGTACTTCACATTCTTTCTCAAGAATACATTATTGATAATCAAGGTGGAATTCGTGAACCCGTTGGTATGTCTGGGGTTCGCCTTGAAGCAAAAGTTCATATGGTGACTGGCTCTGTCAGTGCTGCCCAAAACATTACCAAGTGTGTTGAGCGTTGTAATTTAGAAGTTGCAGACATTGTTTTAGAACAACTGGCTTCCAGTGAAGCGGTTTTGTCTGAAGATGAAAAAGAACTCGGTGTGTGTTTGGTTGACATTGGTGGTGGCACCACCGATATCGCGATTTTCCATAAAGGCGCAATTCGTCATACCGCAGTCATTTCAGTCGCTGGAGATCAGGTAACGAATGATATTGCTGTCGCCTTGAGAACACCAACCCAAGCTGCAGAAGGAATTAAGCGTGAATATGCTTGTGCACTGCCTCAGCTGATTGATAAAGATGAAGAGATTGAAGTGGCTAGCGTGGGAGATCGTCCTGCTCGCTGTCTATCCCGACGCACTTTAGTAGAGGTGATTGAACCTCGCTATGAAGAGTTGTTCCAGTTAATTCAGGCCGAATTGCGCAGCGCAGGGTTTGAAGATGTTTTGGCTGCTGGGGTCGTACTAACTGGAGGGAGCTCTCTGGTAGAAGGCGCAGTTGAATTGGCCGAAGAAGTTTTCCATATGCCTGTCCGCCTTGGCTACCCTCAAGGCGTTGCTGGGCTTAAGGATGAAGTTAATAATCCATCCTATGCAACGACCGTTGGTTTGTTGATGCATGCTCGCGATCATCTAGGTATGGCGGTTGGTGATTTCAATGAGCGTAACAGCTTATCTGATGCGGATAGCATTTTATCCAGAATGAAAAACTGGTTTAACAATAGTTTTTAACCTTTAGCATATCGACCGTTTTGTCGAGTGCTCAGCCATCAGAGTTTGAATCGAACTTTTGATGCAGAATAAGAAGAAAAATAACGAGATTACCTTTGAATCAAAGAACACTTTCAAATCCCATAAAAGCTAAAGGAATTGGCTTACACACTGGCCATGAGTCGGTGATGACCTTGCGTCCTGCTCCTGCGGATACCGGTATTGTCTTCAGACGGATAGATTTTGATCCCGCCATAGAGTTTAAAGTTACCCCTGAGATTGTCGGTGAGACAACGCTTTGCACTACTGTGGTGAGCGGTCATGAAGGCAAGTCGATTAAAATTGCCACGATAGAACATTTAATGTCTGCTTTGGCGGGAGTTGGTATTGATAATATCTACATCGATATTACTTCAGATGAAGTGCCTATTATGGATGGAAGCTCTTCACATTTCATTTTTCTACTGCAGTCCGCAGGCGTGAAAATCTTGGAAGAGCCTAAAAAGTTTGTTCGTATTACCAAGCCGGTTAGGGTTGAGAACGAGAAGGGTGGTTGGGCAGAGTTTTCTCCTTATGAAGGTTATCGTTTAAATTTCTCCATCGATTTTGAACATCCGGCATTCAAAGAAACCGCTGAAAAAATGACTTTAGAGTTTTCTTCGACCTCTTATTTCAAAGAGGTAAGCCGCGCCAGAACCTTCGGTTTTATGAAAGATATGGAGTATTTAAGAGCCAAGAATCTTGGTTTGGGCGCCAGCCTTAAAAATGCAATTGGTTTGGATGATGAAGGTGTAATGAATACCGAAGGGCTCCGTGATAAAGATGAGTTTGTCCGCCACAAAATTTTAGACGCCGTTGGCGATTTATATATGTTGGGTCACCCTATTGTAGGAGAGTTTACGGCTCACAAGTCTGGGCATGCATTGAATAACCAATTGTTGCGCGCATTGACTGCTCAGCCGGATGCGTTTGAAGTGGTAACTTATGAGGGACAAAAGCCGCCCGTTAAATACGGTAGCAGTAAGGTTTTGATGTAAGTTTCTAACTGAAAGATTGAATCTGAAACGCCCTTAATGTTGGGCGTTTTTTTTTGCCCGCTGACTGAGAGATTCCAGTGCCTTTTTTAAGCCCTTAGACTCAACATGTTCGCTGATATTAAGCATCTCCTCTGCATCCTGTTTCGATGGGGGAATCATCTCTCTTTTGGGTTTTTCCGGTTCGATTGGTTTGGGTAGGACTTTGACTTTTACTCGATTGAGCTCTAAATGTGGAAAGTGCTGCTGATAGATTGAGAGTAGGTTTGGCTCGTAGAACCTCAGTTGTGTTGCCCAAATCGACTCATCAATCTGCAGAAGTAAAGCTTGTTTTTCAAAGCTTACCCCAACCACGTGAGGCTTTAATTCCTCAGGTAGGTTCTCGTGTGCAACCTCTAATAAAGCCTGAAAAAGTTGCGCATCTTCAAGCAGGTGTTTAAGCGCGCCTTGTGCCTTATTTAATAATGGTTTCATACTGTTATTGGCGAGATTTATGTTAGAATGCTTCTCATTTTAACGCAATCAAAAACGGCTAAGTGAGCTTAGCTGAAAATATTACAAGAAAGAACGCACAAATGGCCCTGAACTTCTTTACAAAAATCTTTGGTAGTCGCAATGATCGTATGCTTAAACAGTACCGTAAATCGGTCGACTCTATCAATGTCCTTGAAGCCGATATTGAAGCTCTGAGTGATGACGAGTTAAAGCAAAAAACAGCAGACCTGAAACAGCAACTTGCTGATGGCAAAACCCTAGAACAAATTCTACCTGAAGCATTTGCTACGGTGCGTGAAGCAGGAAAACGTGTTTTTGGTATGCGTCACTATGACGTTCAGATGATTGGTGGGATGGCATTGAATGATGGCCGTATCTCTGAGATGCGCACAGGGGAAGGTAAAACCCTTATGGCGACATTACCTGCTTACTTAAATGCGTTAACAGGCAACGGTGTTCATGTCATCACCGTGAATGATTATCTTGCTAAGCGTGATGCTGAGTGGATGGGGCAGCTATTTGAGTTTTTAGGCTTATCTACAGGGGTGATTTTAAGCGGTCAATCACAGCAAGAGAAACAAGAGGCCTACGCTAAAGATATTACTTACGGAACCAATAATGAGTTTGGTTTCGATTATCTGCGCGACAATATGGCGATCTTTGCTCAAGAGCGAGTGATGCGCGGACAGAACTTTGCGATTGTCGATGAAGTTGACTCGATCCTAATTGATGAGGCGAGAACACCATTAATTATCTCTGGGCCGGCAGATGATAAATCAGCTCTGTACGAAGCAATTAACCCTATCGTTAAGCACCTTGAACAAGGTGAAGAAGATCTAGAAAATAAAACGACTTCTGGTGATTTTACTATCGATGAGAAATCCAAACAGGTTTTCTTAACAGATGATGGTCATGCCAAAGTTGAAGAGTTGTTAACTGAACAGGGATTATTGGAAGAGGGCGACAGCCTTTATGATGCGGCTCATATTGGATTGATGATTCATGTTAATGCTGCACTGCGTGCGCATTTATTGTTTGAAGTGAATACAGACTATATTGTTGAAAATGATCAAATCGTGATCATTGATGAATTCACAGGCCGTAAAATGGAAGGTCGCCGCTGGAGTGAAGGGCTTCACCAGGCCATTGAAGCGAAAGAAGGCGTTAAGATCCAACAGGAAAGCCAGACCTTTGCATCGATCACCTTCCAGAACTACTTCCGTCAGTATAATAAGCTCTCTGGTATGACAGGGACAGCGGATACTGAGGCGGGTGAGTTCTTGTCGACCTACGAACTTGAAGTTGTGGTGATTCCACCGAATAAGCACCCAGAGCGCGATGACCTTGCCGATTTAGTTTTTCTAGATATTGAAGGTAAGTTCAATGCGATCGTGCGCGACATCCAAAAAACGCACCGTACAGGTCAACCTATTCTTGTGGGAACAGCATCGATTGAGATGTCAGAACAGCTGTCCAAGTTTTTGAATAACTCAAAGATTAAGCACAGTGTTCTGAATGCCAAAAACCACGAAAAAGAAGCTTCTATTATTGCGAATGCAGGTTTACCTGGTGCCGTAACAATTGCCACTAACATGGCGGGTCGTGGAACAGATATCGTGCTGGGTGGAAACCTAGACAAAGAGATTTCTGATCTCAAGAACCCTTCTGAAGAGAAGGTTAAAGAGCTGACGGAGGCTTGGCAGGAACGTCATCAAGAAGTTCTGAACGCTGGTGGGTTGATGGTCATCGGTTCTGAACGTCACGAGTCGCGTCGAATTGATAACCAGCTTCGTGGTCGATCAGGTCGTCAAGGGGATGTTGGGACGACACGTTTTTATATCTCTTTGGATGATGACTTAATGCGTCGTTTTGCTTCTGAAAAAGTTAAGAATATGATGAAGCGTTTGGGAATGA
>CAZJPO010000004.1:0-39211 GCA_964547865.1 uncultured Thiosulfatimonas sp.
CAATTTTCTATTTGTAGATATGGTTAAGGCGGTTAAATCGGGTTCAGGCTCCGGATTTGTCGAGTATTACTGGACCAAGCCGGAGCAAGAAGAGCCGGTTCCCAAACTCTCGATTGTCAGAGAGATTAAAGAGTGGGGCTGGATCATTGGAACCGGAATTTATATCGATGATATCGATGAATCTTTTCAAGTGGCACTGATTCACGATTTGGAGATTACCGCTGTAACCCTTATTGTTTTGCTGACTTTAGCGATTTACATTATCAGGCAGATATCAGGTTCTATTAACACCATTGTTGAAGGGGTAGAAAAGGTCGATCAAACAATGGCATTTGATAATCGCTTGCCTGTTTTGAAAAATGAACTGGGGAGTATCTCCAATTCGTTCAACTCTCTATTAGACAATATGTCCAACTCGATTAAAGAGGCGAACCATGTTGTTTCAGCCATTGCTAAAGCCGATTTTAGTCAGCGTATTCATGGTACCTACAAAGGGGACTTAAAAGAGCTTAAGCAAGGCGTCAATGGCTCAGCAGAAAATGTTGAGTTTATGATGAGTGAGCTTGAAGAGGTCATAAATGGCATTGACTCTGGAAAGTTGGATATCAAGATGAATCCTCAAGTACCGGCAGATTTTAGAAACAAAGTTGAAGGGGCTTTGACGTCTGTTGCCGCCATGGTCAGTAACACCACAAAGGTAATGGAACAGATGTCTCAGGGGGAGTTTAAAAGTCGTATTGAAGTTGAAGCGAAAGGTAATTTCAACGACCTTAAATCAAGTATTAATGCTGCGTTAAACTCTTTAGATTCGGCCATTAATGAGATTAATCAGGTCATGGTTGCTCAGTCACAAGGCGACTTAACGCAAAAAATTAATCATCAGTATCAGGGGCAGTTAAAGACGTTACAGGATGCCATTAATAATTCAGCGAGTGGTTTAAATAAAACTCTGTCAGAGATCTCAAGTGTTTCGGATACAGTTTCAGATGCTGCGAGTGAAGTTTCTCAGGGTTCACATAATCTAAATAGCCGTACTCAAGACATGGCGTCGTCTATTGAAGAGACGGCGGCTTCTATGGAAGAGATGAACTCCATTGTTGAGCAGAACTCTCATGCAGCTGTCCAAGCAAGTCAACTGTCTTCGGAAGCGAGTAGTAAAGCTCAAGAGGGACAGGTCGTTGCTGAAAAGGCAGTAAAAGCCATGGAAGTCATTACCGATTCTTCACAAAAAATTGCAGATATTATTGGCCTGATTGATTCAATTGCGTTCCAGACAAACCTATTGGCGTTAAATGCCGCTGTAGAGGCAGCTCGCGCCGGTGAGCATGGTCGAGGTTTTGCGGTTGTTGCTGGAGAAGTTCGCAACTTAGCACAAAAGTCGGCGGATGCATCAAGAGATATTAAAACGCTGATAGAGTCTTCGGTTGAAAACGTTGAACGCGGTTCTCAATATGTTATTCAGACAGGAGAATCTCTGTCGACGATCAATTCTTCTATAAAAGAGGCCTCGACGATCGTTGCAGAAATTTCCAGTTCATCGTCGGAGCAAAGTAGCGGCATTAGCCAGATCAATCAGGCGGTCAACGCACTTGATAGTGCGACACAGCAAAATGCTTCTTTAGTTGAAGAGACCACAGCGGCTTCTGAGTCATTGGGCAATCAGGCGAAACAGTTAAAAAATCTAATTAGTTTTTTCAATACAAACCGCTCATAGGTCGGCGTTTTTCTAAATGAGGCCTGATGTGGAATATATAACCGCCTTCAACCGCGCCTTTAACGAATGTATGCGGGCGGTTGATTATACGGCTGGGATTGGATGTCGATTGGGGCCATAAGGCTTTAACGCTTTTTCTTTTTGCCAGAGGCTTTTTTCTTGGCTGCTTTTTTAGGCTTCTTTTTTGACGTCGCTTTTTTCAGGGCGTCTTTAAGTTTGAAGTTTGGTTCCAAGCCTTCAACTTTTGCGAGGGGTAGCTTCTGTTTCAGGTGGTATTCAACTCGTTCCATATTCGCCAAGTCGTGGCGTTCAACTAGGCTAAGCGCGACCCCGACCTGTTGCCCTCGTCCTGTGCGGCCAATGCGGTGAATATAGTTATCACCACGATACGGCATGTCATAGTTAATAACGTGAGTGATATTTAGCATATCTAAACCGCGAGCCGCGACATCTGTGGCGACTAAGACTTTGATTTTGCCGGTTTTGAACTTTTTCATTTTCTCGAGACGGACTGCCTGAATAAAGTCGCCGTGCAAAACCTGGGCGGAGATATTTTGCGATTGCAGAAAATCTGTGACTTCGATAGCGCGGTCTTTTTTATTACAGAAAACAATCGCGCTTTGACAGCTTGGATCATTGATCAAAGTCGTCAGTAGTTTCTGTTTGTGCTCTTTATCGTTGGCTAAATAGACGGTCTGTTGAACCTGTTCAGACTTCTGGTTGGGTGCATCAATTTGAACCACGTCAGGGTCATCTAAGATGTCATCGGCAAACTTTTCTACACCGCTTCCGGTTAAGGTGGCAGAGAATAGGCCAGCTTGAAAATCCCCTGGGATCGCTTCTAGCAGGGCTCGAACAGTAGGGCCTTGTCCCATGTCTAGCATGCGGTCGGCCTCATCGATCACCAGAAATTCGATATTGGATAGATTGACGCCGTCCTCTTCCATGATTTTTGAGAGTCGTCCCGGAGTCGCCACTAAGATGTCACACGGCTGTTTAAGTCTTTCCAGTTGCTGGCTGATTTTGAAACCACCCGTAATAATCGTGCTTGGAAAATTGCAGAGTGTTCCGAGCTGTTTGACCACCTTGTGAATTTGAAACGCCAGCTCTCGGGTTGGCGCGAGCAGTAAGACTCGAGGTTGACGCGCATGTTGCGGTTCATCCAATAGGTATTGTAGAACGGGCAATACAAATGCGGCGGTTTTTCCCGTTCCTGTTGCCGCTCCTGCAAGTACATCACGGCGATCCAGCAATATTGGAATGGCGGCTTCTTGAATTGGCGTTGGCTTATGAAACTGCTGTTCTTCTATTGCATTTAATAGGACAGGGTCAAGGTCGAGTTCTTCAAAGGTCATTAACTTCTCGGTGTTCTTAGTGTTTTATTGGTTTTCAATATCTTTAGGCGTGTATTTTATAACAAGGCAGGTATTCATCACTGCCAATCTTCATACGTTTTTGTTCAACGAAGCTTTGCAACAGATTATCCATCGCTTGCATAATTTTTGGATCACCGTGAATATCAAATGGACCGTGCTTTCTGATTTCTCGAATACCATCGGCTTTCACGTTTCCGGCGACAATACCTGAGAAGACCTTTCTCAGTTGGCTAGCAAGTAGGTGGGCTGGTTGATCTCGGTGCAGATTCAGTTTAGCCATATTACTGTGGGTTGGCACAAATGGTTTCTGGTGATCTTCTAAATCAAGATTGATTCTCCAGTTATAGTAATAGGCATCACTAGTCTCTTTGCGGTCTTGACGGACAATTTCCATCTGTTCTTTCATAAAGAAAGCAACATCGCGAGGGTGGTCAACCATAACTTGTAATTTGCTCAAGGCTTCTTGCCCAAGCGTTAGGCGCAAAAAACTGAGGATGGAGTCGAAGTATTTGGCACTTTTGGCATTGCCGGTCAGTACAACAGGCAGGGTTAGATCCTGATTTTCTGGGTGAAGCAGAATGCTCAATAGATAAAGTAGCTCTTCCATTGTTCCCGGACCACCCGGCAGGATAACGATACCGTGGCCAATACGAACAAAGGCCTCTAGGCGTTTTTCGATGTCGGGCATAATGCATAGCTCGTTTACAAAAGCATTCGGTGCTTCGGCTGCGATAATACCGGGTTCGGTCATGCCTATATAGCGTCCACTGCTATAGCGCTGTTTGCCGTGGCCGAGAATGGCACCTTTCATTGGCCCTTTCATGACCCCTGGTCCACAACCGGTGCATATATCAAGGTTTCTTAACCCCAGCTCATAACCGAGATGCTTACTGTATTTGTATTCCCCTTCACTAATTGAGTGACCGCCCCAGCAGACCACGATATTGGGCAGAATATTGGGTTTCATTAATTGGGCATTGCGTGCAATATGAAATACGGCATTGGTAATGCCGTGTGAAGAGTGAATGTTGATGCCATTGTTCGAGTTGACTTCATTGCGGGAATAGACCAAGTCACGAATAACCGCAAAGATATGCTCTTTAATACCCACGATGAGTTCATTGTCAACAAATGCATGTCTAGGCGGGTACTTTAAACTGATTTGTAAGCCTCGGCCTTTGACATTTACTGAGATAGAGAACTCTTGATAGGCCTCGAGTAAAGAGAGCTCATTGTCTTTCTCTGAGCCTGTGTTCAAAACGGCCAGAGTACAGCGGCGCAGGATGTCATTAAGACCAGATTCTGAGACGTCACAGAGTTGGTGGGCCTCTTGATAGGAAAGGATTTGAAGAGAGCCGATGGGACGAATAATCACTTCTTCAATATCTGTATTCATGTTAGTGTATTCTCAGTTTTATTGTGCTTTTGAGGATTATTATGCGTGACAAGCAGCCTTATGAGGAAGGTTTTTTAGTTATTTTGTTGGTTTTAGCAATCATTGGTGTGATTTGGTTGTTTGCCCCATTTTTAGAGGCGCTGTTTTTTGCCATGATTCTCGCGACGGCTAGTTATAGCGGTTACAACAAGCTGTTACCGCATTGCAAGAACTCTCCGACTTTGGCAGCTTCCGCTATGAGTACCGCTATCTTTGTGGGGGTGATTGCCCCCGTCACCTATTTATTGGTTGAGGTGAGCTTGCAAGTTGGCTCTCTATATACTGGAGCACAGGCTTGGTTAAATCAGCAGGATGCCGATAGTCTGATTCAGCTCCATCAGTCGGTATTAAGTTACCTGCCATTAAGTGATGAAACTCAAGCCAATGCACTGCAACAATTAAAGGAGCATTCGCAAAAAATTATTGGTTTTGTCCAGCAGGTTACGGTTTTCTTATTGGAAGGCGTGTTGGGCACCACATCCTCTTTTATCACTTTTATTGGTCTTTCAGTATTTGCCCTGTTCTTTTTCTACCGGGATGGAGGTGCCATCGCGAACCACTTAAAAGTACTTTCTCCACTTGAAAATCACTATGATCAGATGATTATGGATCGCTTTGCTTCTTTGTCGACGGTGTTGACCTTGAGTGTGGTTGGGATCGCCTTAATGCAAGGACTGTCTTTTGCCTTGATCTCTTGGGTAATGGGATTACCCGGGCTCTTTATTGGGATGGCGGTCGCCGTAACCTCTTTTATTCCTGTTGTGGGTGCGGCCTTGGTTTGGATTCCAATTGTGATTTATAGCTTGTTACATGGCGACTACATGACGGCGATTGTGATTACCTTTTGGGGGATCGTGGTGACTGGGTTTGTGATTGATAATATTATGAGACCCTTAATGATCAATAAGCTGACCAACTCGTTAAAATCAGGTGGAGAAGGGCTAAAAGTTGCCAATCATACCCTAATTACCGTCTTGTCAACGTTTGCTGGCTTAATCCATTTCGGAGTGATTGGATTATTTTTTGGCCCGGTTATCGCTGCGATGGCGATTACGATCTTTGACGTTTACGAACATAAACATGGTGATCAACTAGATCGATCATAGGGTGTGTTTTTATGAGTAAGAGAGATTTACAGTTTTTTAATAGCAAGATCGCCTTATTCAGGTCTTTTATCTTTATGACTGCGGTCCTATTGTCCTTCTTGAACGTGTCTCAAGCTGAAACGACAACCTTGGAGGCGATTAAGGTCGGAGAGCAGAAAATGGAAGACCCTTATATTGAAGGGTTTAAGGCCTATGCCAAAGAGCTTGCCGGAGAGGGCGGTTTGATGCAACATTCGGTACAAAGCTTCACGGAAGATTTAATTAGAAATAAATCTGCCCAGTCAAACGCGATTCCTAAGTCCTCATCTCAAACAGAGGCTTCATTGAACAAGTAACTTGTCACTTGTTTTTAAGGTTGGAGTTTTCTCGGTTTCGACCTTTAAGCCTATCTAAAAGCGTTCGCGCGTCGTCAAAATAACCTTGATTTTGTCGATATTATTCACTTTTTGTAAATGATTCTTATTTCTTGAGTGTTTCTAGAATTTTCTTTGATTTTAACGGGTTATCTTTATTATATTTTTATAATTATGCCAGAAGGTGTTGAAAATAAAGAGAATTTATAGACAAAGACCTTGACTTTTAGTGGCGCATAATCAAAAATCATTTACTGTAGCTTTGATGGATAGTGAAAAGCTTAAGTGAGATTATTTAGAGTTTGCTGATTAACGGTTAGTTTTGTTTGACCTTAACGAGCTGTCAAACTTATAGATCAATTGCAATAAAAGGGATATTTATGGCTAAATTTATTACGGTAACAGGTGGTAAAGGTGGTGTTGGTAAAACGAATATCAGTTTGAATCTTGCATTGAGTTTGTCTCAGTTAGGCTCAAAGGTCTGTCTTTTTGATGCTGATCTAGGCATGGCAAATATCAATATTCTATTAGGTCTCTATCCAAAATATACACTTGAAGACGTTATGTTTCGTGAGCGCGACATTAATGACGTGCTGCTAAAAACAGGCCTGGGCATCGATATTATCCCTGGCGGTTCAGGTGTTCAAAAGCTTGCCAATCTGAGCCCGGTTGATATTGAACATGTGGTTACTGGTTTTTCCAAACTAGATGACTACGACTATTTCCTGTTTGATACGGCTGCGGGCATCACTGATAGCGTGATTTCATATAGCATGAATTCATCTGAAGTCGTTTTGGTAATTACCCCTGAACCGACTTCAATTGCTGACGCCTATGCGGTTGTTAAGGTTCTGGCGAATCGCGGTTTTAAAGGCCAGTTAAAGGTTGTCGTCAATCAGTGTAAAAATGCCAAAATGGCTAAACAAACATTTAACCACTTTCACAGCGTGGTCAAAAAGTTTTTAAAAATTACAGTCAAGCCGCTCGGCTATTTAAATAAAGATGAGCGTATTCCTGAGTCAGTCAGAAAACAACAGCCTCTGATGACGTTGTACCCTAATTCTGTGGTTGCAAAGAGTATGCAAGCGATGGCATCTCGTTTGGTAACAAATGATCTAGAGTTTTTTGATCAGGGAAGTGTCGGTGATTTTTGGTCGAGATTGTTTGAATTTACTAAAGAGTCGCTTGAGCCTGTTAGGTCAGAACCTCAGCCTTAGTGTTTGTTAAGAATCAATAAAACGGACCTTCCTGTTAATCAAGAAGGCCCGTTTTATTTAACTACTTATAGCTGATTGGCGAGAGCCCTACATTGGATCCATATAGTTGGGTTCGTCTGTATAACCATCGGCAATGCCTTTGGTCACAATCGCAATCGCATCGTGCGGGTGTAGACTTTCAAGATGGTTAACTCTTACCCAGAAGTCTAGATAATCAGCAGTACCATCCAGTTTTGTTTGTAGACGACGAGACGCATCTTCACAGAACATTAGGTTTGATCCGTTCAGGCGCGCAAATTCCTGCTCATCTTCACGTTTAACGGTCGCTTGTACCGCAGTTTGCAATGCATCTTCAATTTGGTTGATTAGGTTTGAGATCTGTAAGTCATTACTCTGCTGAACTTTTACCTTAACCTGAGCATAAGATCTTTGGCTATGAGGTGTGGCGTTAATGCCTTCCGCGGTTCCGAGCCAGTTTAAGACATCCTGGTAAGCGAGGTCTTTACCAGAAAACTGGCCTTCAAATGCTTCTTGAATCAGTTGGCGAGAAAGAGCGGCTGAGCATGGGCAAGTTGAAGAGTAAGGCACTTCGATTGAGACTTCACACTCAAACTTGCCGCTACGCATTTCGCCTCTTAAGGTGGTTGGATAGTGCTTCCAGCCACTGTTATCACTTTTTAGTGAGCGGCGACGCTCATAGTAATCAAACTTAAACTCAACAAATGCATTAGCAGTTAGGCCTTTATGAGACTCAATGAAGGCATCAAGGAGTGCTTTGACTCGGCTTGGAGACAGGGCTTCTTCAGAAGCCATCTGATCCAATAAAAGGTAAAGGCGAGACATATGAATCCCTTTACTTTCAGGATCATCGAGGCTGACGTAGGCCTGAGCTTGAGATGAGACTCGGATTTCTTTATCGTTGCTACCATCAAGTTGAGCTTGTTTTATTAAAACTGGGATTTCGATGCCGCTCATTCCAACCCAGTTGAGTTTTCCTTGAGGACCATTGTGTGGTTGACACGCGATATCGGGCATGTGCTTAGTCATGCAATTTCCTTCGGTTATCACTGAATCGTCTTTACGGTATGTATTATTTTCAGGCGCCCGCCTGTCCAATAATAGTTACTAACGATTCTATGTATTAGAAATGAGCGGACAATTCTAGCAAATAATTGACTATATTGCTGGGTTAATAACCGTTTAGTGATTATATTTATGAATAGCTGACTCAATTATATTTTCTACAGACTCTGTCGTTAAAGCTGAACCAGAGTCAGAGAGGGGGTCAAAAAAACACTCGAGTCGACTATCCGCACGCCACGCAATATCTTCAAAGCTGAGTTGTTGGTCTGCCCATTGAACGAGTTGCCACTCTTTACCTGTCTTGAGAATCCCTTTGGCTCTGCTTAGAGCAGGGGAGAGTTCCTTAAAGATGGCTGTTAACTTGACCCGATTGAACTGAGTTTCATCACTCCATCGCCAACCCATTCCTGTGAACTCATTCTCTGAAGAGTAGCTTGTAAAACATTCTAGGGTGCTGACTATTTTAGAGTTGTAAGGCGCTTGTGTATCTGGGGTGTGATCAGGTTTGTTTTTAGTCGCATCCTCGCCTACAGGCTTAACAAATAAAAAACCACCCAGAGGGCCTAATGGATCTGGTTTCGGGGCTTCTAGAAGTTGTTCAACCTCGAGTTCTGAGTAGTGGGTTTCAATAACCTTGGTTTTAGCGGGGTAGAGGTTTTCTATGATATTTTTTGAATCTTCAATTTCTGCCTCTGAGCTGAGGTCTATTTTATTTAAGATGACCGTGTCGGCTAAGGTCACCAAATCCCGCATGACTTTTGACTTTTCCCAGCGCGTCGGGGTGAGTTGAACGGGTGAAATCACACAGACACTATTAACGAGTTTAATGGGGTGGGTGAATTTTGCTGTCTTTAATACATCCGTGATGCTCATTGGATGACCCAGGCCGGTCAGTTCAATAAAGAGGCGGTGGATCATTTTGGGGTTTTGGTAAACCTTGTTGAGCGTTTTGGTCAAGGTGAGGTGTGTACCGCAACAGATACAGCCCCCTTTTACCGGTTCAATAATCACCGAGTCTTTCTGGACGCCGAGCTGCGCTTGAATCAGGTTAGAATCAATATCGATTTCACCAAATTCATTGATTAAAACCATCCAATTTTCATCTTCAGGTTTCTGTTGAATGAGGTTTTTTAGCAGAGTGGTTTTACCACTGCCGAGTAAGCCCATAATCAGATAAACCGGAAGTGCTTCTTCCGGTTTATCTTCTTGAGATTTGTGTGGGTTATTTAGCGATGTCACTGCCACCTAACAGCTCACTGACTACTTTTTCACGATCCAGTTCAACCCCTAAACGGTTACAGATGATTTGTGCATCTCGGTAGGCATTACCTAAGCAGGTTGTCGCCCCTGGAGAGGGGGTCATATTAAAAATTAGATTCTCATCTTCTGGGACAATACTCGCTTCACCAAGTTTTAACTGCATACTGGTTTTGTCGATTACCTGAGGGCGCAACCCTCCAATACCAGAGGCGTACTCTAAGTCTTCTGGTTTTAGGCTTGGAATGATTTTTTGTGCATCTTTGGCAAATAGTTTTTGACGCAGCTTTGGAATCTCAAAAGCGAAGTTGCGGAAAATATAGTTGCGGATGGTACTGTCTTTCATCAAGTCCCAGAAGACTCTCAGGACTTTAAAGTCGAGTTTTAGACTGCGCCAGAAATCCCAGTAGGTACCACCGGTGTAACGCTCTAGTTTTGGCAGAACCAGTGCGGTTGGCCCCAAGCGCGTTTTATTCATTTCGATTAGGTCTGGGTCGCCGTGCAGTGCGGCAAATGGTAGCTTGTCATTCTGCATGGTATAGACCTTGCCGTTCAGCGTTTTCGGAATGTAATAGAAACTGCCTGCCATTGGCAGAATTGACATGTCCATTCCATGACCAAGCTGATTCGCCAATAATAGGCTGTGGGCTCCAGCCGACACCACGACAAATTTTGCAAAGAAGGTACCTTGAGGCGTGGTTAATTCATAGTGATCATCATATTTTTGAATTTTTTCGACTTCGCAGCTAAGCGAGACATTAATCTCTTTACTGGTATTTCGAGCTGACTGGATAAAAGACTTGGCTAGATTGCCGTAGTTGACGGCAGAGTATTCGTCTGTACAGCCAGAAGCGATGATTTTTTCAGGGCGAGGTTGACCATCGATCAGTGCAACCGCAGGTTCCACTTCTGCGATACGTTCAGCATCCCAGAGTTCCATATAAGGGAAGGCTTCTGCAAATTCTTCATGACGTTTTTCTAAACGTTCACACTCTTCTTCACCAACCGCCAAAATCATTTTTGGAAACTTAAATAAGAAATCATTTTGCTCAAATTGGTCAGCATAGTGCACCAACATATTGGCCTGTTGCTTGACTAGCTTGGCTTTTTCTAGGGTGTAGTTTGTTTCAATGTCTCCGCAGTGAAGGGTCTGACTATTTGAGCGTGCATGAGAGTTCAGGGGGGCTAAAGAACCGTACTTTTCAAACATGGCAATTGATTCAACATCTGTGTATCGAGACAGCATGTAAGTCAGGGCGCTTCCTGAAATGCCACCGCCAACAATTACGACATCAAATATACGATTTTTCATGTTTTTAAACTCTTAGTTTTGGGATGAATCGATGGTCTGGACCTTCAAATTCAAAAATAAAATGTAAGCGATCTATTATATAAAAAAAATTAATTGTCTTTTTGTAAAAGTGTAGGGCTTGATAAATTGTTTATATATTAAGTATAATACGGTATCTGTATAATAATAAATACTACCTTTAATTGAAGGGTACTTTCTATCATGTTGGGCAAAGCACTAAGTAGTCTGTTCCAAATTAACCTCTTTGGTTGGGTGGTTCTCTCCTCCTCTTTTTTGATGGTGACAGCGATTGTGTTTTGGACACTCTTTATTCTAGAGATACCAATATATCAGTTTATTTTTATTGTTATTTTCCCAGTTATTTTTTTAGTTGTTATCCCTGTCACAGCCTATTTTATGTTTGTACACACCCATGAGTAGTTTATCCCTGCCACTATTTTGGTGCGCTAAGGGGTAGAATATCACTTTAGGCTCAATTCTTTGATTAGGTGATAAGTGAACGCTTCCAAACTTGAAAGTAAAAAAATTCATAATGCTATTTTCATTACGGGAGCGGGTCAGCGCATTGGTGCCTCATTGGCCAAAGCTTTTTTAAGCCAAACGACATTTCCTGTTGTCTTTACTTACCGCAGCTCACGGCAAGGAGTTGATGAATTAATAGAATTGGGTGCAACAGGCATTCAATGTGACTTTTCTGATACCAAGGGGATGGGTGAGTTAATTGAAACGTTAGGTCAAAAAGTAGGGTCTTTGCGGGCGGTTATTCACAACGCCTCCCTCTGGTTAAATGATGACGAGGCACCAGTCTATTCCGACTTATATACTGAAATCTTTAGAGTCCATGTCGATGCACCGATCTACTTGAATGAGCAGCTTTTGCCTTTTTTACTAAGTTCCGACTCTGAATTAAAAGATATTATTTCTATTTCAGATTACAGTGTTGATCGTGCCAATGAGTCTACGATTGCCTATCTTGCATCAAAAGCCGCACTACAAAATATCACCCAAAATTTTGCCAAAAAATATGCACCGCAAATTAAGGTGAATGACATCGCTCCTGGACTGATCAAGTTTAATGAAGCGGATAGTGATGATTATAAGAAACGCAGATTGAATCAATCGGCGATTTCAATTGAGCCGGGTGAAGAGGTTGTTTGGCAGGCGGTTCAGTATTTAATGGCTAGCCCATACTCTACGGGAACCTGTCTGCAGCTGAATGGCGGTCGACATTTGATCTAAAAATGGTCAGCTTAAAGCGCGAGCTAAATGTTAGTTTAGGACCTTTTTACTTGGTTGCGTCCCGCGCGTTTGGCATCATATAACGCTAAATCAGCTTGTCTCAATAGTTCCTGAGAATTAATGCTTGTATGGCTTTCTGTACAGGACACTCCAGCGCTAAATGTAAAATCGACCTTTTCATTTGAGCATTTAATAGACTGTTTTTCTATCTCCCGTCTCAAGGCATCCACGACTTGAAAAACCGACTCCTGATCGCAGTCGGGAAAAATGATTAGAAACTCTTCGCCTCCCCATCTCGCAATAAGGTCGTTCTCACTCAGAAAGTATCGCAGAGTATCAGCCAATTTTTTGAGCGCCTTATCACCACATTCGTGTCCAAAAAGGTCGTTTAGGCTTTTAAATTCGTCAATATCGATAATCGAGAGGCAGTAGTTAGCATTGTGATTTTCATATTTGTGGTGGAGCTCATTGATAATGGGTTCTATGGCTCGGCGATTATAGAGTTGGGTTAGGGGGTCGGTATTGGCGAGTTTGAAAAGTGTTTTATTGGCCTTTTCTAATTCATGGGTTTGTTGCTTAACGGTCTTTTCAAGTTCTTGTTGATAGCTTTCTCTTTGTTTTATAGCTGACATGACATGCCGGCTCATCGGTTTAAAGATGAATCGAATCTCTAGAAGAAGCACTATTAGGGTCGTCAGCCATAAGATACGTTCAAGGGTTTTAATAAATTGAACTTGATGTTCACCCTCTGTTTGATATTGGTTAACAATTTTATTTAGGTCTCTAAGCAAAGGAGTGAAGTTCTGCTTGATAATTCGGTAGTCAGGATGGCTTTGATTTAACTGGCTTGATGGCGAGAGAATTAAATTTCTAATGGCGTGGGTATAGGCGTTATGACGGTTGTGAACATCGAGTTTTCCAAAATACATATTGTGTATTTCTTCGGAGCGTTCTTCGGGTAAGTTTTGTCTTTTATTTCCGTGAATTAAGGCTAAATGGTCATTCTCCATCAGCTCAACCGTTTCTAGAAGAACCTTTTTGATTTGAGTGATTTCTTGTTCGGTTTGAGCGGAGACAAGTTGGCTGCTAAATAGAGCGGTTCTCTGGCTCAGCATACGCTGCTTACCAGAGATGTTGATCACAGAAGCAGAGGTTTCATTTTCGCTTAGAAGAAAAGAGAAACTCACAAATGCACTGGTAGAGAGCAGGGCAACAAAGCTCACCGCCAGCCAGTAGCGCAGAGCAATACTTTGTTTTAAATTTTGAGAAGAGAGAACGTCCAACTTAACCTCTCCTAATTAAGTCGAAAATGAAGAGATAGCTTATACCTACTTTAGCAATAAGTATATAAGTGGAACGTTTTTAAGGAGTTAATCAAACTCAAGTTGTTATGATTATTTATCTGCCCAGTATGCTTTGGCTGCTTGGCGTGATGTTTCTCTTTCCTCTTCGCTTGGCAGTTCCCAGCCCTGAGTGTGTTTTTTGACGAGTTCTGTCATCATGCCGATGTGGTCCTCTCGGTCATTCAGGCAGGGGATATAGTGGAAAGTTTCTCCACCTGATTCTTCGAAGTACTCGCGATTTTCTTCGCCAATTTCTTCAATGGTTTCTAAACAGTCTGCAGAAAATCCCGGACAAACAACGTCTAAAGACTTTATGCCTTCACTAGGTAGAGCGTGCATTCTTCCGTCTGTGTAGGGTTTGATCCACTCCTCTTTACCAAATAGAGATTGAAATGAGAGTTCCCACTCCTCTTTTTCTAACCCGAGTTTTTCAGCAATCAGTCTGGCTGATTTGTGGCAGTGGCCAAAATACGGATCACCTTTTTCAAAGTAGCTCAACGGCATGCCGTGAAGAGAGAAGAGCAACTTCTGTGACTTGCCATGTTCGTTCCAGTGTTCTTGAATACTATTTGCCATGGCTTCAAGGTACTTGGGCTCTTCATAGTAGTTGTTGATAAAACGCAGTTCTGGCACCCAGCGCCAGGTGGTTAATTCGTTCACGACCGCATCAAAGGTTGAAGCGGTGGTTGCTGCAGAATATTGTGGGTAGAGGGGAAGTATCAAAATTTTCTGGCAGTTGGCTTCTTTAAGTTCTAGTAGGGCAGACTTAACTGAAGGATTTCCGTAACGCATGCCAAGGGCAACTTGGTAGGTATCATCTGCAAGATTGTTTAGCTGATCTTGTAGCTTGGTTTTTTGTTTTTTAGAGATGACATATAGAGGAGAGCCTTCCTCTGTCCATACCGTTTCATAGGCTTCAGCAGACTTTTTAGGTCTGGTTCTCAGAATGATGCCGTGTAGAACAAATGTCCAAATCAGCTTTGGCACTTCAATCACACGACGATCGGATAAGAATTCTCGTAGATAGGTTCTAAGTTCAGCTTCTTTAGGGGCTTCTGGCGTTCCTAAATTTAGCAATAAAACGCCAATTTTTTGTTTTGTTCCCGCTATGTATCTGTCCGTTCCTAAAAATTCTTCAGCCATCAGTGATTCTCTTTAGATAGTAAGTTGCGTATTTGGTTTGTAAAGATTAGTTGGTTGTACAGGTATTGTACAGATTTAAAATGATAAACGTTATCATTATCCTAAATTATCATCGGGCATTTTGCGAAGAAGAAAACAAGGTCTGGTTAAACTGGGGTTTAGAGCTAGCTTAATTAGGTTTGTAAAAAAAGTCCTTAACCAAACTGGTTTGAGGACTTTAAAAGGTATATTCTTTTAATAGACTAATTCTAGTCTGAGGGCGCTTACTTATTCATCCTGCGCAAAGAGGCGACTTCTTCATCAAGCGTTTTTTGATCTTTCTTTAGTTTCATTTTACAAATTCTAAAGTCATCTTTTTTGCTACTTGCTTGAATGCACATTTGATAGCTTTGGATTGCTTGTGCTCTTTTAAAGTGGCTTTGAATTTCAAGTTGCATCATACTGGTTGAAGGGCACATCTCTCGTCATCGTTTGCCAATAAAGTTCTCCCATTTCTCCAGCAGATTCAGCACTTCTAAAAGTCGGTGCTGGACGCATGCGAGTAGCATGACCGTCTAGTCCAGAAAGAATATTGCGGAAGGCGCCTTGAGGGTTTGCCAATGTTCGATCGGCATTTGCATCGAGTGGGATCGCTTCAAAATGTTTGTCACGACCCGTTCTGGTCGCCTTTACTAACGCTTTATAGGCGCTAGGATTGACTTCGCCAAACTGGTTGTGTTCCATGGTTTTGGTGAAGCTTGCATAGAAATTGTCATGACGATAGCGTTTATCATCGCCATTGTTTTCCTGAATAGGTAGTGCTAAGGTTTTTTCATAATGCTGTTCAGCGGCATTGACTCTCAGTTGATAGGCTTGTTTAGCACGTTTTTCTTGTTTGTTTTCACTGTTGCCTGCAGAAGCTAAGCTAATAAAGCTTGCGTTGCTTAAAAAACCAGTTGCTCCAATTGTACCTAGGTAGGCGGAACCTTTTAGAAAGTCTCTGCGAGACTCAAGCTTTGGATTGTCTTGTTCTGGGTTTTGCTGATCGCGATTTGAGGGCTGATCATTCATCTTGAGTATCCTTGTTAGTAGAATTTTTAGTTCACATCTTTTTTTGGCAAAGCAGGGGTATAAGTGCGTAGCTACTATTACTTAGTTTTTTGGATTGTTCAAGTTGAATATTTTATAGGTGAATACGTTTTTTTTATTATTGTCTTTAAGCCCTTATAACGAGTGGTTTTGATTGGGTTAAGAGCGAATTATCCTATTTAATTCAATGGGTTGATTATAAGTGTCTTCTAATGTTTTTGGCGATGGATATGCAGAGTTTTGATGCCAAAAAGTCGTTTTTTTCGATTTTGTTTTGGCGTGGATTGAGTCCTGATAAAAGGAAGTAACTGGTTAAACAGAACGGAGAAGAAAAAAGAGGAATGTGAATCCTAGGACAAATCTATATAATACGAGGTTCTTTTTAAAGCGCCCGTAGCTCAGCTGGATAGAGCACAGCCCTCCGGAGGCTGGTGTCGGGAGTTCGAATCTTCTCGGGCGCGCCATTTTTATTGTTGTGATTCTGAATCCGGACTTACACGCTTAGTTTGCATTAGTGTAAGCCTTACAGCCTTTTGCGCTGCCGTTGTCACAAGCCAAATCAAAAAGTTCTTTAGCGGTTAGATCCCCCTTTTCTCCAATATGCCAGCTTTAACCATCGTTTCCAGCATATAGAAAGCACCAGCATGTCGCTGATCTGCCGCCTTTAAATACCAGTTAACGGCTTGCTCATAGTTTTGTCTGACACCTTGATCTCTATTGTAGTAGAGGCCCAGACCAAACTGTGCGATAGCAAGATCTTGATTCGCGGCTTTTTCAATCCATTTGAAGGCTTGAAAGTCATTTTGCTCTACACCACGAGCTTTTTCATACATGATGCCAAGGTTAAATTGAGCGGTTGAATTACCTTGATTTGCGGCCTTTTTAAACTTTAAACCATTTAAAGGCTTTTGAATTATCCCGTTTAACGCCATGACCTTGCCTTAGACGAGCGGTTTTATACAACGGTTTTTGGCTGGACAATCCAACTTTCAATGGAATTAAATCGCTATGAAAATTATGTAAACACAGACGTTCCAATTGCCGGTATTCAAGTCAGTAGCAATGAGCTTAAAGGCGATAAAGAGTATTGGGGCGTCTATTTTTTGGTTGATTCACTTTCAATTAAGCCAACAGGTCATCGAACAATCCGGAGGAGAGGTTGTTTATCATCACTACCTAGGTGAGAAAGAAACCTTATTGGCTTTTGATTCTTACGGAGCCGATTTTTATTTGTCACAAGCCTAGTTTGATGGCACTCAAGATTAAAGGGTCTATCGGTCAGCTTACCTGCGGTCTTTTATACTTGTCTCTCTGTATCAAGTTTTACCATTGTTTCTATCCTAATCGGAAAATACACAGATTGGTTTATCACGGTATTGATTGATTATTTTGTGATTAGAACGTATTGTTGCTTTAACGTTTAATTAAAAAAACAGTGCTTTCATATCGGATGGAAAAAGAGTACGACTTATTACTTGTATTGGGATCTTTCCTAATCTCCTTTATTGCGAGCTTACTTGCAATTGCCTTTGCCAGCTTTATTGTCTGGAATAAGAGAAACCATTCAAAGAGTTGGTTTGTTGCGGCAGCGATCAATATGGGCTTGGGCATTTGGGCAATGCATTTTGTAGGTATGCTTGCTTTGCATATCGATACTCCGGTTGCCTTTGAAGTTTACCGAACAGCATTTTCAGCTCTATTGGCAATCATCGCGAGCTATTTGGCTTTTTGGACTTTGCTTTCTAATGATCGCGAAGACGAAAAGCAGAGATTGTTTTACGGTACGATTGGCTTAGGTACTGGGGTCGCGGGCATGCACTATCTCGGTATGGACGCTATGCAAATGCTTCCTCGGGTAGAGTATGACCCGACTCTGTTTCTCGCTTCGCTTGTGATTGCCTACTCAGCATCTTTTGTTGGCTTAAAGCTTTTTCTATATTCTGCTCAGCGACCAAAACACTCACTGCTCTCCTGGACGAATCTCGGGTCTGGTTTGGTGATTGGTTTGGCGGTGGCCGGTATGCACTACACCGCAATGGCCGCTGCTCAGTTTGACCCCAGTGCTTACTGTACCGTGCTTGATTCGGGGATTGCTGGCGGTAACTTATCCATGGCAATTGTCGCTTCTATCTTGACAATCCTACTACTCTCTTTTGTTTTGCTGGCCTATGAACAGAACATCGAAGTCAAACAGTCAAAACACCATGAGACGATGCTACAGAAAGTTCAGGAAGAGGTTGAAAAAAGAACCGAAGAACTACAACAACAGATTTCAATGAATGAACGCTTGCTGGAAACGATGGATGCGATTGTGGTGGTGATGGATAACGGGGGGATTCAGCAATTCAATTTAGCGGCTCAGCTGGCAACAGGCTATGGCAATGATGAGATTAAAGGAGAATATGTTTGGGACCGACTACTTCCTAAAGAGGTGATTTATGAAGTTAAAGCGGTATTTTCCAGTATTACTGCGGGCATGTTCCCGAACCAATATCAAAATAAGTGGGTTAAAAAAAATGGCGAACATATTACGATTGATTGGCACAACTCGGCCTTGCTAGATGAAACGGGCCAAGTTACTCATGTCATCGGTACCGGAATTGATATCACCCAATCTTTAAAGGATCAAGAAGCGCTTAAACTGTCAGCGGTTGCCTTTGAAACTCAGGAAGCACTTGTTGTAACCGATCCCGAGGGCTTCATCTTAAAGGTGAATAAGGCTTTTGAAGAAATTACGGGTTATAGCATGGCCGAAGCAGTCGGTCAGAAGATGAGCATATTAAAATCGGGTAAGCATGATTTTCTGTTTTATCAACAAGTTTGGGGTGAGGTCGATCGATCTGGTTACTGGCAGGGAGAAATTTGGAATAAACGAAAAAATGATGAAATCTATCCTGAATGGTTGAGGATTACCCGAGTGGCAGATGATGATGGCAATGTCATTAATTACATTGGGAACTTTTCCGATATTTCTCAGCGCAAACAAATTGAAGAAGAGCTGGAACAGTTGGCTTTTTTTGATGCCGTCACAGGGTTGCCTAACAGAAGGTTGTTAATGGATCGTTTGCAGCAGACGGTTCGAGGAGCCAAGCAGTTTCATCACTCTGTTGGTCTGCTGTTTATCGACTTGGATAACTTTAAAACCGTGAATGATACTTTTGGCCACAGCTTTGGAGATGAACTGCTTAAATCCTTTGCCCACCATTTGAAAGAACTTGTTCCTGATGAGATGACTATTTCTCGTTTTGGAGGCGATGAGTTTGTTCTCTTTTTTGCTGAGTTGCCGGAAGCACAGGAGGCAGCGAGCTTTCAATGTGAAAGAATGGCAGAAACCTTGATGAGATCGTTAGAGAAAGGTTTATTGGTTAAAGAAAAGCATATTGATCTTGCGGCAAGTGTTGGGATTACCGTTAGTAACTGTCAAGAAGACGATGAACAAAGTTTGTTAATGCAGGCGGATACTGCGATGTATCAAGCCAAATCAATGGGGAAAAATACCTTTCGATTTTATAGCCGTTCCATTGGTGCCTCAATGGCTGAACGCTTTCAGTTAGAAGGCGGGCTTAGAAAAGAATTGAAAAAACCGGTGGGTGAAAATGACCTATTTGTTGTTTATCAGCCTCAGTATGACATTAATCAGAATATTATGGGCGCGGAAGCCCTGGTACGTTGGCAGTCAGAAGAGTTTGGCTTTATTCCGCCTTTCCAGTTTGTTCCGATTGCGGAAGAGAGTGGCTTGATTGATGAGCTTGGAATGCAGGTGGTTGAGCAGGTGCTAGATGATATAAATTGCATGGAAGCGCTTTTTGATAAGAGTTCATTACAACGTATTTCGATTAACTTGAGTATCAAACAGCTCACCAATCCTAATTTGGCGAATCGCCTATTAAAGGTGTTTAAAGAGAAAAAAGTCTCACCTAAACGGGTACGTTTTGAGTTTACCGAGAGCGCTTTCTTGGATAATGCGGTCGACCCTAAAACACTCTTTTCTGAAATGTCAGCGATCGGTTTTACCTTTGCTTTAGACGACTTTGGAACCGGCTTCTCTTCTCTGGCTTACCTCAAAGAGTTGCCAATCTCGGAGTTAAAAATTGATAAGTCGTTTATTGATGGTATTCCCGGGGATGAGAGCGATGAAACGATCTGTAGTGCGACCATCGATATGGCTCAAAAACTCGGCTTGGAAGTCGTTGCTGAAGGGGTGGAGTATGAAAACCAGTTTCAGTGGTTGGTAGAGCACGGTTGCGATATGCTTCAGGGCTACCTCTTCAGTAAACCGGTTGTCTATGATGAGTTCATCAAATTATTTAAATAATTTTCGATTAACGTTCTATGTGGTTGGCTTCCCTGCTCCTGTTTTATCGCTTTAAAAAGCCATGTCAATTCAGTGATTGTGTTTTGGGGATTATCTCAACTGACGGTTAATAAATCTTCCCACCGAGTTGTATAGCGCGGTGACATCAACTCTCGCTTCATTCGCCAACTGTTTTGTTTTAAGCCAGTACTTGCCAACGAGATGGTTTTTTGTCCCATTTGACGGTTGATTTGATCGACGGCCTTCATTAGCTGGTCAGCTTGGGCATTGCCCGAATATTTGGGTTGAGGGGCAAACAGATCAACCTGAAAAGTGGTTTTTTTTTGGATCATAGATAACTCGACGCTGGCTTTTTGATAGTGATAACCTTCCTGCCAAATAAGCTGTAAAGCTCGAGATGCCATTTTGGTGAGCAATATCGTATTATCAGTTGGATAGATTAATGGCATTCGATATTGGTTGCGGTATTGTGGCAGATGCCTTTGGTGTGGCGAGGTTCTAATGTAGACCGTAATGGCTTGGCAGACACTATTTTGTGATCGCAGCTTTTCTGCCGCGATTGCGGTATAGCTATTCACCGCTTCTCTTATTGCTTGAAAGTCACAGATTAAGTGCCCAAATGAACGTGATGAGACAATGCTCTGTTTGTCCGCTGGAGTTTGATGAAACTCTAGACACGCTTCGCCATTGAGCTCTCTAACGGTGCGTTCCATATTGACCGAAAACTGTTTGCGCAGGGTTTTGGTATTGGCTATTTTTAAATCGTAAGCGGTTTTGATGCCGTTGTTTATCAGTTGCTTGGAAAGACGTCTACCGACTCCCCAGACACTACTCACTTTTGCTTGTTTATAGAGTGTGTTAAGGGTGTTTTTTTGCAGGCCGGTTAAATCGAGTACCCCATTGCTATGGGGTAGTTTTTTGGCCAGATGGTTGGCAAGTTTGGCTTGGGTTTTGGAGTAGCCAATTCCAACGGCGACTGGAATACCAATCCATTGCTGTACTCGGTCTTTTATCTTTAATCCGTAATTGGTGAGCTCGTCTTTAGAAATTTGGCTAAAGTCTAAAAAACTCTCATCTATTGAATAGATTTCTTGTCTACTGGCAAACTGGGCGGTAATTTTGTGCATGCGCTGGCTCATATCGGCATAGAGTTCATAGTTTGAGCTAAACACGACGGTCTGATGTTTCTTGAGCAGGGGAGCGACTTTAAAAAACGGTTGGAACATCATGCTATCTGGGCTGGCAGCACGGTAGCCTCCCGGTCCATAATTTTGGGGTGCGCTGGCATCTGTTTGCAATTGCTTGGCAATATTATTGGCTGCTACGACACAACCATCGTTATTGGAGAGGACGACTACAGGACGGTTTTTCAGCTTGGGTTGAAAGGCTATCTGGCAGGAGGCATAAAATGAATTGCCATCTACCAGTGCATAAATCGGCATTATCTTTTTCTCATTTTTATTGTGCTAGCTATTATAATAGTTGAAAATGGTAACAAGATTCAAGATGGGTGGAATTTTGTATGGATAAAAATTTACAGGCCTCAAAAAAACATGGTGGTCGCCGTCAAGGCGCGGGTCGAAAATCGGGGAGTGGACGTTTTGGTGAACCAACCAAGGTGGTGAGGGTGCCTGAGTCAAAGGTTCCTTCAGTTAAGGCTTGGCTGGCGATGCAGAGTACTGCCGCAACCGATTCTGGCGCGGCAAACCAATCCAGTTTTAATGATCCTTTTGTCTGGTTGTTGCCAGAGCAACATCCGCAGAAAGTTGATCTACCTCTGTTTGCTCATAAGGTGGTGGCTGGCTTTCCCAGTCCTGCGGAGGATTATGTGGAAGCCAGACTCGATTTAAATGAGAAACTTATCCGTAATAAAGAAGCCACGTTTCTGCTTTCGGTTCAAGGTGACTCTATGAAAGATGCTGGAATTATGGACGGTGATATTTTAGTTGTAGACCGCAGTATTGATCCCCAGGATGGCAAGATTGTGATTGCTGCTTTAGATGGCGAGTTGACGGTTAAACGTCTATCTATGAAGTCGACCGGAACTTGGCTCGTGCCAGAGAATGACAATTACCCTCCGATTGCTGTCAGAGATGGATCGGATATTGTTATCTGGGGGGTGGTGACAGCCACGATTTCTCAGTTCTAGAATGGGCCTCTACATAGGCTCTACTAGAAAATTTAGCTATCCATAAATATTATCGGTTCAGATTTACTAGATTAATGCTAGTATCTGTAAATGTTAGTCGTAAAATAATTAGAAACGATTGCCGCTTTTACCTCAATGATAATGACTAGATAATAAATGCAAAAATTGAAACACTTAAGCTCCCTTTATCTTTGGATATTGGTCGCCATTATTACCATTTGGTTAGGGTCTTACAGTCTATATTCTTCTTCCAAAGAGAACCTTTATCAAAGCTCACTCAAACAGCACAGCAAAACGATTAATCATGGCATACAAGGGGTAATTGAAGAGCGCAGAGCATCTGCTATTGCGATCGCATTGGCGTTGGCTGAAATCCAGATATTCGAGGCTTTCTGTGTGATAGTTGTCAAACCGAATCTAATAAAAAAGTTAGTTTTAATCGCCTATTGGAGCAAATAGAACTTCGCACCCATAATGGGTTGGTTTGGATCCAAATTATAGATGCAAAGGGGATTAGTCGTTATCGGAGCTGGACCAAGAGAGTCGGAGATTCTCTTAAAGATGTCCGCTATGATGTTCGCCAGATGTTAAGCAGTGGCGATATTCAAGAGGGCATTAGTGTGGGTAGGTTCTCGATGACTTTTAAATCGATGGTGCCTATTTTTGATAATGACCAGTCATTGATGGGCTTAGTCGAGGTGATCAGCCATATGGATCCTTTAGCGAAAAGGCTTAGTGATACGATGGATGTTCAATCTGTGATTTTGGTAGACCAACGTTTTAAGTCTCAATTAACCCGAGCCGATTCCGAACGCTTTTTAGGAGAGTTTTATATTGCAAACCAAAGTGCCGAGGAAGAGGATTTAGTGCTTTTGGAGGGGTTAGGGCAAGAGAACTTTACCCGAGTGACACCTCACCAAGAACAGAGCGGCCAGCTGATTACGCAATATTTAATCGAAGACTCTTTGGGACGATTGATGGGCTATTGGTTTACTTTTACCGATGAATCCAATGTTGACTTCACTGAGGTCTGACTGATTTCTAAGCAGTTTGTGTACGCATCGGTAATCGTTTCTGTTCTGTCTCTATTGTTAATACTGATTTATTCCTTGCAGCGCAGAACAGAGGATAGGAGAAAATACTACCGTACTATTTTGAATACCACCTCAGAAATTATCGTGGTGATTGACCGAAATAAAATAGTCGATGCAAATAACCTATTTTATGAGTTTTATTCATCGACCAAAAGCCTGCAAAGCTTTAATCAAAAGTACCAATCTATCTCTCATACCTTTGAACCAGGAGAAGGGTTTTTACAACCTGAGATGAACGGTCAAAACTGGATGGATTATATTCTCAAACATCCGGATATTGAACATATCGCTAAAATTAAGAAAGGCATGATGAGCCATTATTTCCACGTCAAGATGGCCGAGTTCACTATTTCCGGTGAAAGCTTGTACTCGATTATCATGCATGATGTCACTAAGCAGATCGGCTATAAACGACGTTTAGAACAACAGGCAGAAACAGATCCTTTAACGGGTATTGCCAATCGTCTAGTTTTTAATAAACGACTCAGTGATGAGAATAGTCGAGCGAATCGTTATAAAGGTGATCTGTGTTTGGCGGTTTTTGATATGGATAACTTCAAAAATATCAATGACCAACATGGCCACGATACCGGGGACAAAGCTTTGAATATTGTGAGTTCAGAGGTGGCTATTTTACTGCGTGAGACGGATGTTTTTTGCCGTATTGGAGGTGAGGAATTTGCGGTGATTATGCCCGAGACTCATTTAGAGGATGCATGCAAAGTGGCGGAACGAATTCGTCAAACAGTAGAAACCTGTAGCCAAAAAGTTATCGAATCAGGCTTTACGGTTAGCATTGGAATTGGCTATATGGGGCGAGGAGATAATGATCGATCACTGTTTAGAAAAGCCGATAAAGCACTTTATCGAGCCAAGCAAAAAGGCCGCAACCGAACTGAAGTGGCCGATGAGGCGTAAGGTGGCCACAAACTACTGGCAATCTAAATTGTGGCTGTGATACGCTGTCACCATATAGGCAAGAAGGGCATAAGGATATGAGTGTACTGCCAAGTCATTTAAAATATGCAGAAACCCATGAATGGGTTTTCGTCGATGAGCATGGTGTTGCGGTGATCGGTGTGACCGATTTTGCTCAAGAGTCTCTGGGTGAACTCATGAGCGTGACTTTTCCAGAACTGGGTATTGATGTTGCCGCAGGAGAAGAAGTCATGAGCCTAGAGTCGGTTAAATCGGCTTCAGAAATCTATGCCCCTGTTAGTGGCGAGATTATTGAGATTAATGAGGCATTAGAGGGCGATCCAGAGCTTATTAATGAAGAACCCTACGACGGAGGTTGGTTGTTCAAAATTCAAGCCCATGATGAGACAGAGTTGGAAGACTTGATGTCTGATGATGATTACCAGGAATTAATCGATTCGGAATAACAGCTCTGAATGTTTTATTGAACCATGAAGTAGGCTAGACGAAAAAATACGTTCACTCAATACCGAAAAAGCCATTAAAATACTTACTAAAATATAATCCTTTAAAAAGAGACTTAGCTAAGCGCTAAGTCTCTTTTGTCTTTTTACCAGCCACAGAAAAACGCTGTAACACAAATATTGAGAGACCATATGTTAGCCAGTTTACGATTAAAGAAGAATGAAGAGCGCCGCATTAAACAGGGGCATCTGTGGGTTTATAGTAATGAAGTCGATACTCAAGAGACCCCGCTGAAGCAATTTGAAGCTGGACAACAAGTGATTATTGAGGCCTCTAACGGTAAAGCTTTGGGAATGGGGTATGTGAACCCAAACACACTGATTTGTGCACGCTTATTAAGCCGAAGTAGCAAGTTGGAGTTGAATCTAAAGTTTTTGAAAAAACGCATTCAAGCCGCACAAGCTCTGAGAGAGCTGCATTATGACCAACCGTATTATCGATTGGTTTTTGGAGACTCCGATGGCTTGTCAGGGCTGGTGGTTGATCGCTTTGGCGAGGTCTTTTCGGTACAGATTACAACCGCGGGAATGGAAGCGGTTAAAGACGATATTGTTCAGGTGTTGATTAACTTGTATCAGCCGCAGGCAATAGTGCTCAAAAACAATACTGTGAGCCGAGAGCTAGAGGGCCTACCTCTTTATGAAGAAGTAGTTTATGGCGAGCTACCTGAATCATTGACGATTACAGAAAATAACACTCAGTTTGAGATTCCGGTGATGGACGGTCAAAAAACCGGCTGGTTTTATGACCACCGAGTTTCTCGTCAACGAGTGCAAGCACTGGCGAAAGATAAAACCGTTTTAGATGTGTTTAGTTATTTAGGGGGTTGGGGGGTCGCTGCGGCCAATGCGGGTGCCGCTGAAGTGACCTGTACCGACGCTTCTGAATTTGCTCTGGATGGCGTGGATCACAATGCGACGCTCAATGGCGTGGCGGAAAAAATGACAACCATTCAAGGTAATGCCTTTGAAGTGTTAAACGCCTTGAAAGCGGAAGGTCATAAGTTTGATGTGGTGATTGTCGATCCTCCGGCTTTTATTAAGCGAAAAAAGGATTTCAGAAAAGGCTTCGAAGCATACCGTAGAATTAATGAGTTGGCGATGCGAGTCCTAAATAAAGACGGTATTTTAGTCTCAGCGTCTTGTTCTCATCACTTAAGCCGAGATGATTTGTTGAAAGCGGTGCAATCTGCCGGGCGTCACATCGATCGTACGGTACAGTTATTTGATCAAGGTCATCAAGGCCCTGATCACCCTGTGCACCCAGCGATTCCTGAAACGGAATATATCAAGACCCTTTTCTTTAAGGTTTCTCCTTCTTGGTAAGGCAGTGAGATAGATGGCTCAGAGTTCTTCAAAGGCTACCCGAGTTCTGACGCCAGTTGATCGACTGCAGCAAACACTGGTTAAAACGTGTTTTTGGGATGAGGTCGATCAGCTGTTGTATATCGATGCTAGAAAAGTCTTTCCGCGCGAAGGGGTAGTGACTATTTTGGGCTGGGACAGCATGATGATGGATAGCCATATGATTCCCAGCTATCCGAGCTTTTTCAAAATTACCCAGTGGTCTAAGCAAGGGCCTTATACCGATTGGTTAAAACAGATTCCTAAATGGGTGCTGGAAAGCTGTGGGTTGTTTCCAAGTCACCAAATGACTCTATTGCACTATGCCGGGAAATACCCGCAAATACTTGAACTGCTGGATCACGCACCGATGCTGGCTTGGCGCTTGGTGACGTCTGATTTAAAAGAGCCGGAAATCGTGGCGCTGATGTCGGGCAAGAGAACCCAAATTGCCGAGACCCTGGGGTGGCCAGGTAAAGTCGATACGGTGAAATTTTTAACCAATCTTCGCCTGCGCTGGGTCGATCAAAATATTGCTGAGCAGATAGACGTTTGTCTTTTGGATGACCAGAGGTTAACAGCTTTACAAGACCTGCCGAGAATAAACTCTATGGCCTTGACTCTGGCATCAAGATTCCCCGAATTGATTGGGTCAAGGTTACATCATGCACTGGCACAGATGCCGTGCCGACCAATGCAGTGTCAGAGCATGGTTGCCCTGCTTGAAGATGCTTATCGGTTGAGTGAGTTTCTTCAGCTTGAACCACTTGAAGTCGACCAAATTGGCAAGTGCCGATATTTAGTTGAAGTCACCAAGCTTTATCGAAACTGGATGGCGCGGGTATTGACGGAGGATACGCTTGAATCAGACACGGGTTTATCGGCCAGATTATCTCCTGTTCCGACTCGGTTGGTTGAAAAGTCTGAATGGCATGCATTGTCGATTTTGCAGGCGCATGCGTGGTTTATAGGTTTTCCTCAAAATCAGGTAGTAGAACTGTATGCGTGGCAGGATGAGGAGGGGGTGTGGGCTGCTCTGCTCGATGAGCAAATCGCTCTGGATTTGGCGAGGGAACAGAAGAGTTTAAGTCAGGATGCGGTTATCCGAGTTCGAGGTTTAGAGAACAGCCTAGCCGGCGCTAAACAGCTCTCTGCGTTGCATTTATGGCAGGCGCAACGCCTCAAACAGACAGATTAGTCTGTCACCAATTGTTCCGAACCAAATAGGTCTTGGTAGGTTTCACGCGGACGAATTAACCAGACCTTATCCCCTTGCACCATCACTTCTGCTGCTCTAGGGCGAGTGTTGTAGTTTGAACTCATGGTAAAACCGTAAGCACCGGCTGATTTAACTGCCAGAATATCTCCCGCTTTTAAATTTAAAGTTCTATCTTTACCAAGGAAATCCCCAGTCTCACAAACTGGGCCAACCAGATCCCAGATTTTTTCCAAGCCATCGGTTCGAGGGGTAACCGGCACAATCTCTTGATAGGCTTGATAGAGTGCAGGACGAATTAAGTCATTCATGGCACCATCAATAATGGCAAAGTCTTTGTGCTCAGTTGGCTTTAGGTATTCAACCTCTGTCAGCATCACGCCGGCATTACCCGCAATGGCTCGACCTGGCTCAATAATGACTTCAATTTCAGGGTCATCAAGCTTTTCAATTAGGGCTTGAATGTAGTCCTTGATTTCAGGTGGATTTTCGTCGGTATATTGAATGCCTAAGCCGCCCCCTAAATCTAGGTGGTGAATATCAATGCCCATTTCGCGGAGTTGGTTTTTCAGTGCCAAAACGCGTTCCAGTGCATCGACAAATGGACTGATCTCTGTCAGTTGCGAACCGATATGACAGTCAATCCCAATTGGGTTGATGTGTGAACAGGCACAAGCATCTGCATACAGCTCAGGAGCAGTATTAATATCGACCCCAAACTTATTGTCTTTGAGTCCGGTAGAGATATATGGATGGGTTTTGGCATCGACATCTGGATTGACACGGATAGAGATATTGGCGATTTTATCCGTCTTTTCCGCCACCGCTTGAATACGGTCTAATTCCGCGTGAGACTCAATATTAAAACAGTGGATTCCGACTTCCAGCGCGCGTTCAATCTCAATCGACTTTTTAGCCACGCCCGAGAAGACAATTTTTTCTGGCGCACCGCCCGCTGCAAGCACACGCTCAAGCTCACCCTGAGAAACAATATCAAACCCAGCACCAAGCTTTGCCAGTACATTGATCACGGCGATATTAGAATTGGTTTTAACGGCGTAACAAACCAAGTGAGGTTGGTTGCCAAAAGCCTGATCAAACTCTGTCCAGCGGTTTTCTAATTCAGTACGAGAATACACATATAGTGGGGTTCCGTATTGATCTGCGAGGTCTTGTAAACCAACATCTTCAGCATATAGAGTAGATGCGTTGGCATTATCTTTTAAGCGAAAAGCTTGTGTCATAGTGTTATCCAATTTACGACGTGTTTCTAATTGACAGTTGATTGAGTGTCAATCAGTCCAAAATTTTGTAGTTGTGCATATTGAGCTTTTTTCTCTGCATCATCCGGTAAATACAGTGGCCCTTTTTTCCCACAGCCACTTAAGCTGAGTAGACTCAACATAAAGAGTAGGGCGATGGCTTTTTTGAGTGGTGCTTTCATTTTTAATTGGCCTCTTAATTTCCCGGTTCAGTTTTTAGTATTCACTTGCACATAACCTGTCTATTGTATCGCTAACGGGTATGACATTATTGGGGGAGTGCTCTAAAATGGAGCTAATTTTATCAGAGACACGTGACATTATGAATTCATATAGTTTGTCAGATTTAGATCCGAGTATTATCGTGGAGCCAAACAGGCCGGCAAAGCATGCTGTGATTTGGTTACATGGTTTGGGTGCCGACGGTAATGACTTTGTCGGCCTCTTGCCGCAACTTAATTTACCCGATGATCACGCCATCCGGTTTGTATTCCCTCATGCACCACGGCAGGCCGTTACGGTTAATGGGGGCATGGTCATGCGGTCCTGGTATGACATCTATTCAATGGAGATTGCCAGTAAGATTGATGAGCACAGTATTGAACAATCAAGTGGGGTGCTGGTCGAACTGATACAGCAGCAAATTGAGCAGGGTATTTCAGCTGAGAATATTATTATTGCTGGGTTTTCACAAGGTGGCCTGATTACGCTGCATACTGTTCTTCACTCAGGCATCACTTTAGGCGGGGCAATTGCGTTGTCTACTTATTATCCTGATGTCTGTTTAAAGCAGTCATCTTGTGCCGATGAAGAGATTCCCGTGATGATGGTACATGGGGATTATGACCCTGTGATTCCGGTGGGTATTGCCGAGGCCTCTTATCAAAAACTGTTAGAGATAGGGTGTCAGGTAAGCTGGCAACGTTATCCTATGGAGCATCAAGTCTGTATGTCAGAGATTGAACAGATCTCTTATTTTATACAACACGCCTTGGCTGACTAAGTTTTAACTCAAGCTGGAATTTCTATCTTTACACGCAAAGCTTGAATTTATAGAGTTTATCCCTTTAAACTGGTTGATATTTTTTAAAATCTTATGAGACTGCTGAGCAAGGAGCCAGTTTAAATGGCTGTTGAATCCCTCTTTTTTCGCAATGAAATTTTATTGTCTATGCACCTAGAGCCTGTTGATCGTCTAGGAAAGCATCAGGGGGCTGGGCGAAGACAAATTATCTCTGAGGCGGAAGAGTTACAGCTAAATGAGTTTAATCGTCAGCTGGATGGTTGGCTCGATAAGGTCTTGGATGCCAGTTCTAATGCCCAATATATTTTCTATGTTTTAAATCATCGGCTGAATTTTATGTGGTGGTTAATTGACCACCTGATTGAATCAGAAGATCCTCGCGAGGCAACAGACTTTAAATTTAGATGTCGAGAAGATGAAAAGTTTTCTGAACCTAAAAGTAAAAAAGAATCGACAATCGGCCCTTTAGTTATCGGTCTGTATCAAGCCATTGAAGAATATTTACATGAACTCTTAGGGGTTGTGGATAACAGTTTAGAGGGAAAGGTTTTTATCTACTCGCGTGTAGATAATGGTTTTTTTGATGATAAAGACTATGTTAAAAACCTCGATGAACTCGCTCAGAGTGGCATTTTACCGGCTAAGGTTTTAAGGCTGTTAATCGACAAGTTAAATTTGCTCGGTGAAGTTCTAAAAAGACTGAAGTCCGCTTTTAAAAAGTTGTCTAGTCCGGAATCCTGGCCGGTCTATTCTGTACAGTTACAGTCTGGAGGGTTCAGTTTTGACTCTGAAGAGGACTATGACCTGTTTAGCCATCAGGATATCTTTTTGGACTTTAATGGTGACACAGTTGTCTGTCGGGGCAAAGTCACTCAGATGACTGAATCGGATGATGAAAATAACCCATTTCGTATTAGCATCCAGTTTGATTTATTAACCAGTGAACAACAGCAGACAATGATCTTGTTTGAACAGAGAAAGGAATTGAAAGACGCGATGCTTTCAGTTGCTTTAGATTAAAGCAAACCTGTTAAGCGTGTGCGATTTTTGACTGCGCTAAATGAATGTTCTGCTTTTTGACATGCAGTGCATTTTTAATCCAGTCAGCAAACTTTGGATGCTCTGCAACCATTGAATGATATAAATCAACCGGGTCAGCGGAAGCTTTGCCACTGGTGGCCGCCGCAATTTCAATCAGCTTGTCAATATAGCGGTTTGGAAAGTTGAGTTGAATATCAAAATAACTTACCTTGGTTAAAATAACCGCGCGCAAGGTTAAATCCCATTGCTGGGCATTGAGGTTATAGCTATTTTGAAGGTACTCACTTGGACCTTCTTGCATAAAGTTGAGCATTTCATCTAAGCTAGAATAGCGGATTAGATCGAGTGCCGCATCACGCACTGCCAATGGCAATGTATCCATAAAAGTTGCATCAATGTCGTGATTACTGCCTGGCATGCGAACTCCCTCTGCCTAGAAAAAAGTGTATTTCATACACTGTTTAACTTCTTGTTTTTGGATTTCCTGCTGAATAAAATCTTGATCGTTCCCATTCGGGAATTCAAAGTTCATTGCGATTCGTTCCATATGCATATCTTCTACTTTTCGGATATCGACGACCGTCCCATCAAATTTGATAGTTTTATCGCGGTGTTCAAAGTAGAGAAAGACGTCAACCCGTGAATAGAGTTTGAGTAATTTAGGCATTAAGAGCGCAACCCCACTGGCGCTCAAGTTGACTTCTTGGAGCGGCCATTCCTGTGGAATGTGTTGCAGGTAGTTATCATCATTGATGTTTTGATGGATGCTTTGGTAGGCATCCAAAAACCTAGCCAAGTAAAGAATGGTCTGTATCAACGGAATTTTTGAGAACTTTTCATTTTGAAAAAGGTTCATGGTTTCATCAAGTTTAAAGCCAACAGGGAGGTGGCTTTTTACTTCAAAGTTATCTCTATCAGATTGATCGATACTGTTAATTAAGATTTGTAAAAAAGCGACGTATTTTTCTTCGATCAACTTAAAGTAGCTGTAGGTTTTTGGTGAGCTTTTTTCAATTAGGTTAAGGTTTTTAAAACCGGCCAGTTTTTGTTTTAGCTCTAACCAGTGAAGCGGATCTCTTTTGGGGTGAATCCCTTGGGTGACTTTCTTTAAATTGTCGCCATAGACTTCAATATCGAAAATAATTTCATTGACGATTTGCGTGATCAACTCCTTCTGTTCTTGAACTTTACTGAGAGAACGAGTGGTGCTGTATTTCAGCTTATTGACACGGTCTTGTGTGGTACTTGGAAAATAGTCTGCACCGGTGGCATAGATTTCTCTCTCTTCCAGCGGAGAGCTTGGCACAATAAAATATCTGACCGGCATATCGACACGGTGAAAGCGCCTTGCGTTGCCTTTTCTAAACCATTGTTGCATGTTGTTCTTTTTTTAAATGAATAACCTTATCAAAGCATGAAATATTCCTAAAACTGATTTTGGGAATGTTTCAAACAAACATTTTGCATTCTAAAACGTTTCTAACGTAATTGACAGTATTTAACGTCTTAATAATTTAGCAACCTCTTCAACCGGAAGAGGGGGCTTAAAAAGGTAGCCTTGAGCTTCATCACAGCCAAGTTCAAGTAAGCGCTCTGCCTGACTTTGAGTTTCAACACCTTCAGCTAAAACGGAGGCACCAACATTATGAGCGAGTTGAATAATACTTTCTGTAATCATCAGGCTTTCATTGTCGCTTTCCATTTGAGCGATAAAGCTTTTGTCAATTTTTAGACGGTTGACGCGAAGGTGTTGAAGATAGCTTAATGAGGAATATCCGGTTCCAAAATCATCAATTGAGATGTGAATGCCTTTATTGTGCAAAGTGTTAAACCAGGTTTCCTCTTCATGCTGTTTTTCGAAACCTGATATTAGAGAGTATTCGGTTACCTCTAGCTCTATATGTGAACCTTCAAAGCCATATTTTTCCAATTGTGAGCTGATTAAGGTGACGAGATTTTCAGGCTGAGGTTGCTTACTGGAAATGTTGATCGCGACTCTCGGCACTTGAAAGCCTTGTTGTTGCCATAGATCAATCTGTTGACAGGCTTTTTGGATGATGTATTCATCTATCTGTTGAATGAGACGATTCTCTTCCGCAAAAGGGATAAATTCATCAGGTTGGTAGTTAACCTCTTCATTGTCCCAGCGAATTAAAGCTTCCAAACCGATGATCTCTTTATTTTGTAAATCAAACTGGGGTTGATAGTGTAGAGAAAACTCTTCGTTCTGAATGGCAGATTCGATTCGTTGTTGGAGAATGATTCTCTGTTCTAATCGCTGTTTAATACTTTCACTATAGAGCGCATAACCATTTTTACCGTTGTGTTTTGCTTCGTACATGGCGAGATCGGCGTTTCGCATAATTTGGGTAGCGGTCTGAGACTGCTCTGGGAAATAAGAGATACCAATGCTACAACCAATTTCAATTTTTTCGTCGTTGATTTGATAGGATTGACTGATTGTTTTAATCAGCCTTGCCGAGAGTGATTCACTGGCCTTAATTAAATCATCGGTGTCTGTCGTCAGAACAATGGCAAATTCGTCTCCCCCTATTCGTGCTAAGTGGTAGTGATCTTTGCACAACTCAAGCAATAAATTGTTCATCCTAAAACTGACGGCATTTAGGAGGGCGTCACCGTAGTTATGTCCCAGACTGTCATTGATATTTTTGAAATCATCTAAATCAATATAGAGCAGAGCAAATTGGATATGGGTTGACTTGGTAACTTCTGAAAGCTTGTTTTGAAAGTAGTGGCGGTTAGGTAACTCCGTAATGGCATCGAAATTGGCCTGAATTTCTATTGCCTTCTGCGCTTTCTTTAATTCAGAGATATCTTTAATGCTGACGAGGAGGTTTGCTTCAATCAAGTCTGTCGGTTTAAATTTTGTAATTTCACACAACCCTATAAAGTTAAAGGGAGCGCCGAGCATGATTTCTTGATGCCAAGCACCGGAGCTTTCAACGTATTTACAAATATTATTCTGACTAAATTCTTGGTCAGAAACACGCTGTAAAAGCTGCCAAATAGACTCCTGCTTGTTTGGATCCAGTTGGCTTCTGAAGGTTTCAAAGCTTGGATTACAGCGCACAATCTCTCCCTCTCTGGAAGTCAGAACGATACTCTCTTCAACCGCGTGTAATATATGGGCGTCCATCGCATTGACATGCAACTGCTCGGTCATCTGTGTATTCAAGGTTTTGAAATTTTGATTGGTTTTTTGCTCGATCTGTTTAGATTGTCGAAAACTGTAGAACCCTAAGATAAACATTGCCAGCAGTAGGCTAATATTGAGAGTGTTGGTGAGATTTTCATCTTGTATAACCAGACTTTGATAGCCTTGCTGAGCATCAATTGCATTTTGCGCCAGATCTGATGACAAGTTTGAAAGCGAGGCCATAATGTCAGCTTGATAGGGTAGCGTCTCTAGATAAGCTGAACGCGTTTCAATAAGCTTCCCTTCTAATATTAGGTCAATCACGCTATTCTGACGAACGCTATTTTTTTCGATAAGTTGATTCAAGCGGTTCAGAATGGCGAGTTGTTCTGAGTTGAGGTCGGAGCTGAAAAGAAGTGCTCTTTGCGCGCCAAAACGATTGCCTTCGATATAAAAAGTTTGGATCAGCTCGTCTTGAATAAACTCATCCGTTTCAAGCAAGATTTGAGAGAGCAGAATAGAGCGGTTTTTTGCATGAATCTGCATCTGGCGAATATGACTCGCATTATTTTGGCTGTATACCAAGTTTTGGTAGTCCGCCTGAATGCGTTGGGCATTATCCAGAAATAGAAAAAAGCTTGTCGCGACAAAGGTGGTAAGGGCTGCGTATCCAAATAAAATTAAACGAGAAGCGCTAAGAAATTTCATTAAGGTGTTTTGGCTTTATTTTTGAGTAACACCGAGTATATAAGAAATAAGACACATCCTGATTAGAATTTTGTGACTTACGATCAAAAAGGCTAATCAAGATACGAGGATGGAAAAGCATGAACCGTCGTTAAGATTTTTTCTGGACTTTGTAAAGCGCGACTTCACCTAATAGGTTGGGGACGATTCTCATGCCGATTGAACTCCGGTGTTGCGCATTAACAACCGTTCTTGCGACGACTTCCAGCCCTTTGTCTTCACAGAGGTTCTCAAAGTCATTAAAAGTACACATATGAATGTTGGGGGTGTCATACCAGTGATAAGGCAGGGTTTCTGTTTCAGGCATGTGGCCTTTAAACATCAGTTGCATACGATTGCGCCAGTGACCAAAGTTTGGAAAAGTAATGATGCACTGTTTACCAACCGCTAGCATTTCATCCAGTAGCTCATCGGGACGACTGACCACCTGCAGAGCCTGTGTCATGATGACATAGTCAAAAGAGTCTTCATCAAAGTACTCATTAATATCGTGGCTATTTAAGTCACTGTGAATTACATTGATGTTTTTCTTCATTGCTTGGACGGTTTTGGCAGGATCAAGTTCAAAGCCATATCCGGAAATGCCATGGGTATCCATTAAGTGCTTTAAAAGCATACCGTCACCGCAACCTAGGTCGAGTACTCGGCTCTGAGGAGAGATCCAGTCTGCAATGAGTTTAAATTCAGGAGAGATTTGGCTCATGCTTTTTCTCCTTGTGATTCTGGTTGGATATCTTGATAGACCCGATCCATATAGCTTGAGAAAACCCCCTGGTAATGTTCATTAGGCAGCAAGAAGGCATCGTGTCCATGTTGAGACTCGATTTCTGCATAGCTGACCGACGCGTCATTATCCAATAGCGCTTTGACAATTTCATGCGAGCGCTGTGGAGAAAAACGCCAGTCAGACGTGAAAGAAACCACTAAAAATTTGGCGGTGGCTTGAGACAGGGCTTTCGTTAGGTCGTGGTTGTAGTCTGCCGCTGGATCAAAATAATCTAGAGCCTTGGTCATCAATAGGTAAGTATTGGCATCGAAGTTCATCTTGGTGGCAAATTTCTCACCTTGGTAACGCAAGTAGCTTTCGACTTGAAACTCGACTTCATAGTTGTATTGCAATTTGCCTTCACGCAACTCACGACCAAACTTGGTTCCCATCATGTCGTCAGATAGATAAGTCAGGTGTCCCAACATCCTTGCCAAAGAGAGTCCTTGCTTTGGCACGGTATCTTGTTCAAGAAAACGTCCTTCATGAAAATCTGGATCGGACATAATGGCTCGGCGAGCCACCTCGTTAAAAGCGATATTTTGTGCAGAGAGCTTTGGTGCAGCGGCAATCACAAGGGCGTGTTTTACTCTGTCTGGGTAATCAATCGCCCACTGCAATACCTGCATACCGCCCATTGAGCCTCCAATGAGAGCAGCCCACTGGTCAATACCTAAATGTTTCCTGAGTTCATTTTGACTCTGAACCCAGTCTTTGCAGGTCACAATAGGAAAATCGGAGCCGTATACTTTGCCTGTTTCAGGGTTGATCGTATTTGGGCCAGTGCTGCCTCGGCAACCTCCAAGGTTATTGGAGCAAACCACAAAAAACTTGTTGGTATCCACCTCTTTTCCAGGGCCAATATAGCCGTCCCACCATCCGGGTTTACCATCCTTATCAACGCCGGCAACATGGTGGTCTCCACTCAAGGCATGGCAAACTAGAATCGCATTGGATTTATCTTCATTGAGTGCGCCGTAGGTTTCATAGACTAACTCGTAACTTGGTAGGGTCGAACCACTGGTTAAAGTTAGTGGCTGGTCTACTTTAAGATATTGGGGGGTAGTGATATTAGAATCAGTACTCATAATGCTTGTTGCTTCCTAGCTAATCATCTGTTGAGCGATTTGCGAGATATAGCCGACAACTACAATCTGAAAAAGTTTGATCGCTAAAATGGCTATTAAGGGCGATAAATCTATGCCGCTAATAGGGGGAACCAGTCTCTGAAACGGCGCCAGAATTGGACGGGTTAATTGTTCAAAAATGATTGTGTTTGGGTTATAGCCTGGAGATATCCAGCTTAAAACGGCTTGAATAATAATGAGCCAGAACATAATGTCCAAAAGTACATTGGCAATTTCGGTGAATGATGCCAGCACGACAAAAGGGATGCTGAAATCACGGGCGGTTAACCAGCCGATTAGCAGGACAAACAGTCCCTGAATGACTAATGCTGTGATAATTGCTGCCGAATCCCATCGACCTTTGGCTGGTAGGACTTTATTCGCTGGTGCACAGACAGGGTTGGTTACCTTGGCAATGAATTTGACAATAGGGTGATGCCAGTCTGCATAAGTCGCCCTTAAAAGAAAACGCAGCATAAGGACAAAAATGACTAGACCAGTAATGAATTGCAGTAAAAACAAGCCGCCTTGTCCTGCCGGTGATACGCCGTCCATTATAGTTTCCCTCCTAATTCATCTGCGAGCTCTTCTGCTCGATTCTGAGCGGCCTTCATGGCCGACTCAATGATGTCTCTAAGGTTTGCTTCTTCAAAGGTCTGGATCGCTTTTTCTGTCGTTCCATTTGGAGAAGTCACATTTTGACGAAGTGTGGCGCAGTCTTGATGACTTTCCAAAACCATCTTTGCTGCACCAAGGGCCGTTTGCAGGGTTAACAGGTGCGCAGTTTTCGCATCGAGCCCCATCTTTTGGCCAGCGGCTTCCATCGCTTCCATAAATAGAAAGTAATACGCAGGACCACTACCAGATAGAGCGGTAACCGTATCCAGTTGGCTCTCTTTTTCAACCCAGACGGTTAGGCCTGCCGCGCGCATGATATGTTCGGCTTGACTCTTTTGTTCTTGATCAACAGCCTCATTCGCATAGAGCCCGGTCGCCCCTGTTTGGATTAAGGCGGGTGTATTTGGCATGGTTCGAACAATGGCTAAATCGCCCCCCAACCATGCGTTGATAGATTGACTGCGGATTCCTGCGGCCACTGAAATGATTAAAGGACTTTTGGTTTCTACGGTTGAGCGGATATCTTTGCAGACTTCTGCCAATAATTGAGGTTTGACGGCCAGCACGACAATATCAGCTTGCTCTATGGCCTGCTGGTTATTCTCATAGCAGTGAATTCCAAAGCGTTCCGTCACACTTTGTCTCTGCGCTTCTGTTGGATCTGTGGCTAAAATTTTAGATGAATCATAGCCGCTAGCGATCAAACCGCCAATTAGGCTTTGAGCCATATTTCCGGCCCCAATAAAACAGATGGTTGAATTCATACTCTACAAGCTCGTATTTATTGATAAACAGGGCTTATTATAAAGTATTTAAGCTGTGTGCATAGTCTGTTTTGAGCGGCTGAACGGCGATTTATAGGTGGGCTTAAAATGAACGTTTTTTAATTGACAGGCAGCGCAGTGAGTTCGGCCCGTTATGGTTGGTAACTTATTTATAACTAAAGAAAAAATACACTCTTCCGATAACCTTATTATAGATAAGATATTAAAGAATCATTTGCTGCAAGGGAGCAATATAAAACAATACGACCTTTTGAAAAGGTCGAAGGACTTAAGATGGCAAATTTCGGAAATCAAAATGTGGATGTCAAATCGTTATTAAATAATAACCAGCCTTCCTATAAAACCAAGGATCATCCGGCCAAAACCGATATTTCAGGCTTAGTCGCTGGCAAACTGGCTGCCGAACAAGCAGAGCAGCTGGCAAAATCGACGATTGGAAAAAAAGAGGATGCTTATTTTGAGCCCTCTCAAACGGGTGTGGAAAGAGCTGCGATGATGAGAAGTCTTGAAAGTGCATACCACTACAGTGAAACGATGAGTCTCTCTTTAACCACAAAAGAAGGCGATCAAGTTGATGTCAACTTCCGTCAGCTATATACCAGTTATCAGTCATACAAAGAATTCCAAGCCGGTGAGCAAGGGCCAACAGGGGTGCGTTATTTTGAAAGTAGAGAAGCTTTAGAGGCGACCTCTTTTGAAGAGCACATTGGCTTTTCGGTTCAAGGTGAACTGAGCGAAGAAGAGCTACAGGCTATTTATGATGTATTTGAAAAAGTAGACGCCTTAGCGAATCATTTTTTCAATGGCGATATCGAAAAAGCGTTTGAAAATGCTGTGGCATTGGATGTGGACTTCTCTCAGATTGATTCGTTAAGTTTGAATTTGACGCAAACAGAGATGAAAGTCATGCAGTACAAACAAGCTGCGATGGCAGAATATCAAAGAGCTCAACGAGAGTCGGCAGAAGCTCCTGAGCAAGCGGGTATGGCCGCTGATAATGCTGAAGAGCATATCGCCGAGGTTGGAGACTTACCTGATTATCTGCAAAACTGGCAGGAGGCGATTGCAAGTTTGGATAGCTTTTTTGAACGAGCAAATGAAGTGGTCAGTGATATGGTTGGTGAAGTGGCTGCCCAGAGGTTTCCTGATCAGGATTCTCGTCAGTCTTGGTTGGGGCGGGTTCGTGAATTCCACGAACGATTGGCTGAGAGACTATCCAGTCAAACGCTTGAAACTAGCCAGCCTGATACAGAGCAGAAAACTGACGTTGATGGTTAATTGAGCTGGGTGTTGAAGCTTATCAAGTGGTTGAAATAAGTTGATAAAAAACGGCTAAATGGCCTCAAGAAAACCTAGATTGGCCGATAAACTTAATTAAGAGGTAATCAATAATTGGCGATCCCAATTTATAAGAATTGCCCTAGTGATTTAGATGGATTGATCTATTTAGATTACGCAAAAAGGAGATAAGCCAAAAC
>CAZJPO010000004.1:39311-40587 GCA_964547865.1 uncultured Thiosulfatimonas sp.
GCAGACATGCCCATAGAGAGTGTATCTAGGTTGCAGTTTGTTAGTTTGCCTTGTAGTTCTTCTTGCAGTGCTTTTATTTTTGCAAAAGGTTGGCATTGCGCCTCAAACTCTTTGGCGGGTTGTGGAATAGCCATTAACCCGCGCAGTTGCAAATTGGGCATTTGTGCAACCAAGGGTGCAACTTCAAATAGTTCGTCTACGGTTAAGCCCGCCTTGGATTGCTCGCCACTAATGTTCACTTCTAAAAGAATGTTCAATGGCTCTTTTTCTGCCGAGCGTTGATCATTTAAGCGTTGCGCGATTTTTAAGCGGTCAACACTGTGTACCCAGGCAAAGTTATTAGCGATGTGTTTAGTTTTATTGGACTGAATTGGGCCGATAAAGTGCCACTCTAAGTTTGGTTCAATCGATATTTTTTCAATGGCTTCTTGTACATAATTCTCTCCAAAGGCGCGGTGTCCATATTCAGCCAACTTTTGAATGTCTTCAATGGGCTTGGTTTTGCTGACTGCAAGGAGTTGAATATCCTCAATTGGCCTACCTGCTTTATGACATGCATCGGCAATTCTCTGTTTTACGCTTTGATAACGTTTAATGATTTCAGGGTTCACTCAAGTGCCTTTTTTAGTGTTTTTTTTATTCTAACCATATGCATCATAAATTAAACATATAAGGTGTTGTCACTTATCAATTTTTTTTGTATTTACAAGGTGATTTAGCTCTGTAAATGCCATTTGATAGGCGTATAGTTAAAGTATAGAACTTAAATAAGAAACCTCTTATATGTAAAGAGGTTTACGTATTAGATAACCCATAGATTTCTATATTTGTGGGTTTAGTTCTGCCTCAGCGATTCAAACTATCACTTTGTGATTATTTGTACCAGACGCAAAATGTGACTGTGAGTTTAGCTGTGTCAGTGAAAAGTTTATATTTACTTTGATAAGGAGGTTAACAGTGAAAAAAGTAAAGTCCAGCGAAAGCAATTATCCATACAAGGAAAAAATGAAGCGCTCTGAATATGAAAAGATCAAGCGAACTCTTCAGATTGAGCTACTAAAGCTTCAGAAATGGGTAAAGGAGAATGACGAGCGTATTGTGATGATCTTTGAAGGTCGCGATGCAGCTGGTAAGGGTGGAACGATCAAAAGGATGATGGAACACCTTAACCCTCGTGGAGCTCGCGTTGTTGCACTTGATAAGCCAAGTGAAATTGAGAAGGGTCAGTGGTATTTCCAGCGTTATGTACAAAATATGCCTACCGCTGGTGAGATGG
>CAZJPO010000005.1:0-36468 GCA_964547865.1 uncultured Thiosulfatimonas sp.
TACCATTGATACGCCAGCTACGGTTTATGTTTATCTAACACTTAATGTTAGTCAGACCACGACACGCTCTAAGTACTTAATTTCAGGAGGTGATTCCAGAAAACTGATTAGTTCTCCCATCACACCATTTTCAGCAATAGTATTTATGTATCGTTGATGATCTTCAGTTGATAACCACTCTTCATCAAATATCATTTTTCGAGATTGTTTGTCTAAAAAAATGCTGACATTTAAACAACCTTCAAAGCCTCTAACGTTAGGTAGATTGGTTTGCAAAAATGGCAGAATGTTTTCGAGTTGCCCCTGTTTGAGAGTAGATTCAATAATGACTTTTTTACTCATTTTTTGTCTCCTTATTATGAACAGTCAGGAGACATAGTAGTCGTGGTACTGGTAGGGAACTACCAATAAACATTTAGAAATACGGTTTTCTATTCAATTTGTGGATTTTATTTGATGTGGGGTTTTTCCAAATCTGTTTTTAAAGGATTCAATAAAATGCGAAACGTTTGAATATCCAACCTCAGTAGCGACGGTTGTTACGTTTAATTGCTGTTCGGATAACAACCTGAATGCGTGTTGCAAGCGTTGTTCAATTAACCACTGTTTAGGGCTTGTGTTATAGAGGCTTTTAAACTCTCTATTAAATGTAGAAAGGCTGCGCCCTGATACTGCCGCTAAATCTTGAACACTTAAAGCTGAAATCGCGTATTGATCCATTAGCCGCTTGATATTCCTTTTTGCGTAGCCTTTTTGGACAGCGAGTAAACTTCTTCTCAGATCTGCGTTATTGTTTAGGTCAAGAAGGTGCAATAGTTCTAGAAGCTTCAGTTGCAGTATGTCGGGGGAGTTTTTTAAGGTTTTATAAGACGAATGCAATGAGGAGAAGAAAGTAGCAATGGTTGGGTCTTTGTCAATCTTCAGAATAGCCGTTTCGTTGGACGTCGATACTTGTACTGTCGATCCTGTGGATAGAAACTGGGAAATAACACTTGAGCCAAAGAATACCAAAAAAGCCTTCAGGCCTTCTGATTCATGAATATAGTCGGAGTATAGGTTTAGCTCTTTCGGCAGCAAAATAGCCTCTCCAGAACCAATTGTAAATGTTTCATTATGGCAAGTAGTAATCACTTCTTTGCCGCTTTTAATATATACAATGCACGGAGCACCAGTGTGAAATTCTATGTTGATCAGGTCTTTTTCCAGATCCTTATAGAATATTGAAGATACCGTATCAAACAGTATAGGTTGAACATCCTTCATCGCGTATAGGGCTTTGGGGATGTTGAGAATATTGTCTTCACAATATTGAGCAAGAACCTTTTTTTGAAGCATAAGAACTCCTTTTCAGATTTTTTTACTCTAACACAATAACCCTAGGGTTAAGGCTTCTCTATGCTCTGCTCTTTTGCCTCATGGTTAATAGCGAAATGCCTCCAATGACGCAGAGCATTCCAACTGCATGCCATATAGTGAAAGGTTCATGGAGAATCCAGATGGCGAGTCCCATGGTCATAATTGGGCCTAGACTGCCAATAATGCCAGTTTGGGCCGGGCCGATTTTGTGAATGGCTTCGGTGATCATAAAACTGGGAATGACCGTGCTGAATACCGCGAGTAAAAATAGCCACAGCCACGCCATATTGCTTACTACTAGGTCACTAAAGTCTTGGAAAATGGCAAAGTGGATCAACACAAACACACTGGAAATACTCATGGCCAAGCCGGTAAACCAAACGCTGCCCATTGCCTTGATTTCTGTTTTGCCAAATAGAACATAGAAGGAAAAAGAAAGCGCGGCCATGGCGACTAAAAAAGTCCCCAAAGCGACATTTTCTCCACTAAAACTCAGTTCTTGGTAAAAGACAATCCACAGGCCGGTATAGGTGATGATCAGAGAAATAATGATCTTGCGGGTTAGGGGTGTTTTAAAAAACAAGGCACCGAGTATTGCGACCATGATTGGGTAGGTAAACAGGGTTAAACGCTCTAATTGAGCGGTAATCATCTCCAGACCTTTGAGGTCAAACCACGAAGAAAGGTAATAGCCGATAAAACCCAGAAAAGTAATTTTTAGCCATTTATGGGAGAGGTTGTCTGGTGTGTCTTGAGTACGATACAAATAGCCAAGGATAGCCAAGTAGATTGGCAGAGCGATCGCCATTCTCAGCATTAGGACGCTATCGGTTTCTAGACCCTCTTGATAGGCGAGCTTGATAAAGATGGATTTGAGTGAAAACAGGCCTGTGCCAATCACCGCTAGGACAAATCCAATCGTGAAGGGGCTGAGATTTAGAAAATACTGCTTCAAGTTTTTCTCTCAGCTTTACGCCCAATATACCAAGCGTAACGGTGTTTGATAGCGTCTTTTGCGGTTGTGTTTTCGCTAGATAGCCAGCCTTCGCCATAGACAAGGGTTTCCATAACGGGCAATAATCGTGTGAACTCTCCACTTTCTAAATAGTAGCTAGAGTTACTCGGTGCACCTTGTTGCGGTGGGCCTAAAAAGGTTTGATAGAAAAGTAGCCCGTTTGGTTTGAGGGCATTTTGCAGCTCAGTGAAAATTTTACGATCTAAATAGCGGCTAACCACAATCACATCGTATTGTTGGTAAGGCATGAGCATTTGCTCTAAATCGGTAATCAATGGTGTAATCGGTAGGTGATTTAAGCTGGCCCAGTTATTCAGAACGGTCAGGGCATTATCCGAAATATCCCAAGCATCGGTTTTTAAACCGCATTGTGCTAAAAATCGAGCGTTGCCTCCCAGTCCACAGGCCAGCTCTAGCGCTCGACCTTGAAAGGGCAGAAGTTTACTGTGCTCTCTAAGCACATAGCAGGGGTTTGCCAGTGTTCTTAGGTCGCAGTCTTCATATTTTGCGTCCCATTTTTGTTGTGTGTTTTGACTCATAACAAGATCGGCTTAATTAAATTCTCGTCGCGGTTATTTACGCCAAAAGGCCACAGTGAAGAGAACTAAGAGGGTAAAAATTTCTAAGCGCCCCAATAGCATGGCAAAGGTGAGTACCCATTTTACGGGGTCACTGAGAGATTGGTAGTTTGCTGCGACTTCCCCTAAGCCAGGGCCCAGATTGTTCATGGTGGCTGCCATGGCCGAGAAAGCGGTTACTTGGTCGACCCCCAGAGCCATAATAACCAACATCAGTGCCGCAAAGGTAAAGACATAGACCGAAAAAAAGCCCCAGACTGCTGTCATAACTTTGTCTGGGATACTCTTGCCGTGAAGTTTGAGGGGGTTAATCGCATTAGGGTGAAGTAGTCCGGAGACTTCTCTCATTCCCTGTTTAAACAGCAGTACGAAACGAATCACTTTCATCCCTCCTGCGGTTGATCCTGCGCTGCCGCCAATAAAGCTCATAAAGATTAACATTATCGGCAAAAATCCAGGCCACATCGAAAAGTCTGCATTGGAGAAACCTGTTGTGGTGGCCAAGGAGACGGTTTGAAACAGGCCATAGCGCACCGCTTCTTCCCAAGTCGGATAGACCGACTGGAAGTATAGATAACTGGTGGCAATAATTGAGGCGAGTAGCAATAAGCCTGCATAGGCTTTGAATTCAGGATCGTAAAAATAACTGTAGCCACTCATGCTGCGGAAAGCGGTAAAGTGCAGGGCGAAGTTTATCCCCGCCAAGAACATAAAGATAATGGCGATGATTTCGATATTGATATTGTCAAAGTATCCGATGCTGGCATCGTGAGTGGAAAAGCCACCGATCGCGACAGTGGAAAAACTGTGACCAAAGGCATCAAACCAGTTCATACCCGCCATCCAGTAGGCAACTGCACAGGCGATAGTTAGCCCCAGGTAGATATACCACAGCGCCTTGGCGGTTTCTGAAATTCGCGGCGCTATTTTTGAATCTTTAATTGGGCCCGGAGTCTCCGCACGATACAACTGCATACCCCCGATACCGAGCATCGGCAGGATAGCAACCGCTAAGACGATAATCCCCATGCCGCCCATCCACTGCAGTTGCTGTCGGTACCAGAGAATAGAGTGGGGCAGTGAATCCAATCCAACAATCACTGTGGCTCCGGTTGTTGTCAGGCCGGAAAAAGATTCAAAGATGGCGTCAGTTATAGAAAGCTGGACGTCATTGGCAAAGATAAACGGCAGGGCTCCTGTCAGGCCAAGGACCGTCCAGAACATCACCACGATGAGAAAGCCATCACGGATCTTGAGGTCTCGAGAATGGTTTCGAACCGGGTACCAGATTAAGAGCCCTGCGAATAATACGCCGACCAAGGTTGCACTGAAAGAGAAGAGTCCACCGTCTTCGTAAATCAAAGCGACAATGATCGGCGGCAGTAGACTGACGCTGTAGACCATTAAGAGGATACCAAACACTTTTAGAATGATTTTAGAATGCATGTTTTAGGTCTCTTTCAAAACTGAGATTGATTTGGTGTGCAGCGCATTGGTGGCAAAGGCTTATCCAAACCAACTCTCTTTTTGCTCTGGTGAACAGAGCTGGGCAATTTGGGTCGCGGTTTCTGGGTTGGAGGCAAATAACACGATATGATCTTCGGCCTCTATTTCGAGTTCTCGATGCGCAATAATCACTTGATCTTCTCTGACAATACAGCCGATGGTGATGTCATTAGGCCAGTCAATATTGCCTATTTTACGGCCGATAATCTCAGAGCTATTTTCGCTGCCGTGTGCGATCACTTCCATTGCTTCGGCCGCTCCTTTACGCAAGGTTGCGACTTTCACTGTGTCACCTTTACGGGTGTAGTGCAATAGGTGGCTGGTGGTAATACTGTCGGCGGAGAGGGCGATATCTATGCTGTTGCGTTGAATCAGGTCTACGTAAGATTGGTTGTTTACCAGAGCCATGACTCGACGCACACCGAGTTTTTTGGCCAGCATACCGGAAATAATGTTGGCTTCATCGCTGTTGGTAACCGCTAAATAGAGATCGATTTCGTCGATATTTTCTTCCAGAAGGAGATCTTTATCAGAGACATCACCGTGAATAATGATGGTGTCTTCCAACATCTCTGCCGCTTCTCGCGCCTGCTGCATGTTGCGATCAATCATTTTAACTTGGTGTGCTTTTTCCAAAGCTTGAGCCAGTCTAAAGCCGATATTACCGCCCCCACCAATCATAATTTTTCGCGATGGCCCCAGTCTGGCTCGACGCAACTCATTGACGATGGTGGGAATATGTTTGGTTTCAGCGAGAAAGAAGACTTCATCGCCTGCCTTGATAATGGTGTCGCCGGTCGGCATCACCACTTCGCCACGGCGATAGATCGCAACAATTCGGGTCTTAACATCTTTTGGTAAGTCATCGCGCAGGGATTTTATTTCTCTTCCGACCAGCTTGCCATCAGGGTTGGCACGCATCGCGACCAAACGCACTTTACTGTCTGCAAAGTCGATGACCTGTAGAGAGCCAGGATACTCGATTAACTGCAGAATATAGTCAGTTACGAGGGCCTCAGGGCTGATAAGGACATCGATTGGAATCGCATAGGTATTTTTTTCTCGGTCAAACAGCTCGGGATGATCAAGGTAAGAGCGGCTGCGAACTCGAGCAATCTTCTTACCCGTTTTAAACATACTGTGGGCTAAGTGACAGGCCAAAATATTGGTTTCATCATTTTGAGTCGCCGCGATAAGCATATCGGCATCTTCCAAGCCGGCTTGTTCAAGCACATCAGGATGAGAGGCGTGGCCGGGGACGGTTCGAATATCCAGCCTATCCTGCAAGCGTTGAAGATGAAGGCGGTCGATATCGACAACAGTGACGTCGTTGTTTTCCTGAGCCAGTAGTTCTGCCAGTGAAGTACCGACTTGACCGGCACCTAAGATCACGATATTCATAATGTCTTTTTAACCTAATTTGACCTAGTTTAAACTAAAAGATATTCAAGGGAGGCTATAGGGCTTTGCTCTCTTGGGGTTCTAATTTATTGCGGGTTTTTTGGATCAATCCCTAACGTTTTTAATTTGCGGTATAAGTTTGTTCTGTCGACACCGGATCGCTTGGCCGTTTCTGAGACATTGCCGCTGGTTTCTCTTAATAGCTGACCCAGGTAGCGGCCTTCAAAGCGTTCTTTTGCCTGCTTAAGAGACAGTGAGGTGTCAATGACTTCATTGCTCTCCCCGTCTTTTTGCGCTCTGCTTAGGGCCTCTCTGACTTCTTCATCGGTGACCTCTTCATTGCCCAAAATCAACAGGCGCTGAATAAGGTTCTTCAACTCTTTTAAGTTGCCTGGCCAGTTGTGCTGGCGCAAAATATTTTGCGCGGGCACATTAAAATGGCGATAATCCAGTCCCTCATGAGTGACAAAGTGATTGACAAAATAATCGACCAGCTCCGGAATATCTTCAGTGTGCTGGCGAAGTGCAGGGATGTGGATCTGCATCACTTTCAAACGTTGGTAGAGATCTTCTCTAAAGGCTTGTTGTTCGACACTTCTTTCTAGATCTGATTTTGTCAGGGCGATGATTCGGATGTCGATGCAGATCGACTCTTCACTGTCCTGCATTTCATAGCACTGTTTTAAGACAATATTGGCGAGAACTGCTTGTGCCTCTGGGGACAGCTGTTCAATATTGGAGATAATCAGGCTGCCTTGATGCACTTCGCGCATGGCCTTGCGGAGTTTGTCTCGGTTTTCAGATAGACAGAGTTCATTGAAATCCAGGGCATAAAACTCTTGAACAGGAAATTGACTTCTCTGACTGGTTTTATGAATCGCTTCTGCAAAATGGTGCTTACCGGTTCCGGCTTCACCGGTGACTAAAATCGGCATGGTAAATCGAGAGAGGCGATCCAAGGTTTCGTGAAGGGTGATAACGGATTTACTTTTACCAACGGGCAGAAACTGTTCGGGCTGTTTTTGTTTGAGTTGACGGTTTTCTTGGTGCAGCTGATTGTGTTCAATTGCTCGCTCTGCGGTGACGATTAGTTTGGCCAGCGAGAGCGGTTTTTCCAAAAAGTCATAGGCCCCCAGTTTGGTGGCTTCAATTGCGGTTTCAATCGTACCGTGTCCAGACATCATAATAATCTTTGTGTGCTCAAGAATACCGTCTTCTTTCATCTGTTTGAGTAGTGAGATGCCATCGATGTCTGGCATCCAGACATCGAGGAAAACAATATCTGGAGGTGAGTTTTTCCAAGCATTTTGTGCTTGGACGCCGTTGGCTGCGGTCTCTACTTGATAGCCTTCTTCAATAAAAATTTCTTCCATTAAAACGCGGATGTCTTTTTCATCATCCACAATCAGTAAATTACCAGGCTTCATTCACTCTCACTCACTATCACAGGTAGCTTTATTATAAAACAGGTTCCGCTGTCTGGTGAAGACTCCAAACTCACTTGACCATGATGTTCTTCGACAATTTTTTTGACAATGGCCAAACCTAGCCCGGTACCTTTCGGTTTATCGGTTGCGTAGGGCTCAAAAATCCAATTTTGTGCCTCTTCTGGAATCCCTGGACCGTTATCACACACGGTGATGGTAAGCCAGTCGGGGTCTTCACAACGAGTTTTGACCTGAATATGGGCATCGCTGATTTCCGCTTCAGCTAGCGCTTCAATCGCATTTTTAATCAGGTTGTGAAGGAGTTGGCGGATGCGTGAACTATCTGCAAGTACTTTAGGACACGCTTTGGCGAGCTCCCTTGTGACCCGCCATTGGGCTTGCGAGTCCTGATACATTTCAGTGATGTTGGTAATCATGGTACTCAAGTCGGTCGGCACCAGTTCTACTTCAGGCGTATTGGCATAATCACTGAAAGCCTGAACCAACTTTTGCATGGTTAACACTTGATCGATAATGGTCTGAGTCATTCGGTTGAGCAGCGACTGCTCTGTTTCATCCAGTTTACTGTGAAGCTTAAATTGGAGTCTTTCCGCAGACAGTTGGATCGGGGTGAGTGGGTTTTTGATCTCATGTGCCAGACGACGCGCCACATCACTCCATGCTGCGTTGAGTTGGGCTTGAACCAGTTCGGTAATGTCATCAATAACGATAACGTAGCCGCCAATTTTCTTATCCAGACTAGGAAGAGTGGAGCCGTGAATCAGAAGTATTTTTTGGGTTTTTCGATGTGAAAACTCAATCTGCAGTGACCAGGGTTTGGCGCTTTCCAAAAACATCGGTTCAACTTGATTGACGAAAGATTCAAGGTGAGTACTGTCTTCACGGTCAATCACCTCACTGAGCTTCTTACCGATATGACGATTTAAGTCGACATTGAGTATCGAGGCGACAGAATCATTGATCGACTTGATGCGGTTAAACATATCTAGAGTGATAACACCGCTGGATAGGTTTTTGATAATGGCTTGCAGGTAGAGCTTCTGAACTTCGGTTTGTTGGTGACCGAGTTTAATGTCGTTTCGCGCTTTGGAGATGCGTTGAATCATGTCATTAAACGATAGAATCAAATCGCCGAATTCATCATTTTTGGGTACCGACATTTTGACCGAGTAATCACCCTTTGAAACGGCTCGAGTTCCTTTTGCCAAGGTTCGAATAGGGTAGGTAAAGTTTTGCACGGCTTGAATGGTAAACAGGATCGCGGTCACCAGTGTAAGGAGTAATACCATCGACAAGACCAAAACAAAACTCGCGGTCAGGGGGCCTTTAAGATAAGACAACTCCTGATATTGACCAGAGGCAATACCAACCGAGTCATATAGTTGACTGATTTCAGCTGAAATTGGAAAGATGACTTGCAGGGCAAATACCGTGTTTTGGCTGATGTCGATATAGGGGACGACCACTCGGATAAAGGTCTCTTCCACTGTCGCTCCGGGGCGGGTTTCCAGTGCGGCGTAGGTTTTGTTGTTTCTGACCTGTTGGAAGAGGTTTTCTCCGGGGGTATCGGGCAGAATGGTTACCCCAAACTCACTACTGAAGGCCACAAGTTGCTGGTTTAGCTGGTAGAGTGCGACTTCATGCGCGTTGAGTTGTTCGCGAATCGTGTTGACGGCCAAACTTGGAGAGGTCGACAAGCTATCCTGGTTGGCTTGGGTGATTGACATGGTCAGGTTCAAGCTGTCACGGGTTTTATCATCGATGGTAATGCGAGCCAGAGAGACGGCATTTTCTAAAGCCACTTCAGTTTTAACATCAAACCACTGGTTAATCCCTTGCTGAATAAAAGTCAGCGAGAAGTAGAAAATAATGGCGGTTGGGATCCCCAGTAAAAGGCTGGAGATAAACGTCAAGCGCGCGGTGATTCGGCTACCGGGTTGTTTTTTACTGAGCTGGGTAAACAGGGTAAATAGGGTTTTAGCGAGAATGAATAAGAGTAAAGCAATCCCACCAACGGTAAAAAATAACAAGCTGGAATAGCTGTCGGCAAAACTGGAGGCCTTTTGTAAGGTTTGGCTCATGACGACTAAAGCCATGAGGAGCAGACTCGATAGCAGAGTTAGCCAACCATATTGTTTTAGATAGCGCCAAAGTGCATTCATTGCCAGCTCAGAGGGGTTTGCAGTTCAGTTTCATACCATCCACTGTCCAATAACCATTGGTCGGTGAAAAAGGCTTCTAGTAACAGAGGGGCTGGCAGCTTTAAGGTATCCAGCTTGATCCTCATTCGTAGAGTATAACGCTGTTTGGGGTGTAATTCAGAAAGAGATGCCACCGGAAAGGCTTTAATGGTCGCCAAGGTTTTTAAAGCACTTTCGATGCTTTGAAAGCTTTGTGAATTGTTGTTGCGAGAGTTGAAAAGAGTATAAGTTCGGTTGACCCCTGAAGCTCGAATTTCATTGTGAAATTCAATTCGGTTTCTAACTCGGTTGGTCTCCAGCCCAAAAGAAGAAGACTTTTCTAACAGCTCTATCTCAATAAAAAAACTCAATGGAATTTCATGATCAATTGCTTCAACGACATGTTTTGGCAAGTTAAAAGTGCTTTCAGAATCGATTAACAGCTGCTTATCTTTCTGATAGTCCATGACATCGTGAATCGTGATGGTTGGGACGATAGGGGTGGGAGATGCCTGGGCAGAGACCATTGAAAGTCCCGTTAAACCGACAGCGATTAGTGCAAAACGGAAAGCTTGTTGAAGAGCTTGGTACGCCCGAAAGTGTTCCCCGTAGAGCCGATTGAGATAGGTCGCTAACAAGGTGGCGCCCATCTTAATCTCCGTTTTTTCTAATTAAGCAATAAAAAAAGCCATCGACATCATAACTACCGGGTAAATATTGATAGCCCGGTGTGTCAAAAGTCATGCTTCCCGGCAATTCGAGTGCAAGATTTTCTGCATCATCGTGTGCCTCTAAAAACCGCTGCATTTGAAGGGTGTTTTCTTGGGGGAGAACCGAGCAGGTAGCATAGAGCAGTTGCCCGCCCGGTTTGAGCGTTGGCCAAAGTGCTTCGAGTATCTCAGACTGTGTTTGGACCAGAGCGTCAATATCTTCCTGTGTTCGGTGTTGCTTGATATCAGGGTGGCGACGGATAATCCCAGTGGCTGAACAGGGGGCATCTAATAGAATTTTGTCAAATGGTTTGCCATCCCACCAATCATCAGGGGCAGACGCATCGCCTTCTCGATATTCTGCCTCTAGGTTTAAGCGGTATAGGTTTTCAGCTAAACGCTCAATGCGGCTGGGTTCGACTTCTAACGCGAGGACTGCAGCTTGATTGTTTGATAACTCTAGCAGGTGAGTGGTCTTACCTCCCGGAGCTGCGCAGGCGTCTAAAATTGATTCGCTCGCTTGAGGTTGCAAAATATTGGCCGCCTGTTGGGCGGCGGCATCTTGAACACTGAACCAGCCCTCTTCATAGCCCGGCAGTTGAGTGATATCGGTACTGCTTTCAAGTCGAATGCCTTGAGGGGCAATAGGGTGTTCAGATGCTTGAAGTGCTTCTGCGGAGAGTTTTTCTAAGAAGTCGGTTCGATTTTGCTCTATTTGATTGACTCTTAAGGTCTTCGGCGCAATTTGATTATTGGCCGCCATAATAGCCTGCCACTGCTCTGGATAAGCTTTTCTCAGGGCTTTGAATAACCATTGTGGGTGGGCATATTTTTGTGCGGGTTTCAGGTCGACTTCAGCGCAGATTGTGTCCTGTTCACGCAGGAAGTTACGTAAAACCCCATTGACCAGCGCTTTTGCCCAAGGTTTTTTAAGTTTTTGCACCACTGCGACAGTTTCTGAAACCGCAGCGTGTTCGGGAGTATCCATATAGAGTATTTGGTAAAGCCCCAGCAGAATAAGCTGATTGATGTCTTCGTCTTTGGCTTTAAGCTTCTTTTTTAGAAGTTGAGCCCTGATCGCTTCAAGTCGTCCTTGCCAACGAATGGTGCCGAGAACGAGGTTTTGGGTAAAGTTGCGATCTCTGCGTTCCGAAAATTGAGCAAGTCCTTCGGGTAGGGTCTGACTTAAAGAACGCCCCTGTTCAATCACCGTTAAACAAATCTTAAGCGCAATAAAGCGGCTGTTTAGAGGAGTGCTTGCAGCTTGAGACATTAAAACTGGTGTCCTTCAAGGTTGCGAGATTGAGCGAAATCATAAGCACTCATCGCTTTTTTACCCGGAGGTTGCAGGATTTCAATGCAGATTGGCCTGTCTGCGGTTGCAATAAACAGCCCCGTTTTGTTGAGTTTAATCACAGTGCCAGCAGGATGATTATTCAATTCATTAATTTCTTCTGACGTCGCAAGACGAGCTTGCCAAATACGCAGAGGTTTTTCATTAAACTGGGTAAAAGCAACCGGCCAAGGATTAAAGGCCTGTACTTTTCGAACAATTTTTTGCGCGGGTTCTTGCCAGTTAATCAGTGCCTCGTCTTTAGTCATTTTTTCAGCGTAGGTCACCAAGCTTTCGTCCTGTTGTTCGGGCTGGATTTGATTTGCTAGTAGACCTGTAACCGTGTGCATCATCGCTTCTGAGCCGATTGTGCTTAGACGATCGTGCAGAGATTGTGCACTATCTTCTGGGGTGATCTCAGTGGTCATTTTATAAAGCATGTCGCCTGTATCTAGTCCAATATCCATCTGCATAATGGTCACCCCACTCTGTCTATCTCCAGATTCGATTGCGCGCTGAATTGGTGCCGCGCCACGCCAACGAGGCAGTAAAGAAGCATGAATATTCAAACACCCCATTCTGGGTGCATCGAGAATCACCTTTGGCAAAATTAGACCATAGGCGACAACAATCATCAGATCTGCTTCCAGTGTAATGAGTTCTTGCTGGGCGGATTCATCTTTTAAGGTGATCGGTTGGTAGACCGGAATATCGTGTTCTAAGGCCAGTGCTTTTACTGGGCTGGCGGTCAGCTTTCGACCTCTTCCAGCCGGGCGATCTGGTTGGGTATAGACGGCGATGACTTCGTGTTCTGAGTCAATAAGGGATTGTAAAGGAGCAACCGAAAATTCCGGTGTTCCGGCAAAAATAATGCGAAGTTTTGGGTTCATGAATTACGGTTCTACTTGTTCGGTCAGTTTTTTGTATCTTTGTAAGGCTCGAGTGCGCTTCAAGTTAGAAAGGTGGTCAATAAACATTTTGCCATTTAGATGGTCAATTTCATGCTGAATACAGACGGCTAAAAGGTCGTTAGCTTCAAACTCGACTTGTTTGCCGTCACGATCCATGCCTCTGACAATAATATCTCTAGGACGGTTCACTTTCGCATAAACACCTGGCAGCGAAAGACAGCCTTCCTCCCAAGTAATCTCTCCTGCCGCTTGAACCACTTTTGGATTGATCAGTGCGATAGGCTGATCGTTCGTTTCAGAGACATCAACTACAATCAGTCGCTGTTGCACCGCTATTTGAGGGGCCGCTAAGCCGATCCCTGGAGCGTCGTACATGGTGTAAAGCATTTCATCGATGAGTTTATCTAGTTCATCGGTCATTTCTGGAATGGGTTTGCAGGTTTGACGAAGTCCCTGGTCTGGATAGAGAACAATATCGAGTTTTTCCATGGTGTCGTATATACTTGAATTTATTTATATAAGCAGCATTATAGCGGACTATGACAAGCCTTGCCGATTTACCAGACTATTTGAAATTGAATGCCAGTTGGGTCAGCCAGCAACAGTTATCGATGATTGAAAACTATTTTGGCAGCTTAACAGAGGCGTTGGCTCAATCTGAACAGGCTTGGGCGAATTCAGACATTTTAAACCCTAATCAACTGAATAAACTGTTTTCGGATGAGTTACCTGCAGAGGTTGAACTTGCCATCGAATGGGGCCAACAAGATGAACAGGGCTGGATAATGCTTGGAGATCAGGCCTATCCAGAGCGACTCAGACAAATCAGTGCCCCCCCAATCTTGCTGGGGTATCGGGGGGACAAGAGTTTACTGGCAGATCCTCAACTTGCGATTGTGGGCAGCCGCCACGCTTCAAAAGCGGGTAAAGAGACTGCGAAAGACTTTGGGCATTTTGTCTCTTCTCAGGGGATTACCATTACCAGTGGTTTGGCCTTAGGGATTGATACAGCCGCACATCAGGGTGGCTTATTAGGGGTCGGTAAAACCATTGCGGTTGTGGCAACAGGATTAGACCGGATCTACCCGGCATCGAATAAAAAACTCGGACAGGAAATCGTTGACCAAGGGGTGATGATTTCGGAGTTTTCATTGGGAGCAAAACCATTGAGTTACCACTTTCCGAGACGGAACCGGATTATCAGTGGGTTGAGCTTGGGTACCTTGGTGGTCGAGGCGGCTTTAAAAAGCGGTTCTTTAATTACCGCGAAGACGGCGATGGAACAGGGTAGGGAGGTTTTTGCCGTGCCGGGATCAATTCACAACCCCCAGGCAAAAGGCTGTCATGAACTGATCAAATCTGGTGCCAAATTGGTTGAATCAGGCCAAGATATTCTTGAGGAACTCCTGCCTTTATTGAAAGATGATTTAGATCGACTCGCGCCGGATGTCTCAAATCCAAAGAAGAGTGATGGCCAAAATACGATTTTGACGCCCAATTTAAGTTTTGATTTCTCTCCTTCAACGCAAAAAGGCCATGGCCCTCAAAAATCGGCTGATAAAAATGCGCTTATCAATCATCTGAGTTTTGACCCTATCAGTTTGGATGAGTTGGTGGTTATGACGAAGAAGCCGGTGTCTGTTTTGCAAAGTGAATTGATGCTGCTTGAGCTTTCGGGGAAAATCGAGTCCCTGTCGGCCGCTCGATGGAGACGTTTGAAGTAAGTGGGGGGCGTGTTTGAACAGTTATGTAGCCTTCTAAAAGCTGGTTTATAGCTGTCTGAAACTTCGACTTTGTCACCCCGGGAGTCTTTTAAGTAAGATTCCTAATTTTCCCCGTTGTTTTTTAGATAGTTGAAATTTGTGATTGCAAATCTAGAAAAAATCTTGCAACCTAAAAAAAAAGAGACGTTTGGAAATCATACGTTTTACAAGACATATATATAAATGAGTTGAATGTGAATGAGTAATTTGGTGATTGTGGAGTCGCCTGCCAAAGCGAAGACCATTGAAAAGTTTTTAGGTAAAGGGTTTACGGTTCGTTCTAGTTACGGGCATATTCGAGATATCCAGAAAAAGGGTATGGGAATCGATATTGAAAATGGATTTGCCCCTAACTATGAAGTTTCTTCAGATAAAAAGAAGAATGTCGCGGAGCTGCGAAAACTTGCGAAGACTTCTGAGGCTATTTGGTTGGCAACGGATGAGGACCGCGAGGGAGAGGCGATTGCCTGGCACCTTGCGGAAGCCTTAAAACTTGATATCGATTCAACTAAACGAATTGTTTTTCATGAAATTACTAAGCCGGCAATTCAAGCGGCGATTGAGTCACCGCGTACTGTTGACTTAGACTTAGTTAACGCTCAACAGGCACGTCGAATTCTCGATAGAATTGTTGGATTCGAACTCTCTCCAGTGCTTTGGAAGAAGATTAGAACCGGTTTATCTGCAGGGCGAGTACAGTCAGTTGCGGTGCGTTTGATTGTCGAGCGTGAAAAAGAGATTGAGGCTTTTGAAGCCAATTTTGTTTTCCGTGTTCAAGGTGTCTTAAAGCTATTGGATGGCTCGGGTAAAGGGGTTGCCGATATCGACGTGAAGCGCACGGCAACCTTTGAGACTGAAGCAGAAGCGACCACCTTTTTAGAAGCCGTTGCCAAGGCAAATCTATCGGTGATGTCTCTAGAAGAGAAGCCAGCTAAACGCTCACCTAAGGCGCCATTTACCACTTCAACCCTTCAGCAGGAAGCGGCATCTAAACTTGGTTTCTCGGTTAAGCAGACCATGGTGGTGGCTCAGCGCCTCTACGAATCTGGAAAAATCACCTATATGAGAACGGATTCTTTGAATCTGTCTGAGCAGGCGATTACCCAAGCTCAAGAGGTGATTGGCAAAGATTATGGTAGCGAATACAGTCATCCGCGTCGTTACAAGACTAAAAAGGCCGATGCCCAAGAGGCGCACGAGGCGATTCGCCCGACTGATTTCTCGGTTGAAGCGGTGACCGGTGAGCGCAATGAACAGCGTCTTTATCAGTTGATTTGGCGTCGAGCGATTGCCTCACAGATGGCCGATGCCAAACTGAAAAGAACGACCGTTGATATTGCGATTGATTCACTTGCGGACGATAAGTTAACCGCTAAAGGTGAAGTGGTCATTTTTGATGGTTTCCTGAAAGTTTATGATTTCGGTAGCGGTAATGACGATGGCTTGTTACCGCCAATGACGGTTGGGCAAGCTCTGTCTGTCGGTCAATTAACCGCCCGTCAAAGCTTTAGCCGTCCGCCAGCACGTTATAACGAAGCGAGTCTGGTTCGGACGCTTGAAGAGATGGGTATTGGTCGTCCTTCTACCTATGCACCGACGATTGATACGGTTCAACAGCGCGGCTACGTCATTAAAGAAGATCGTGAGGGGCAGCCGAGAGATTATCGCCAGATGACTTTAGAGGCCGGTCAGGTAACGGCAGAAACCTTGTCTGAGATGGCGGGCAGAGAGAAGAACAAACTCTTCCCGACCGATATCGCTGGGATCGTCACTAATTTCCTAAGCAAGCATTTTAGCGATGTCTTGGATTACAAATTTACGGCAAAAGTCGAAGACAAGTTCGATGATATCGCTCAGGGTAAACTTGAATGGCAACAGATGTTGACGGACTTCTACACTCAATTCCATCCAAAGGTTGAGGCGGCTGAAGATGTTTCACGTGAAGAGGCGGGGCAAGCCCGTTTACTCGGCAGCCACCCGGAAAGTGGTAAGCCGATGTTTGTCAAAATCGGTCGCTTTGGCCCTTACGTGCAATTGGGGGATGGAGAAGGCGACGAAAAGCCGACTTTTGCCAGTTTAATGCCCGGTCAAAAGATGGACTTGTTGACACTAGACCAAGCCTTAGATTTGTTTAAGTTGCCGCGTGAAGTGGGTGAGATGCCAACCGACTTCTCTGCCGAAGCCGTTGACGGAACCGTGTTCTCGGTTGAGAAGGGGCAAGTCATTATCGCTAAGCAGGGGCCGTTTGGGCCTTATTTGGAGTACGGAACCAAAAAGTACGCGCCAATTAAGGGCTATGAGCCTTTGAGTATTACACTGGATGAAGCCGTGATATTGATTGAGGCAAAAATTCAGGCGGAAGCAGAGAAAATCGTGAAGACCTTCCCAGGCACAGATGTCAAAATTCTTAAGGGGCGTTGGGGACCATATATCACCGATGTGACCACCAAAAAGAACGCGAAGATTGCCAAGGATGAAGAGGCGTTGGATCTGAGCTTAGAAGAGTGTCAAAAGCGTTTGGATGAAGCCCCTGAGCCTAAAAAACGCGGTAGAGCGGGAGCAAAAAAGAAAACAGCAGCCAAAAAAACTACTGCTAAAAAGGCGACAGCTAAGAAGACAGCCGCTAAAAAAACCACGACGCGTAAACGCGCGACAACCAAGAAAACGACTAAAGCTTCTAAAACGACAACTAAGTAAAGTACTTACAAAAGTCGTTCTATCTAAAAACTGGCGTATTCCTGTTCTGGTAACGCCAGCAAATTTTTCATAACTCCTTTTCTAATTTAGTAGAATACTCTGTTCTATTAAATTCCTATATTTACCCCGAAATTAAAGAGATCACACCTAATGAAACAGCAAATTGCCGAGATATTAGCGGATGTTGTAGAGCAACTAAAACAACAGAACATTATTCCTGAGGACGCTGCGCCTCGCATTAATGTTGAAAATACCCGCGATAAGTCACACGGTGATTTTGCAACCAATCTGGCGATGATGCTGACCAAGCAAGCCGGCATGCCGCCGCGTGATTTAGCGCAAAAGATTGTGGAATTGATTGCTGATCAGCCTGTAGTCGAAAAGGTTGAGATTGCGGGGCCGGGGTTTATTAATTTCTTTGTCAATGATTCGGCAAAATTTGCGGTCGTCGATACTGTTTTTGAGCAGAAGGCTGGGTTTGGACGTTGTAATGTAGGTCAGGGTCGCTCGGTTTTAGTTGAGTATGTCTCTGCGAACCCAACGGGTCCTCTCCATGTCGGTCATGGTCGTGGGGCGGCCTATGGTGCTAGCTTGTCAGCCCTATTGGATGTGGCAGGGTTTAAGGTTTCGCAAGAGTATTATGTCAACGATGCAGGGCGTCAGATGGATATTTTGGCAACTTCGGTTTGGTTGCGTTATTTGGAGTTGTGTGGCGAAGAGTTTGCCTTCCCGAGTAATGGTTACAAAGGGGACTACATCTACCAAATCAGCGAGACTTTGAAGGCCGATCATGACAACCGTTTTCAAAAACCGGTATTTGAAATCTTTGCAGGCATCACTGCTGATGAGGGCAGTGAAGACGGAGATAAAGAAAAGCACATTGATGACTTAATTGTAAAAGCTAAAAACCTGTTAGGGGGCGAAGCCTATGGTACGGTTTTCAATGCAGCGGTTGGGTCTATTTTGGCAGATATTAAAGAGGATCTAGGCGGCTTTAATGTCAATTTTGATAATTGGTTCTCAGAGAAGTCATTGATGGACAGCGGTGTGATTGATGCCGCTTTAGAGAAACTACAAAAAGCGGGCAAAATCTACGAAAAAGGTGGAGCTCTTTGGTTCAGATCAACCGAATATGGCGATGAGAAAGACCGTGTAGTGGTGCGCGACAATGGTATCAAAACCTATTTTGCTTCTGACATTGCTTACCACTTTAATAAACTTGAAAGAGGCTTTGATATCTTGATTGATATTTGGGGGTCGGATCACCATGGCTACGTACCTCGTGTTAAGGCGGCGATGCAAGCGATGGAGACGGATCCCGAGCAGTTAAAAGTATTATTGGTTCAATTTGCAGTGCTCTATCGAAGTGGCGAGAAGCTGGCAATGTCGACTCGAAGCGGTCAATTTGTAACTCTGAGGGAGTTGCGAGAAGAGGTTGGTAGTGATGCGGCACGATTTTTCTATGTACAGCGTAAATCCGAGCAGCATATGGATTTTGATTTGGATTTGGCGAAGTCAAAATCAAATGAAAACCCGGTTTACTACATTCAGTATGCACACGCTCGTATCTGTCGAGTGATGGCGCAGGCAGAGCAGCAGGGGTATCAATATTCGCATGCTGACGGCATGGCAAACTTAGCTTTGCTGGAGAGTGAGCACGAGGTGAAATTGGCGACGGAAATGGCAAAGTATCCAGAGATTGTTGCCAGAGCGGCGTTGGCTTATGAGCCTCACCAAATCGCTTACTACCTGAAGGATTTAGCGCACGGCTTGCATTCATACTACAACGCAAGTCAATTTATTGTTGAGGATGACAACTTCAGACAGGCGCGTTTAACTTTGATTTTAGCGGTTCAACAAGTTCTTCAAAACGGCTTGAATATCTTAGGCGTTTCAGCACCAGAGAAAATGTGAATGGCGCAAGATTTTCGTCACGGTCATGGAAGACATCGAAAAGCTCAATATCAGCGGAAATCTCAGCAACATCCTGAGGCAAGAGCTTTAATCAATCTTTCGTTGCCTAAGGTTTGGGCCTTTGCATTTTTGTTGGCGATCATTGCGGTGTTTTTAGTTCAGCCTGGACAGGAGACCACTCCTTCTCAGAATATAGAACCTTTGGTGAATTCTGAGGTTTCTGAATCAGCGTCCTTGATTGAGACAGCAAAAGAGTTAAAAGAAAAGGCAATTGAGTCTGTTGAAAAAGTTTCTAAGCAATTGGAACCGCCAAAAGTAGAAGTGGAGGCTGTTGAAATCTTATCTGAAGAGAAACGGGTGGAAGAGACAAAACCGCCTATATTCAGCTTTTATGAGGGATTAGAGAAGTCAGAGGTTGTGGTAGATGCCGTGCCAATTTCGATTCAGTTGGAAAGCCCTTTTTATATTCAGGCTGGTACATTTGGTTCAGAACGAGTGGCTAAAATAGAACAAAACCGTTTGGCTAAGATGGGTCAAACCTTAGAATTATCAACATATCAAGGAACTAAAAGACTTTACTTTCGATTGCGAGTTGGCCCCTATACTGATCGTTTAGCGCTCAACAAAAAGCGTAATGAATTGAGAAAATTGGGGGTGGATACTCTTCTGGTTAAGGCAGCCAAACCCCATTTTGAGCCATAAAGTAAAGCGGGTAGCTGGTGTTTCTAACGCTATGCTTCTGAGACTTGTTTAAGGTCCGTTTCTAAAATCACTCGATTGCGTCCAGCGTCTTTTGCTTGGTATAGTGCTTTATCCGCTCGACGAATCAGTGACTCTGCATCTTCCTTGGGATCAAAAATAGCAACCCCAAAAGAGGCCGTGATTTTGGAAATAGGTTTATTTTCGTCTTTTCTTTTGAGGTTGGTGTTTTCTATTAGGGTTCGAACTTCTTCCGCTTTTGAGGCCGCAACGTCTAGAGTTGTATCTGGTAGTAAGATGATAAATTCTTCTCCTCCATAACGACAAACTGAGTCAATATCCCGAATATTTTTTTTCATAATTTTAGCAAAGAAACGCAACACACTATCCCCTACTAGGTGACCGTAAGTGTCGTTAAACTTCTTAAAGTGGTCAATGTCAGCGATGATGAGACTGAAGCTTGGGGCGCCATTGTTGACCACTTGGGAAATCATCTCTTCAAGTGTGTGATTAAACATTTTTCGGTTACCGACTTGGGTCAGTTCATCCTGCATGGCTTCAGATCGGGCTTCAATCAGTTCTTGGCGAAGTACACGCACCTCATCTGAGCTTTCTTGCATCTCTTTTTGGAAAGCAAGGCTACTTTCCTTCATGGTGTTGGCTGCATTTAAGACCGTATCGGTAATTGACTTAACTTTTGCAGGATCTAGATTGGGGTCAGCTAATTCCGTGGAGCATCGGTCAAGTTCTTCAGTGTGGCTTTCGAGTTTATCGCTCCAAGCATTCATCTTTTTGACCATCAGGTCAATTAAGCGTTTAAATGCGCGGTCAAATTCAGTCTTGGCCTCATCTTCATCAGAAAGGTACTCGTCATAGAGCCTTCTGCCTGTTCTATCGTTATAGCCATAAGGATCATTTAGGATGGCGTCCATCTCTTGACGAAACTGGGGCTTATCGCCTTTAAGATATTCATACCAAACGTAATAGTTTAGTGGTGATGGGTTGATGTTCTGTTCTTCAAACATATCCACCAATCGGTCAAATATCCTTTTCGCCTTGTCGGGAGCATCTTTGATGTCTACGAACACTATTTTGATTCCTTTAAAAAAGTTTATTGATCTGATTCTATCATGAAATTTTTTTTCTTGTTTGGGTGTGGAAGGCGATAAAAGATTGGTTTTTTAGCTCTAGGACAAAATTGATGGTTATAATTGCTGAAAACTATATTAAATTTAACATTCATTTTAAGAGGAGGGGGGCAAGATGTTGAATCCTTCGGACCTAGAGTCTATAGCAAAAAAAATTGTTGAAAATATCCCGCAGGGTGGTGGTGGCGTGCCAGAGTCTATGCAGAATCAAATCAAGGCGATTTTGTCTAGTTCTCTCGCGAAAATGGATTTGGTGACTCGTGAGGAATTTGATGTTCAGGCAGGCGTATTGGCGAAAACAAGGATGAAGCTTGAAGCCATAGAAAAGTTGGTGGTTGAACTTGAACAGAATCAAAATGCTAACCGAGATGAGTCCTAACTCTCTATGGCGTTGGCCAGTGTTGCAACCCGCGCTTTAATTGGGCTTGATGCGCCTAGTGTCACTGTTGAGGTGCATGTCAGCAATGGCCTGCCATCGCTTTCTATTGTTGGCTTGCCAGAGACTTCGGTAAAGGAAAGTAAAGATCGGGTTAGAAGTGCTATTCAAAGTTCGGGCTTTGTTTTGCCTCCAAAACGAATCACAGTGAATCTGGCTCCTGCAGACCTGCCTAAAAGTGGTGGTCGTTACGATTTACCGATTGCCTTAGGTATTCTTTTAGCGACGGAGCAGCTATTGGTTTCCAATATAAGTGAGTATGAGATTTATGGTGAACTTGCTCTGACTGGTGATATACGCGCGGTAAGTGGTTCAATTTCAACGATGCTTGCCAGTCTAGAGGCGGGCAAAAAGGTCATTGTTGGACTAGACAACCAAGCAGATGTCGGGTTGTTGTTACAGTCTCGACCTGAGCTCATAGAGCGTGTCTTCTTGGTTCAAGACTTAAGAGCGGTTTGCCAAGTGTTATTGGGAGATTATCGGACTCCAGATCTAAAGCCCTTTCAAGTGGGGAGCGGATCACACCTTTATGACGTCGATATGAACGAGGTCAGCGGGCAATCTCAAGCTAAGCGGGCATTGGAAATATCAGCCAGTGGTGAGCATTCAATGATGTTGGTTGGACCTCCTGGGGCAGGAAAAAGCATGCTCGCTTCCCGGCTAGTAACTATCCTGCCTGAACTGAGCAGTGAGGAGGCAATTGAAGTCGCCAAAATTAAATCCATTTCAAGTCATGTTGAAGCTCAGGGTGGTTTTCATAGAAGACCACTAATACAGCCTCATCATACGGCCTCTTCTGCTTCAATTGTCGGCGGTGGAACCAATCCTAAACCCGGAGCACTTTCGCTCGCCCACAGGGGGGTATTGTTTTTAGATGAGCTTCCAGAGTTTAATCGAGCAGTACTTGAAGCGTTGCGTGAACCCTTAGAAACTAAACAGGTTAATATCTCAAGGGTAAACAAACATGTAACGTTTCCAGCAGACCTCTTACTCGTAGCAGCGATGAATCCTTCACCAAGTGGATATTTTCCGGATGACTCTCTGGGTCGGTGTAAAGATACTCCCGATCAAATCTTAAGATATCAAAAACGAATTTCAGGCCCGCTTTTAGACAGAATTGATCTACATTTGGATGTTCCCGCTGTCGATATTAAGGAGCTTAGATCACATTCGATTGAAAATGAAGAGTCCAGCGCAGTTGTCAGAGCAAGAGTGGAGATTGTTCGACAGATTCAGTTGCAGAGACAAGGCTGCTTTAATTCAGCGTTGAAAGGGGAGCAGTTAAAAACCTATTGTTCGTTAAATACCCTAGGGGAGCAGCTTATTGATAAAGCGGTCACTGATTTTGATATGTCAGCCAGAGGTTACCATCGTATTTTAAGAGTGGCGAGAACGATTGCGGATATGGAAAATGAGGCAAAAATTCAACCGCAACATATTGCAGAGGCTCTAAGTTATCGAGCCATGTCGAAGGCATTTTCTTAGTGGAATCGATCTACATCACGGCCTTTATTGTCGGTATTCTAGGCGGAGTTCACTGTTTGGGGATGTGTGGCGGGGTGGTCGGTGGGCTGACTTTTAGTTTAGAGTCAAAAGTCCAAACAAGCTGGTGGCGAATGATGAGTTTTCAGTTAGCCTACAATATTGGTCGCATAAGTAGCTATGTTTTGATTGGCGCTTTATTTGGCTTGTTTGGCGCAAGCCTGGGAACGGTTGCCGCCTTTTTACCGGTTCAACAGTTACTCCAGATGGTCGCCGGGCTGTTTATGATTGCTCTAGGTTTGTATTTGGGTGGCTGGTGGTTTGGTGTTGCTAAAGTCGAACAAGTTGGACAAAGGCTTTGGCAGTATTTAGCGCCTTACGCGCAAAAAATGACACCGGTAAAACATATTCATCAGGCTTGGCTATATGGTTTGGTCTGGGGATGGTTACCGTGTGGATTAGTGTACAGTATGCTAATTATGGCCATGACGGCAGCGAGTGCTTTTGAAGGGGCTGCGGTGATGCTGGTCTTTGGCTTAGGTACTTTGCCAAATCTAATGCTGATGGGTGTGTTTGCGTTTTATTTTACTCGCTTATCTAGAATGGTTTGGGTCAAGCGAATTGCTGGAGGCTCGGTTGTCGCGATGGGAGCGTGGCAAGTTTATTTGGCAATCAGTGTGAGCGTTTAGCGGGACAGCTGACCCCCACACATTTTCTTGTCTTTTCTTACTGCGATTATTGATCGCTATAGTCTGGTTCAACTTCTGCGTATTTAACTTTTACGCCTAAATTTTCAATCAGGGTTCCCATTCCGTTGAGAATACGAATTTCAGCGATATCGTGTTCTGCTTCCCTTTCAACAAGTGTACGCAATGCACTGTTGTATTCATCTTCTGTATTCAACAGGTCAAGTAGCGAACGTCTTCCTAAACTGAACTGCTTGCGATACCCTTCTAGGGTTTCATAGGTTAGTTTAATGTGTTCTTTGATATAGGTTAACTGGTTACCGACATACTGGTGTGCATTCCACGCATAACGCAAGTTTTCGATCGTTTGGCGACGGGTATTATTGCGAATTTCTGCGGCCTGCTGAACAGCGATACTTGTACTTTCTAAATTTGCAGAGTCTTTACCACCGTTATAGATGTTGTATCGCATACGAACCATGGCTTGGAAATTGTGGTTTTTGCCTTCAACACCACTGATATTCTCATCAAATGTTTTTTCAACTTCTAGGTCAAACTGTGGGTAGAAGGGGCTTTTACTTGAGCGCTGTTGAGCTTGTGCTTCAGCAATATCCGCATTAGCTGACATCAACGTTGGGTGGTTCATCAATGCGACTTTTGTTGCTTCTTCTAAGGTTTTTGGAAATTCAAATTCAAACTCAGGCTTGATTAAATCATTATCAGGTAAACGACCAAGCACTCTTTGAAAAGCAGTTAGAGCATCTTGATAGTTATTCTGTGCGGCCATTAGATTAGAGTTTGCCAGCGCTAATCTCGCTTTGGCTTGGTCGACTTCAACTTGGTTGCCGATACCTGCTTCACTGCGCTGTTGAATTTGATCTAAGATTCTTTCATGGGTGGTTTTATTTTCAGTTTCAAGGTCGAGTAGCTCTTGTTGCTTAATCAGGTTGATATAAGCTTCTGACATATCTAACGCAATTTGGCTGGCCGCTGAATCAGCACTGTAGATGGCCGCATCCATTCGAGCCTGATGACGGTCAATTTCATTTTCTGTTTTAAACCCTTTAAACAGGTTTTCTGTCAATCGAATTGAAGCTTCACGGCGGGTAAGATCGGTTGAACTGTTCTCTCTTTCGATACGTTCTCTTCCGACACCTGCTCCGAGATCGATTGTTGGATACCAGTCACCTTCAGCGCCATCTAAATCGGCTTCGGCACCTTGAAATACCTTAACTTGTTGGCGGTATTCAGGGTTATGGATAATGGCATCTTCAATCGCGGGAACAAGTTCCATCGTAAGGCCAGGCGTGATGTGTGAAAAATACACAAGAGGTACCATGCAGGCCGTAATGACATGTTTATGTTGAAATTGATTGATTGAAAATTTCATTTTTTTACCTGATTTTAAAGACCATGAAACAGTCTAAGTATGCCGTTTCACTGCCAGTTTTTTATTTTTAATGCTAACCCAAGTCTGTCGGTTACTTCAAGTTTTTCAAAGATATTTCGCAAATGCGCTTTGACAGTCCTTTCGGTGATATCGAGTTCATACGCAATGACTTTATTACTTTTACTTTCAAGAACCAACTCCGCGGTTTCACGTTCACGCTCAGTTAGTAGTTCTTTCCAGCCGTCGTTTTCTTTAGGAGGTGCTTGCAAAGACTGAATCATCAGCTGCATGATGTTTTGTCCTAACCAGACATTACCCGATTGAACGGTTGCCAGAGCTTGCTGAATTCTTTCAACTGTTGAGAAGGTGTTGATATAACCTTTAATACCATTCTTAAATGCCTTAAGCCCTTCCTCATCAGAGGGGGTGTTTGATGTCACGATAATATCAAACGTATTGGCCAGCTCAATTAGCTGGTCCATAGAGGATTCAGCAGTCACCTGAACCAATAATATGAATTCCTGGGGGTTGTATTTGGTCTCTAAATTATTTAGATCATAAAGAACCTTGGCGTTGGCACTACAGGCCGAAAGCCAATTTTTTAAGGCATTGGGGTCTTGAACATAAATGAGCGGGTTTTTCATTCTCAACCTGTAATCTGTTTATAACACCAGTATTTCATACTTTTAATATCTCGTGTAGTAATCTCTGATTCTCGCCTAAGATTCTCTCAATGCGTTGTCTTTTGCTTTGACAATCGGCTTGAGAATGTAATCTAACACCGTGTGTTTTCCAACGATAATATCGACACTTGCGGTCATTCCTGGAAGGAGAAATAATGGTTTTTTTTGTGTTCCAAGATAGTTTTGTTTGGTTGCAATCTTTGCGATGTAAAAACTATTGCCTTCTTCATCCGTGATGGTATCCGCAGAAATCTGTTTTACGGTACCATCTAAACCACCGTATATCGCAAAATCGTAGGCGGTAAATTTAATCTTTGATTTTAAGCCTGGATAGATGAAGCCAATATCGGCAGGAAGGATTTTGGTTTCTAGTACTAGAGAATCATCATTGGGAACGATTTCTACAATATCACTTCCGGGTTGCACGACTCCACCAATGGTATTTACAAACATTTGTTTAATTGTCCCATTTACTGGAGACTTGATGTCTGTTCGGTCTACTCGATCTTGTAAGGCGGCGATAGATTGTATTAACTGTTCTTTTTCTGCCAAGATTACATTGAGTTCTTCGTGTGCTTCATTGGCAAATTGCTCTCTGGCATCATCTCGTTTAGAGTTTGCTTCAGCGATCGCTGACTTTAACCTCGGAATAGAGAACTCAATGCCTTTTAGCTTTGTTAAAGCATCGTTTTCTTCTCGTTCCAGTTTTAGAAGATCGACCTGAGAAGCAATACCCTGCTTCACTAGTGGTCGCATAAAACTGACCTCTTTTTTCAAAAGGTTTAATGAGCGTGTGACCTGCTTTTTCTGGCTATAGGCATCTTGCAATTCCAGTTTTTTCTGCTCAATTTGCTCAGTTAAGATTCGATCAGAAGTCTGTAACTGTTTTTGACGAGCTTGGTAGAGCTGGTACTCTCGTTGATATATTTTTCTGATTGCTAAAGTGACATCTTCAGGTAATTTTTTGGTTTCAAATGGCTTATTAAAAGCTTCAGCGGATAAGCGTTCAGCTTTTGCCGTCAACTCGCCTTCTCTGAGTTCACTCTCTCCGTATGAACTGGCAAACTGGGTATTGTCTAGTTTCAAAAGGATTTGGCCTTTTTCGACTTTATCGCCCGTGTTGACAAATAGTTCTTCTACTATTCCGCCTTCAAGGTTTTGTATGATCTGAATTTGCGAGGAGGGGACGACTTTTCCATCGCCGCGAACGATCTTGTCTAGTTCGGCTTGGCTTGCCCAGTAAATAAGCCAAATAATCACTAAAAGAATGATCCAGACAATCATTTGAGATTTGGTTGTCGGTTTTTCAATTGCAGCTTGACTCAGGCTCGACATATATTCAATGTCTTTTTCGGCAATGCGCTCTTTTCTGCTTGGCGCCACCACTTCTTGTCTGAGTTCCATTTCAGTTGGATTTTCTATAGGCTTTGAATCAGACATCGCATTAGCTACTTTTGTTTAATTTACCGGTTTTTAGGGCTTCTAAAACAGTTTGTTTATTGCCGTCGGCAACCAGTTTACCGCCATCCATTACCATGAGTCTATCGGTCAGTTGTAATAGGCTCATCTTGTGTGTGACGACAATGGTTGTGCTGTTCAAGGTTCCATGTTTTAAACGATCAATCATTAGCTGCTCAGTTTTGGCATCCATCGCATTGGTTGGTTCATCGAATAGGTAAATTGGGCTTTCTAATAAAAGAGCACGAGCCACCCCGATACTTTGTCTCTGTCCACCCGAGAGAGATGTCCCACCTTCATTCACCGTTAGACTGTAGCCAGATGGGTGGTTTTTAATGAAATCATCTACTCCGGCTAATTTTGCAGCGTGAATAATCGTGCTGTCTTCGACATAAGGCGCTCGGTACGCAATGTTATCTCTAACATCTCCACTAAACAGGGTTACATCTTGCGGGACGTAATTGATGTTGCGTCTTATCTCAGCAGGGTCGAGCTGAGTAATATCGATGCCGTCGATTAAGATTGAGCCTTCATCCACTTGGTAGAAGCCAAGAATTAGTTTTTCTACTGTCGATTTACCGGATCCGATTCTGCCGATAATTCCAACTTTTTCGCCCGGCTGAATGGTAAAACTGATCTTATTCAGAGCGGGTTTGGTTTCGTTCGGATAGGTAAAACTGACGTTGATAAACTCAATTTTTCCTTCAAAGTGAGGGTGTTGAATAAACCGCTTATCAATCGGGCGTTCAATTTCTTTTTCCATTAACTCATTAAGCGAGTTAAGAGCAGTTTTGGTCTGCTCGTAACTGGTGACTAGGTTGGCGAATTGTCCCATTGGACCAATTGCGCGTTGGCTCAACATAACGGTGGCGATGAGTCCACCCATCGTCAAATCACCTTCTTGGATGATATAAACGCCGGTCAAGACAATAACGACGGTACTAATTTGCTGCATAAAGCCTGTCATACGGCCAAGTGAGCTCTGCAACATTTTAGATTTTAAGCTGGTTTTAGAAATTTCACCGACGGCTTGTTCCCACTGCCATTGAGATCGAGCTTCTACGCCCAGAGCCTTGATGGTTTCGATTGAATTTAGGGTTTCAATAAGCACGGCATTCTTTTGGCTACTGGCTTCATAGGTCGCTTCAATGGCTCGGGCAATCGGTTTCTTCATTAAAAAGCTATAGAGCACTATTACCAGAATAATGGCGATGGGAACTAAGACGATTGAACCGGCAATATAGAAAATAACCAGCAAGAAAATAAAGACAAAAGGCAAATCAACTAAGGTTGCGACAGTGCCAGAAGTGAAGAAGTTTCGGATGCTATCAAACTCTTTTAGTTGATTGGCAAACACGCCAATCGAACCGCCTCGGTTAGACATTTTGAGGCCGAGTGTTTGCTCAAAGAGCTTACTCGACATAATTACGTCGCCTTTTTTACCGGCTATTTCGAGGAAATAGGATCTTAGGTATTTGAGCAAGATATCGAACAGATAAACAACGCTCACTCCGATGGCAAGCACCCAGAGTGATTCGATGGCATTATTGGGCACAATGCGGTCATAAACATTCATGACAAACAGAGGGTTTGCCAAAACAAAAATGTTAATGACGATCGAAGCAATCAAGACATCGCGATAAACGCTTTTTGAAGACCAAAGAGTTCCCCAGAACCAGTGTCCCTCTTTTAAGCCCATTAAGTTTTCAGTTTTTTGTTCGTGGTATGCCCGTTGTGTGAGATAAATCACATACCCCAAGTATTGTTTATTGAGTTCTTCAAGAGAGACTTCTGTATAGCCCTCTTCAGCTTCAGGCAGGACAATTTTTGCGGTTTGACTGTCGAGATCAATCTCTTCCAGGATACAGGCCTGGTTGTTTGACAGCGTTAAAATGCTGGGCAGGACGAGGTTAGAGATTTCCTCAAGCTTTCTTTGTTTAAACGAGGCTTCTAGTTTGGCGCGCGCCGCCGCTCGTTCAAAGAGGTCGGGGGTAATCTCGTTGCCTTTGATTGGCAGGCCAGCAATTAATGCCTCTTTCGAATAGGGTTGTCGGTTGAGTTTTGTATAGATGGCAAGGCAATCTATCAGGGGGCTGTCTAGCTCAACCTGTTGAGAGTCGCTAAAATTTTGTTGGGTAAAATTTTCTTCAGAAGCTTGCTGGGGGTCTTGCTGGTTTTCCATTACGATCTCTATTTAGCCCATACTTAATGAAGCCCTATAAACATAAAGGGTTTCAAGATAATACCATTTTTCAGGTTTTTGTTAATAGCTAAAACCTATTATTTTGATTAATTTTTAAATTTAGATGATCTGATAGCTTTAGTGTGTTCGGTTATCCCTACTCTATTCATTTAGAGCCACAGGCGCACCAAACAGATAACCTTGATAGTATTTCACTCCGAGTTCAGACATGGCTTTAACCTGCTCTTCATTTTCGACCGCCATGGCGACAACGTCTATGTCTAGACTGTCTGTTAGCTCGCATAGGCTCGAAACATAATTGACTGTCTGTTCATCAGAGTCAATGGCTTTACTGAACGATGCATCTAGTTTGACGTAGTCTGGATTCAGTTCTTGTAGGTAGAGCATGTTTCCTAACCTAGAACCGAAATGATCGATACCGATATGAACGCCAAAAGATTTTAATTGTTGTAGAAGTGGCCAAGTTAAGCCTTTTTGCTCGATAACCAGCCGTTCTGGCATTTCCACCGCAATCCTTTGAGCGATAGTCGGGTTGTCTTTTAAAGTTGTAATCAATTTGTTTTGCAGCACTTCATTATCAACAATGGCTTTTGATAGGTTGATCGCCAGTATTGGGGTGTCGTTATGGGTTTTAAGATATTGCGTAATCAAATTGATCACTAATTCATCAATCTGGGCAATTTTATTGAGTTTTTCAACCGCTGGCATGAAATAACCCGCTGAACGAACGACACCATCGGTATCTTTCAATCGGATAAACAGCTCTTGATCGTGAACTTCGTGGTCATTGTTATAGGCACTTTGCTGATAAAGCATAAAGCGTTTTTCTTCAATTGCCTGATTGATGGTTTGCTCCCAGCTCTCGTGATTGTCAGACTCTTGATTGGTGTTAAAGTAGAACGAACAATTTTTACCTTTTTCTTCCGCTTGCTGGATGGCAAAGTCGAGTTGACCCAGAAGAGGGCCTCGACTCTGTCCTGGCTTATAGTCGGTATATCCAATTGAGATTGAAATGCCTGTCTGATCAGCTTGAAAATCTTGCAGAATATCATCGACTGTTCCGGTAATCTTTTGGGTGGCTTCCGCAAGTTTTTTAGCTTTGACGCGAGGTAATAGTGCCACGAGCTCTGTGCCGTTAAGCCGGGCGAAAACCGACTCTTCATGGGTCAGTTTTGATTTGAGCTGATCCGCTAAGGTTTTGACCAACTGATCACCAACTAAGTAGCCCATCTGATCATTTAGCTCCTTCAGGTGATTGATTCTCAGGAGGCAAATTGAGCCTTCTGGCGCATCTTGTTGCGGATCGAGGATACTGTCAATAATCATTTCAAAGTGGCGGCGATTACTCAACCCTGTCACACTGTCTTGGTAGGCCAGTTTTTGGAGCTTTTCAGCCGCGTTAGCATCTCTTTCAAAAACGGCTCTCAGCTTGTTGACCATGGCATTTGTTGCTACAACAACCTGTTTAAACTCTATGGTTCTCGGTAGATCTTCTTGAATAATATATTGTTTTTTTACAATTGCCTCAGCTTGAATTTGCATTTTACTGAGAGGTTTCAGCATGATTCTGATGGTGTAAATCGCAATTAGAATGGCAATGATGGCCGCGATAATAAAGCCAATTAATAAATCTTTCGTGGTATCCCAAAGCTGAATATAGGCATAACCGGCATGGCTTGAGACGGTTAATGACCCGATGGGAAACCAGCCCGCTTGGATCATTGATTCGGCAGACGGGGTTTCTAGATGGATGAGATTAATAAACCAAGTCGGGACATCCTCCATGGTTGTGGCATTTTGGCGGTGATAGATGGTTTTGCCATCCATGTCCGAGAGATTGATGTGCGCATAGTAACCGCGATCAAATACCGCGTTTATCATGGTCTCCATGCTGGAGATATCTTCAGGGTCTGGAATCGTACTTAGAGAGAGACCCAAAGAGGTGGCGGTATCCTGAGAATGGGATTTTAGCTGTTCTTGTAGGAAGTTCTTGGTGTGATTTAAATTTAGCGCAAAGGTGACCAATAACAAAGCCAATACCATGACGGCTATAAATATAATCATCTGTCTACTTAGGGACATAGTCTCTCTTCCTTTTCACTGAGCTAAGTATTGACTCTTAGTGAATAATAAATCAGTTTTAATCAATCGTGTTAATTAACGTTATTTGTTTAATCTATTTAGCAAGTCATTCCATTGCTTGAGTTTAGAGGTTCCACCTTTTACGGATCTTCCTTTGCCTCGTTGTCTCGCTAGCCATAAGCCTTCACCGTTAAAACTATAAACAGGCACTAAATCTCTACGCTTGGTGGCTTTAAGTATACGTTTGTTTATATTGTCTAGGACGAGAGGGATGGATTTAGGTGTTTCAAAGTAAGTTAGTACCATATGGGCTTGATTGAGCCGGACGGCTTTTACATAGGTAATGTTTAGTTTGCTCTGCGGCACACCTAAAGCTTTTAAGGTAAAGTATTTTGCAATCGAATAATCTTCACAGTCGCCTGCATCGGTTGCCAGTAATTCCACGGGGGTGGCCCAGTAATCTTTCTTTTTCCAGTGGACGATATCGTCTATAAAACGGACCCGATTAAAAAAATCATTTACCAATTCAAGTTTGTCGAGCTCACTCATGTTTTGGTTTTCATCAACCAATTCTTGCCATTGCTTCAGACGGTCGGCGGCTCGTGAACCGTATCTGCTTTCTGTTTCTTGGATTTCAGCTAAAGAGACCACGCGTGGCGGAGCTTCAGCAACGGCCACAAAAGAGCTCATGGCAATTACAGAAAGTACAAATAAAATTTGTTTTATGGTGGCCTGATTATTCATAAATTAAGTTTAATCTTTGCATAAAAAAAGGCAACCAGTTAGATTGCCTTTGAAATTCACGAATTTAAACTTACCAACGTTTATTGGATGTTTACGGGAATTTGTTTTTCAGCCCGCTTAGGAAGCTCATCAGCTTTAATAATCTTGAATTCAATTCGGCGGTTTAGCTTTCTGCCATCATTGGTCTGGTTGTCTGCGATAGGTTTAGTTTCGCCTTCACCAAGAATAAAAATAGAGCCAGCCTCTCGGTTGAACTCTTTCACAATAAATTGTTTTGTGCTGTTTGCACGTTTCCATGAAAGTGCTAAATTGTAATCTTCAGGACCGCTTGTATCTGTGTGCCCTGTGATCAGAAGAACCTCTCCTTCCTTCAGGTTTTGCAGGGCTGCGGCTTCTGATTTAAGGATGGTTGCCTGATCACTGCGAATATTATGTTTGTTGAAATCAAATTTGATGTTAGTCATCACGAATGAAACAGGTTCACAGCCGTATTCATTGACTTTTGCACCTTTAGGTGTGTTCGGACATTGGTCATCGGAATTTTTTACGCCGTCGCCATCGTCATCGTCACGAATTTCACAACCAAATTCATCGACGGCGACACCTTCAGGGGTATTTGGACAGCGGTCTTTACTATTAACGACGCCATCATTATCGTCATCGCCTTCGCAGCCAAAGATATTAACTTTTGCACCTGGCGCCGTATCTGGACATTGATCTAATCGGTCAAAAACGCCATCCTGATCACTGTCTAACTCACAACCATTCTGATCAACCTTAACGCCAAAAATAGTGTTTAAACATAAGTCTTGTTTGTCAGGAACCTTATCTTGGTCCAAATCTTTATATTGGTTCTCAACATAGTCTGCTTCTCGTTCAAGTATTGCATTTTGCGCATCCGTATCCAACCCATGACTGTTGTAGTTAAGAGGAATATACTCTTTATCAGTCTTGTTGGTTTCGGTTGACTCCATTGCGTTGGCTGTGAGGGCAACGAAAGAGAGGGCCAGGGGCAGAACAATGCTAGTTGATTTCATGCGCTTAATCCTTGATTAAGGTTTAGACAAAATAGACGAATCTAGTTGGTCTTAGTAAGTTATTTAAAATCATTATAGTTATAAATTTGGCTTTTAAAAGCGCTCGATACAAAAACCGCAGTTTTTTCAGGCGAATATTCGCAGGATTAAAGTGCCTGCTGCATGGCACTTAATAATTGTGCATCAGTTAAAACGACAGAATTACCAAGCATGCTGCCACTGCGACAATTGTCTATGACGGGTTGAAGTTTGTCAGGTTGGAGGCCAAATTTTGATAAGCCTTGCGGGGCATATTTGACTGAAAGTTCTTGAAGAATTGTAATTAGGCTATCAAGTGCCTCTTCAGTCTCTAAATCAGGGTTAAATAGTTTGGCGACGTCAACGTATTTTTGCAGGGTTTGTTCTGCATGAGTGGTCTCTATGTTCTGCAAACTGGCAATATTTTGCTCTGTAATCGGGGCCAGTAATCTGGCGCAGACGATACCGTGTGGCGCTTCAAAAAAAGCGCCAATTGGGCCCGCTAAACCGTGAACGGCTCCCAGTCCTGCATTGGCAAGCGTGGTTCCTGATAAGCTGGCAGCGAGCATTAAGTTTTCATATCCCTGTCTTTGTCGATGGACGTCTCCACTGTCAATTTTTTCAAATGCGCCTTTAAATAAGGTGATACCTTGCCAAGCTAAAGCGTCCGTCATTGGGTTTGGGTTTTTAGTGGTATAGGACTCAAGCAGTTGAGTAAAGGCATCCATACCTGTGGCGTATAGAATGTCTTGCGGGCAAGAGGTTAAGAGTTCAGGATCTAACCAGGCCTCTTTGGCGAGAAGTTGATTGTCTCTAAAAGATTTCTTAAATTCTCCCAGTCGAGATAAAACCGCATTTTTAGTGGTCTCACTCCCGGTTCCAGCGGTCGTTGGCAAGGCGATAAAAGGACAGGTTTTTACATTAAAAGCTTTGCCCTTGCCTACGCCCTCAAGATAATCCATGACAGAAGTTTGACTTGGAATTAATCCTGCGATTGCTTTTGCGGCATCGAGCACACTACCGCCGCCTAGGCCAATTACGACGTCACTGTCCGAAGGACACTGTTTGACGATATGATCGACAACCTCTGGAGAGGGTTCACCAGAAACAATAAAATGTTTTACCTCATTATTTGTATTAAGGGTTTTTAGGAGTGTCTCACCAAATTGATTGGGTTGAGAAATGGTCTTGCCAGTGATTAAGACGACTTTTGTATAGGGTTGGTTTTGCAGAGAGTCTATAAGTTTTTGTCGAATGCCCCAGCCAAAATGAATGTGTGGCATCGGCGCAAATTGAAAAGCTGGGATTGAATGTTCACTTGGCAGGTTAGGCAGATCCATTTTCTTAGTCTCTCTTTAAAAAAGATTTAAGGTTGGCAATTTGGGCGTTACCGTGTTCGATTTGTTCCTCTTTGGAGACTACGACGCCCGGCTTGCCTTCCCATTTCAATGACTCTTCTGGCAGTTCGTTTAGGAAACGGCTTGGCTCACAGGCCATATCTTCGCCATATTTACGTCGTTTGGAGGCGTAGGTCATGGTCAATGAGCGTTTGGCGCGGGTAATGCCCACATAGGCTAGACGTCTTTCCTCTTCGAGGCCGGGCGATTCTAAGTTCTGTTTATGTGGCAGTAACTCTTCTTCCATGCCGATCAAAAAGACATGTGGAAACTCAAGGCCTTTTGAGGCGTGAAGCGTCATTAGGCTCACCATGTCGTGTTCTTTCTCAGATTCATTCCTTTCCATCATATCCATTAACATCATGTGAGTCACGATGGTCTCAAGACGCTTTTCTTCACCGTCTTCTTCAAGTGCCTTATTGATGATGCGTTCAATCCAGAGGGTGAAATCACGCACATTGTTAATTCGTCTCTCGGCGGCTTTGGGGTTGCTGGCCTGTTCATGCAGCCAGTTGTCGTATTCAATCTCTTCAATCAGGTTGCGGACAAAAGAGGTCACTTCTTCTCCCTCGGTGCTGTCAGCCTGTTTAACCCACTTTAAAAGCAGTTCTCCAAAATACTGTACTCGCTTTAATGCTTTGTCACTCAATATCTGCGTCAGGCCAAACTCTTGCGTCGCATCAAAGAGGCTGATATTTCGGCTGGTTGCATAAGCTGCTAGCCTCTCTAGGGTAGAGGCTCCAATCTCTCTTCGAGGGGTGTTTACGATTCTAAGAAAAGCGGCATCGTCATCTGGATTCACAATAATGCGCAGGTAACTCATGACATCCTTGATCTCAGCGTGATCGAAGAAAGATTTGCCGCCCGAGATGACATAAGGGATATTCTGTTCACGCAACGCTCTTTCCATTAGGCGTGCTTGGTGGTTACCGCGGTATAGAATGGCGTAGTCTCGGTTCTTGGTTCGATTTTTAAACTTGTGGACAATGATTTCTGAAACGACGCGTTCCACTTCTTGGTTTTCATTGGCACAAGAGATCACGCGCAAATGGTCGCCCAAGCCCATTTCACTCCATAGTTGTTTTTCAAACACGTGCGGGTTATTTGCAATCAGTTGGTTGGCCGATTGCAAAATGCGGTTACTGGAGCGGTAGTTTTGCTCAAGTTTAATTAGCTTTAAACTTGGAAAATCTTCTTGAAGTAGGGCAAGGTTTTCCGGTTGGGCACCGCGCCAGGCATAGATAGATTGGTCATCATCGCCGACCACCGTAAAACGCGCTTGAATGCCTACTAGCTGTTTGACCAGTTCGTACTGCGCCGCATTGGTATCTTGATACTCATCGACCAACAGATAGCGTACTTTGTTTTGCCACTTTTCCAGAATATCGGGATTTTCTTTGAACAGGCGGACAGGTAGACCTATCAAGTCATCAAAGTCGACCGCGTTATAAGCATGAAGTTGTTTTTGATAAGCTTGATACAAAATCGCCCGCGCTTGTTGTTGTGCATCTTCGGCTTTTTCTAGAGCCTGTTCTGGGGACGTGTGGGCGTTCTTCCAGTTGGAAATATCCCATTGCACCCCATCTAAAACTTCAGGATCAAGGGACTGTTTGTGCATCAGCTCCTTTAATATCTGACCACTATCAGCCGCATCCATAATCGAGAAGTTAGATTTATAGCCCAGTGCTTTGTATTCGCGGCGGACAATATTTAAACCCAAGTTGTGAAATGTTGAGACGTTTAACCCTGAGGTGTTTTCATCTTTGAGCAATTTAGTGACACGCTCTTTCATCTCTTTGGCCGACTTATTGGTAAAAGTCACGGCATAGATATGAAACGGTTTTACATCACACTTTCTTATTAAATAGGCGATCTTTTCGGTAATGACTCGGGTTTTACCTGAACCGGCACCCGCTAACACCAAAGCGGGTGTTTCGGTATGGATAACTGCTTCAAGTTGTTTGTCATTTAAGCCGTGCATAGATGAAAAAGGGGTTTGCTTTTGTTGAAAATTGAAAGCCGGCTATTTTATCAGGAAAGCGGTTTTACAAAGCGGTGAGTTTCAATTTTTTAAGTGTTTTTTATGCTAGTCTATGGGTTATTCAAAATAGAGAAATAATGAGTCATGGCGACAATAGAAGAAGGGGCTGACCCAGATAACTAGTTCAGTTCTTTTTTAACCCATTGATTCAA
>CAZJPO010000006.1:0-36315 GCA_964547865.1 uncultured Thiosulfatimonas sp.
ACGTCCCATAATAACCCCATTTGTGGTTATCTAGGACAGCCCCTAATTTATTATTTAGTTATAACACTTATCTATGTATTTTCCCTTATTTTTTAAATTTAATCCGTTACTACAGAGATTTGATCAACAGGTTTTCTATTCGCAGCCGATTTGGGAATACAATCTGGATCAACATAACCTAAATACAAAGCACCTATAATTTCTATCTCTTCAGAATCGATATTCAATAACTCAAAAGTTCTGTCATCTCTAATAATTGGACCTGTACTCCACTGAACCCCTATTTTTTGTTGCCAGGCCATCAATTTAAAATTTTGAATAGCGCAACTACAAGCGGCATAATCTTCCTTAATAAGAAGGTCTGTTTTGCCAAGTTTTTGCCCTACTAAAATAACCTGAGGGATACAGTTAAACTTATCGACAGCTTTTTGATACAAAGACTCAAACTCTTCATCTTTAACTTTAGATTGTTTCTTTGCCCTATTATCTGCGTAAATATGCGCTAATTTTGTTTTATACTGTTCTCCTATGACCCAAAAAAACCAAGGTTGAGTTAGCTTATGATTAGGGGCATATCTAGCGGCTTCTAAACAATCTGTTATTTTTTTTGCCTCAACAGGGTATAACGTCTTATCTAAAAACTGATAGCAAGTTCTTCTTGATTTGATTAGGTCTAAAACTTGCTCACTATCTATGTTTGAAGCCAATGGAAAAGTAGACATATTTGTTTGCCTTTTATTAAATATAGAACTGAATAAGTTATGGAGAATTGTGGATAAATCTTAAATAATTACTAAAGTGATTTTTTATCCACAATTCTCACACACTTATTCAGACTGTTTATAACGAAGTATTTATACAGTTTAATCACAGTTTAAGTATCTGATAAAAAAAATTTTTTTAAACTTATCTACACATTTTTTGTGACTAATAAGAATAATAATTAAGTTTAAATATAAAAAATATACTTTATTAAATATCTATCTAAAACAGAATAACTAACAGAAGATAACTATGACATTAAATGAACTTAGATATATTGTAGCGGTCGGAAAAGAGAAACACTTTAGGAAAGCTTCTGAAACTTGTTTTGTTAGTCAGCCCACATTAAGTGTTGCTATTAAGAAATTAGAAGAAGAATTAGGTGTCACTCTATTTGAAAGACGGAAACACGATGTAATAGTGACCCCAATCGGCCATAAGATTATTGAGATCGCTAAAGAAATACTGGAACGTAGCCAAGATATAAAACAAATCTCTAAAGAGTCTCTGGGAGATTTTACGAGCGAATTAAAAATTGGGGCTATCTATACCATTGCACCTTACTTATTACCTAAACTGATCCCTAACTTTCAAAAGAGGGTGCCGGATGTCCCAATTATCATTGAAGAAAACTATACTCATGTATTAGCACAAAAATTACAATCTGGTGAATTAGACATAGTGATTCTTTCATTACCATTCAATGAATCCAATATTGAAACTTTGCCATTATATGAAGAAGATTTTGTAGCAATACTACCTAATAAGCATCAATTAATAAACGATAAGCTATTGAATTTAAATAAAATTGAAGATGAGAGTGTTTTGTTATTAGGTTCAGGACACTGTTTTAGAGACCAAGTCATAGAAGCCTTTCCAAATTTAGTACATATGAATTACCAGAGTGATCGAATTCAAAAAACCTATGAAGGGAGTTCATTAGAAACCATACGATATATGGTTTCATCCGGAGCAGGCATTTCTGTTTTCCCTTATACTTCTCTTTCCGAAAGAGATGATGGTTTATTTACGGTTAAAAAACTGAGTGAACCTGTTCCTAAAAGAACAGTGGCTATGGCCTGGAGAAAAACCTTTTCAAGATCTAAAATTTTGGAGTTATTTAAGCAATCTATTAAAGAGATAGAGATGCATTCATCCATTAAAAAGTTGTAACTTGGATATGTTAAGAAATAGTTTATTTTTATCAATTCTATTGCTATCAGTTAATCCCGTATTAGCAATGGAAGAGAACACAAGAGCAGTAGAAACCGTCATGAATGTGGAAGATCCTTATGAGGATTTTAACCGTGCTATGTTTGATTTTAATCTGAAATTCAACGATACCTTAGGAATTCCTTTAGCGAATGTCTATAACAGCGTAATTCCACAGCCTGCTAAAACAGGTATCAGTAATTTTTTTGATAATTTAAGTACGCCAATTTCAGCAATTAATTGTTTTTTACAAGGCAAAGCTGAAGAGGGTTTTTCCGAAATTATGCGATTTAGTCTAAATACCACTTTCGGTTTATTTGGGTTAATTGATATTGCAGATCCCGCTGGTCTAGAAGATAAAAACGAAGATTTTGGCCAAACCCTTTATCACTGGGGATTTTGGGATAAAAGTAGTTATTTAGTCCTGCCTGTTGTAGGTCCTTATACCACCCGAGAATTAGTCGGTGGGGTTGCAGACAGTGCTTATGATCCTGTTTACCCTCATTTAATTAAAACGGATAGTCATGGTCGAATTTGGATCTATATGGGAGATAAATTTGTTGAGTACACTAAAGTGGTTAAATTAGTTGAAGATATTAAAACTCAACCAGATCCCTATATTTTCAGTAGAGAGAGCTATCTACAACATAGGACAAATCAAATTTACGATGGCAAAGCACCCCAACCTGATTTAGATGATTTTAATTTTGATGAATAACTGTGATCTAAAATGAATATACGTGAATTGTTACTCAAAGAAGTCTTAGAAAATAACTTTTCTAGTACGATTGGTAATTTTGCAGTATTTCTTTTTATTTCTTTTATCTTGACGCATTTAACTGATGCGCCTTTTATTCTTTTTTGGTTGTTTTACATGCTATTAGTCGTGACTATCCGTTCTTGGATTAGTCACAATATTTATCACCTCATTCTGAATAACAGCTACAAAGATTTTCATGAAAAAGTCGTTATGTTGTTTATTTATTTAACAGCTGCAGGTTGGGGGGCCTTGGTTTTCCTCTTTATGGATGAAACGCAACCTCTAGTAAATGCGTTTATTTTGATTACCGTAACGGGGGTGATTGTGACCAGCATGTCTACCCTGCTTCCCCTGAAGAATTTTTATTATGGATTTGTATTAATCTCAACGATCCCCGTTTTTTTTACCCTGATGCAAATGGAAGATACGGTTTATAAAATATTCGCGCTTCAGGTTCTCTTCTTTGTGGTTTATACCTTTAAAAATGGCTTTATTTTTAATTTGAAGATGATTGATAATTTAAGATTATTATCCAGAAATAAAAAATTAATCAGTGATCTGAAAAAGCAAAAGAACAAAGCCGAAGAGCTCAGTGAATTGAAAAGCCAATTCCTAGCTAATATGTCTCACGAGATAAGAACACCACTGAATGGTATGATTGGTTTTGTGCAAATTTTGAGAGATAGAGAAGCTGATCAAAAGAAAATTGAATACTTAGATACAGTTTTAACTTCGAGTGATGATCTGATTAAAATTATCAACGGTATTTTAGACTTCTCGAAATTAGAAAAAAATAAGATAGAGTTGGAAAAGATAAAATTTAATCCAACGTTTGACGTAAACCAGTCGATCAATTTATTTACTGAAAATGCGAATAAAAAATCAATCCAAATCAAATTAGAAGTCATCAACCAGATCCCTGAAGAAGTTTATTCTGACAGTTTCCGTTACAGACAAATTCTCAATAACTTAATTTCTAATGCGGTTAAGTTTTCTTCAAAAAATAGTTTTATTACGATTCAAGTTGAATATATCTATGATTCAAATCAGCTTAAAACATCTGTAATTGATCATGGTATAGGTATACCTGCTGATAAAGTTAATCATATATTTGAATCTTTTACTCAGGCAGATAGTTCAACAACCAGACAGTTTGGTGGAACGGGATTAGGCTTAACAATTTGTGCTCGTTTAGTTGAATTATTAGGTGGGGAAATAAAAGTCGATTCTGCTTTGGGAGTGGGAAGTAACTTTTCTTATACCATTGATGCGCCAATCACCAAATCACAATCTAATCAGATTAATGAAGTAACCCATAAAAAGAATAAATTTAATTATCATCACCATGTATTGATTGTTGAAGATAATATTGTTAATCAAAAACTATTGGCGGAATATTTAAATCAGTTTGGATTAGGCTTCGATATTGCGAATGATGGACTAGAAGCTTTAGAGGCTTATAAAAACAATCATTACCAGGTTATATTAATGGATGAAAATATGCCTAATATGACCGGTAAAGAGGCAACAAAACATATTCGTAAAATGGAAAAAGATCAGAATATTGATCCGATTCCGATTATTGCTGTCACAGCTAATGCTATGTCTGGTGATAAAAATAAATTTTTAGAAGCCGGTATGGATGAATATCTAACTAAACCTGTTTCTTCTGAAGACTTAAAACAAGTTTTATCTCATTATCTGAGCTAAATTTATTTAAAAGATATTTCTAATCAAAAGCCTTGCAAATCTTCAATATTTGGGCTGTTTATATTGACTAACAGTCAGTTTCTGGTAGCCTTAATCTATTATAAAAATACTTTATGAGTGACTCGCACAAGTAGCGTGCAGAGCGCTTTTTATAACAGGCACTTTTTTCCATGAATTTACTAGCATTCAATCTTCCGATTGTTGTGTTATTACCCTTTATAGGCGCAGCGCTCGCGGCTTATTCCGCTAAATTTAATCGACTGGCTGCAGCTTATACCAGCGGTTTTATTACCATATTAAGTTTAGGGATTCTCTATCCTTCTATGTCAATGCCATTTAATGGCACCACTTTAGTTCAAAGTTGGCCATGGATTGAAAGTATTGGCTTGTATTTCGCCTTTCGTTTAGATGGCCTCTCCCTGCTATTTGCTTTACTGATCTTAGTTATCGGTTTGCTCATCATTATCTATGCTCGTTACTATCTAGCCAAAAAAGATTCAATGGGCCGTTTCTATGCCTACTTGATGATGTTTATGGGCTCAATGCTAGGGATTGTTCTGTCAGAAAATGTTCTGCAATTAGTTATTTTTTGGGAATTAACTTCCATTACCTCCTTCTTGCTCATCAGTTATTGGCAACATCGTAAAGATGCTCGTGAAGGTGCCAGAATGGCTTTGGCGATTACGGGTGCGGGTGGTTTAGCGCTATTAGGCGGCGCGCTGTTATTAGGCCATATCGTCGGCAGTTACCAATTAAGTGATATTTTGGCTCAAGGTGAATTAATCCGAAATCATGAGCTTTACAGTGTGACTTTGGTTTTGATTTTATTGGGTGTTTTTACTAAATCAGCTCAATTTCCATTTCATTTTTGGCTGCCTCATGCAATGGCTGCACCGACACCAGTTTCTGCTTATTTACACTCAGCGACCATGGTTAAAGCAGGTATCTTCTTACTGGCAAGATTCTTTCCGGTTTTATCAGGTACCGATCTATGGACTTGGCTGGTTGGTTCAGCGGGAATGGCAACCCTGATTATTGGAGCCTATACCGCCCTATTCAAACATGATTTAAAAGGGTTACTTGCCTATTCAACAATCAGTCATTTAGGTTTGATTACTCTGTTATTTGGTTTTGGAACGCAGCTGGCTGCGGTTGCCGCAATTTTCCATATTATCAATCATGCGACTTTCAAAGCATCATTGTTTATGGTGGCAGGGATTATTGATCATGAAACCGGTACACGTGATATGCGTAAGATAAACGGTTTAATCAAATATATGCCGCATACTGCAGCCTTGGCGATAATTGCATCCTTGGCAATGGCAGGGGTGCCTTTATTGAATGGTTTCTTGAGTAAAGAGATGTTCTTTGCTGAAGCGGTCACCGCCTCTCAATCTTCTTATTTTGCTTGGGCGATTCCTATTTTAGTCACGATTGCTGGGATTTTCTCTGTTGCTTACTCGCTGCGTTTTATTCACGATGTTTTCTTTAATGGTGAGCCAAAAGGATTAACTAAAACACCGCATGAACCGCCGCGTTTTATGAAAATCCCGGTCGATTTATTGGTCATCGTTTGTTTGGCAATCGGGATTTTCCCTATGTTTACCGTAGCGCCGATTTTAGCAGTAGCGGTATCAGGTACACTTCAAGCCACACCACCAGAGTATAGTTTGGCAATCTGGCATGGTATTAACCTACCGCTGATTATGAGTGTTATCGTGCTGGTATTAGGGGCGGTGATTTACTTTAATCGTGCTGGATTGATTCGAAACTACGAGCGCCATGAGCATATTAGCGCTAAGAATTTATTTATGAATCTGACTGAAAAGCTTTATCAATTCAGTGTTGATATCAGTCGACGTTTTGATAAGGGTTCTCTACAAAACTCGGCGGCTTGGATTATCTTTGCCTCGATTGTTTTGACGGCCTTTGGGTTCTTAAGTTTTAATAGTCCGCTCTTAGGTGATCGCGTTCTAATGGAAATCGATGCAGTTAGTTTGATCATAGCGGTTATCTTGATGCTGGCGAGCCTCTATACGGTAATCTGGCATCGAAATCGTATTGCTAGTTTAGTGGTATTAGGAGTGGTTGGTTTAGTCATCGCTTTAACCTTTATCAAATTCTCAGCACCGGATTTAGCCCTTACTCAAATTTCTGTAGAAGTCGTGACCATAATTCTATTGTTGCTTGCTCTGTATTTCTTGCCACAAAAAACACCCAAAGAGATTGGTAAATCGAGAATTGTCAGAGATTTAACCCTTGCGATTGTTTCAGGGGTTGGGATTACTTTATTTACTATGATGGTACTAAGTCGAGAATATGATCCAATTTCGGGCTACTTCTTGCGAAACAGCGTCCCTGGCGGCGGTGGGACCAATGTGGTAAACGTTATTTTGGTCGATTTCCGTGGTTTCGATACCTTGGGTGAAATTGTGGTATTGGCACTTGCTGGACTGGGAATTTATGCCATGTTGCAGAATTTGACCTTGCCAGCACCGGATCATGATTTAAATGGGCGTGTCTGGAATACAGATACCCATCCAATGATTTTGCAAACCCTTACCCGCTTGCTAATGCCATTAATGATTCTAGTCGCCGTGTTTGTTTTCTTAAGAGGTCATAACCTTCCAGGCGGCGGATTTATCGCTGGATTGATCGCTTCTGTGGCTTTAATTGCGATGTACTTAGCAAATGGGATTGAATGGACTCAAAAACGCCTAAAAATCGATATGCATTTGACGATCGGATTTGGTCTTTTAATTGCCGTCGCGACAGGTTTAGTTGCCATGGGATTAGGGTATCCATTCTTGACGTCCGCCTTTAGCCATATTCATTGGCCAATAGTGGGTGAATTTGAAATCGCCAGTGCAATTTCTTTTGATTTGGGCGTTTTCTTAGTTGTTGTTGGATCAACGGTATTGAGTTTAGTTCAATTAGGTAAATTGAGTTCAATTTCTCATAAAAAACAAGAAGATTATTTGCAGAAACAAATTCTAAGAAAACAGATTGATATTGAGGAGAATCATTAATGGAATGGTTAATATCGATCGCAATTGGTGTGATGACTGCAACGGGTGTTTTTCTCACTCTAAGAGCTCGAACTTTCCCAGTCGTTTTAGGACTGACTTTATTAGCTTATGCGGTAAATGTATTTTTATTTGTCATGGGCAGGCTTAATACAGGTCATCCAGCGGTTATTGATGCTAGCCAAGCGGGTTATACAGATCCCCTTCCACAAGCTTTGGTCCTGACGGCGATCGTAATTGCTTTTGGCATGACGGCATTTTTAATTGTCTTAGCTTTGAAGGCGCGCTCTGAATTAGGTAATGACCATGTTGACGGTTTAAACCTTGCCGCTGATGAACAATCGTTAAAAGAGACACTTCCTCCAAAGAGATCGCAAAAGGTTTCAGGGAGTAAAAGCAAATGATGATTGAAACTTTCCTTCCGGTTTTATTACCGCTAATGAGTGGCATATTGGTTTTACTTGCTCGTGCGGGTGGGATTGGTTTACAACGAATCATCAGTTTATTGGCGTTATTAGCACTGCTATTAGTCAATATTAATGCCGTGCAAGTGGCAATTCAACTGCCTCCTCAAGTCTATGCTCTGGGGAATTGGGTTGCGCCATTTGGGATTGTATTAGTCCTCGATCAACTGTCTGCACTGATGGTACTCATTACTTCTGTGTTGGCAATGGCGGCCCTGTGGTTTGCCGTCAGCCAAAAAATTGATGAGAAAGGTGCTCACTTTCATGTTTTATTCCATATTCAGCTGTTTGGTTTGAATGGTGCCTTTATGACGGGAGATGTATTTAACCTCTTCGTCTTTTTTGAAGTTTTACTCTTGGCTTCATACGGTTTATTACTGCATGGTGGTGGTCGTCTAAAGACGCGTGCAGGATTGCACTATGTTGCTTTGAACTTAGTTGGTTCGACTCTGTTCCTGTTTGCGGTCGGTGCTTTATACGGTATTTTGGGCACTCTTAATTTAGCTGACATGGCGGTTAAAATTGGCAGCTTGCCGGTAGAAGATCAAGGAGTTGTAGCGGCTGCAGGCCTAATGTTACTTTTGGTATTTGGTATTAAAGCGGCGATGTTCCCTCTGTATTTGTGGTTACCTCAGGCCTATTCGAATACTTCAGCTCCTGTCGCCGCTCTGTTTGCAATTATGACTAAAGTGGGTCTCTATGCGATTATTCGTGTGCATGGCACTCTATTTGATAGTCAAGCTGGTGCCTTAACCGATCTGCATATTACTTGGGTATTGTGGTTAGGTTTAATCACTATGATTTTTGCGGCATTAGGGGCGATTGCTTCACGCAGTTTGAGAGAACAGGTCGCTTATTTAGTATTGGCTTCTGTGGCCACGCTTTTGGTCGGTATTGGAATTAATTCTGAGCAGGCCATGTCTGCGACTTTATACTATTTAATGCATTCAACCTTGATTGCTGGTGGACTCTTCTTGTTAGCAGAGTGGATTCGTCAGGGGCGCGGTGAGATGGAAGATAAGTTTGTTCGTGCCTATGCCATGCCAAAAGCTGTTTTAGTCGGTAGTTTATTTATGTTTGCTGTGGTCTCAATGACTGGCCTTCCGCCTCTTTCTGGATTTGTTGGCAAGCTAATGATTCTATCTTCTGCTTTGACTCATCCGGCATTCTATTGGATTTTAGGCATTGTATTAGTTTCAGGTCTGTTACTGATTATTGCCGTCGCTCGTGCCGGTTCACTACTGTTTTATAATGTATTGCCAGTTGAAGCTTGCCATACGGTTGATGGTAAGGAAGTTTGTGAAACGCCTAAAACCCTCAAATTAAAAGGTATGACTTCGATTGCTGTGCTGTTATCGGTTTCGGTAGTTTTGGTGATTTTGGCGCATCCTTTTACGGCCTTTACAGACTCTGTCGCTAAGCAGTTAGAAGATAAATCTAGCTATCAACAACAAGTACTTGAAGTCAAAATGATTGAAAATTCGCTTAAGGAGTTGGTTGAATGAGGACGTTTTTACCACACCCTATTCTCTCTTTGACTTTACTCATCGTTTGGCTTCTGCTCAATAATACCATCGCAATGGGTCATGTTGTATTGGGGTCTATTTTAGCGATTGTGATTCCGATGGTGACCTCCTCTTTTTGGCCTGAAAAAGTCTGTATTCGTCACCCAGCTGCCCTGTTTAGATTTATCGCGGTTGTTTTATGGGATATTTTGATTGCCAATGTGATTGTAGCGAAACTGATTTTAGGAAAAAGAGATAGCTTACAACCTAAGTTTTTACATATACCTTTAGATCTTGAACATCCTTTAGCGATCTCATTACTGGCAAATACCATCTCTTTAACGCCGGGTACAGTTTCGTGTGATGTTGACCAAGATCGCAAAATTCTGCTGGTTCACGGTCTTCATGAAGAAGATCCTGCTGATACCATAGAATCTATCAAATCTCGCTATGAAGCCCCTTTAAAGAAGGTATTTGAGTCATGTTAGAGTTAAGCATACAAATTGGTTTAATCTTTATCTCTTTAGCGCTTGTGTTGAGTTTTTATCGTTTGATTATTGGCCCTTCTCAGCCAGATAGAATTCTTGCGCTTGATACCCTTTATGTAAACAGCATTGCCCTGTTGGTTTTAGTGGGTTTGTATCTGCAAAGCATGGTCTATTTTGAAGCAGCCTTACTGATTGCGGTGATGGGGTTTGTTGGCACAGTTGCCTTAAGCAAATACCTATTGCGCGGCGATATTATGGAGTAATTGAGCAAGATGGATAGTTTAGAAATATTATTGGCTGGCCTGATTATTATTGGCTCAGTTTTCACTTTGATTGGTTCAATTGGTTTGTTTAAACTGCCCGATTTTTATATGCGTTTACATGGTCCAACTAAAGCGAGTACTTTGGGCGTAGGGGCTATTTTGATTGCTTCAGTACTCTATTTTAGTTTGAAACAAGATGCGGTGAGTCTGCACGAGATATTGGTGACGTTGTTTCTATTTATTACTGCGCCAGTTGGCGCCCATTTAATGGCCAAGGCGGCGATTCATATCGAAAACAAAAGAGTAGAGCGAACAGAAGATTCTAAAGTAGAAAAGTAATTTTCTAGAATTAGGAAAATAAAAAAACCTGCTTGATTGCAGGTTTTTTTATGTCTGAAAATAGGCCAATAAAATTTAAGAGTGCTGTTCTCTTTTTAGTTTTGCCAGATACGCTTTACGTTTTTCCGGAGGCATGGCCGCTAACATTCGCTGCAATTTAGCTTTTTGATCTTCGGCAAACTGTTTATTCTTTTCACTTGGCGCCTTAATTTTGACCCCTCTCTTTTCGAGGTTTTTGCGCTCTGCAATTTTATCAATTTTCTCTTTTAAGGTTGCCGCTGTGAAAGGTTTGACAATGTAGCCGTCCACCCCAGCTTGTGCCGCCTCTAAAATTTGACTACGCTTCTGTTCAGCCGTGATCAACATAAAAGGGAGTTCTTTTAACTGCTCATCCGCACGGACTCTTTTTAGAAGTTCAATACCTGTCATTTCAGGCATGTTCCAATCACTGACAATAAAATCGTACTTGCCGCTTTGGATCATAGGCCAAGCCTTAGAGCCATCATTCGCGTCATCAATATTCGTAAAACCCAGTTCTTTTAATAGGTTAGTTACGATGCGAATCATGGTTGAAAAGTCGTCGACCACGAGGATGTTTATGTCTTTATCAATTGCCATTTTATTTTCAGCTTTTTGTTATTTTTGAATGAATCCAATGATTGGAGCGATAACAGAAAAATAATTATAAATTATTGTTTTTTTGTTTACTTAAAAATCTATTAACTATGTAAGCTATTTTCATTCCAAAAAGTAAGTTTTTTGATAAATAACAAGATGATAAGAGTTGAATTTGTTTATTAGATGAATAGATATCAGTTTTGGAAGGTTGGATTAATACAAGTTGGCTGTATGTAAAGATAGAATTTACAGAGCTTACTTATCAAGCCCTATAAATTCTATTTAAAAGCCCAATTATGCTGCTTTCTTGACCGCCTTTTTAGCGACAGATTTTAGCTTTTTCTTACTAGTTAAGCCTTTTTTCATGACGCGTTTAGTCGCCTTTTTGATGACGCTCTTCATATTTTTCTTTTTAACGCCTGCTTTTGTTGTGGCTTTTGTTGTGGCTTTCTTTACCGTTTTTTTCTTTAGAGATTTTGCCATCGTTGGCTCCTTATTATTATGATCGATATAAATTTAATACTAACTAATAGTAATAAATTATTACCATAGTAACTTCTTTTCTCTTTAAATGTAAACAACTTTTGTTTTTTTATATAATACGAACTCTATAACTATAAAAAAATAAGGGTCGAACTGGTGACTTTCATAGAGTTTAAAAAGCATCTTTTAGATGCAGAGATCTCGTTACCTAAATTCAGTAAGTTAATCAAAGTCAGTGAAAAGAACTTACAGTCTTATAAAAAGAAGGGTGAGGTACCTAATCCAATCGCTGTGACAGTGGCTTGTTTTGTTGAACTGCATAAAGCCGGAATGGACTATCGTGAAATAGTTGATAAATTAGAACTGCAGGCCAAAACTAAGGAGGGGGTGGGGTTCGCTAAAAAGAATAAGGAATCCGACAAAGAGAAATAGAGTGATTTAATCAATCGGAATCGCTGTCTTATTGACGACCTTCCTCAATACAAAGCTGGTGTGCACTCCACTGACTCCCTGGATTTGGGTGATATGCTTTAGCAGTAAATCCTGATAGGCTTCTAAGTCTTTTACAATCACTTTTAATTGATAATCTGCGGTTTGCCCTGTAATCAGTAAGCACTCTAATACATTGGGCAACTGACTGACTTTCTCTTCAAAATCAGCAAAGCGTTTCTGGGTATGCTTATCCATAGAAATATGTAGCAACGCCATCAAATCCAACCCCATTTTTTTGGCATCCAATAGGGCACGATAGCCTACAATAATGCCGGCTTCTTCCAAGGCTTTAAAACGTCTTAGGCAGGCGGAAGGGGACAACCCTATCTGATCGGCAATTTCTTGGTTACTTAAGCGACCATTTTCCTGCAGTGCATTTAAAATCGCTTTATCGTAATTATCTAAGTTCATATTTGATTTTATTGAAATATAATTCTGAAAAAGTAGCTAATAGTAGAATTATATTCTGTTTATATAGTTTAGTAATCAATTATTTGCAATAAAATTGGTAGGTTATTTGCATAAAATACCCAGATAACCAATATGATTCGAACTACAACGTTGTAGAGAAAGACAATGAACACAATGCACCCTAACAAATATCGCCGTACCCCTACACCGAGCTTGCCTGATCGTCAGTGGCCGAACCAGTTTTTAAAGCAGGCTCCGATTTGGGTCAGTGTAGATCTTCGCGATGGAAACCAGGCTTTAGCCAACCCTATGAGTGTCGATCAAAAGCTTGCGCTGTGGCACCAATTAGTGGCGATTGGATTTAAAACGATTGAGATCGGTTTTCCTTCAGCGAGTCAACCAGAATTTGATTTCACTCGTCGTTTGATTGAGGAAGATTTAATTCCAGATGATGTGACGGTTCAGGTATTGGTTCAGGCGAGAGAACATTTGATTGAACGTACTTATGAAGCTCTACAAGGGGTTAAAAAGGCGGTTATTCATGTCTATAACACCACTTCTGTAGTGCAACGTGAGAATGTCTTTGAGAAAAGCAAAGATGAAATCAAAGCGATGGCGGTTCAAGGCGCTAAATGGGTTCAGGAGTATGCTGAAAAAGCCTCTAAAACCAATCCTCAGGCGGAGTGGGTGTTCCAGTATTCTCCAGAGAGCTTCTCGCAAACGGAAACGGATTACGCTGTGGAAGTATGTCAGGCCGTGATGGATGTCTGGCAGCCAACGCCAGACAATAAATGTGTTCTGAATTTACCGGCTACGGTTGAAAGTACTTCACCTAATCGCTTTGCCGATCAAGTTGAGTACTTTATCAGAAATCTAGAGAACCGAGAATCAGCTTTGATCTCTATTCATACTCACAATGACCGCGGGTGTGCTGTTGCAGCGGCAGAACTTTCTTTATTGGCGGGTGCTGACCGCATAGAGGGTACCTTATTAGGCAATGGTGAACGGACAGGGAATATGGATATTGTGACCTTGGCGATGAACCTTTACAGTGAAGGGATTGATCCAGAATTAGATCTTTCCCAGCCCAATAGTTGGGTACCAGTAGTGGAAGAGGTGACCCAAATTCAGACCCATCCACGTCATCCCTGGGTAGGTGATGTGGTTTATACAGCTTATTCAGGCAGTCACCAGGATGCGATTCGCAAATGTCTGCTAAAACAACAACCTGATGCGCCTTGGGATGTCGCTTATTTGCCGATTGATCCCAAAGATTTGAACCGCGATTATGAAGCGATTATTCGAGTCAATAGTCAGTCAGGTAAGGCGGGATCCGCCTTCGTTTTGGCGCAAGAATATGGTTTGAATTTGCCGAAATGGATGCAGTTGGATTTTGCGCCAATTGCCCAAAGATTGGCGGAGAAGCAGGGCGGAGTGGTCAGTCATAAAGACTTATTTACTGCCTTTACTGAACACTATCGATGCGATACTGATGAAATTACTTTAGATAACTTCCAAATGCATATGGAAGAGGGCAGTGAGGTATTAAGTGTCGATATCAATGGCCAATCTTGGAAAGGGAAGGGCAATGGCACTTTGAGTGCATTGTGTGATGCTTGGCAAAAACGCAGCGGACAAGTGGTTGATGTGATTGATTATGCTGAACATGCAATGCATGCAGAACAGAACATTAATCTAAAAAACCAAGGTAAAAATGCCAAAGCGATGACCTATATCTACTTACAGATTGATGGGGTAAAAGTCGTCACTGCAGCGATGGCAGAGGACAGTTTATCTGCTATGGTTAAAGCGCTATTAAAAGGGGTAATAGACTAACAATTCGTTATTTTTAGGCAATAAAAAAGCCACTCATAGAGTGGCTTTTTTGTGTATTTTAAAACACAGATTAGTTGTTCATGAAATACGCTTGTTCAGGCTTAATTTTATAAGTCCAAGGCTGTCCATTAACTTTCCATCCAGCCTTTAAACGGTAACCTTTTTGGTCGCCTTTTTTCAATTTACCGCCTTCAAAACCATCAGTCATAATATAGACGTTTTTGTAACCATATTGGTCAAGCATTTTAGCTGCTGGTTGAGCACGAGTTGCGCCAGAACGACACATTAGAACGTAAGTAGAGTCTTCGTCTGCTCCAAGTTCAGCGGCTTTTTCTTCTAGTTGAGCAACAAAATCAGTGTTAATTTTTGAAGCATAACGACCTTTTTTGGCGTTGTATTTATCTTTTGCATCTTGAGAGTAATCAAAAGTGACAGAAGGGATCATAATTTGAGCCATTGGCGTGTAACCAACAAACTGCCACTCTTCTGGTGTGCGCACGTCAACTAAGATTACTTTTTTGTCTTTTTGCATCATTGAATAGGTTTCTTTTGCGTCAACATAAAGGCCTTGTGGCGTATGACGCTTTTCATCTTTTGGTGCGGGTGCAGCGTTTACTGCAGACATTGTCATTAGACCAGCTAAGATTGCTACTGGTAGAACTGTCATTTTTTTTATTTACGGTTACTCCTAAAAATTTTAAATATTAGTCCTTAATAAAATTGCAACATTAGTTCTCCATAATATTGCGAGGCGTATATTAACATCACAAAAAGTAAGGGATAGGTATTTCTACGAAAAAATATTTTAATGGGTAGATTGGCGTTTTAGATTTACTTTTTTACAGCTGAGCAACATAAATAATTAAAATTACGTAACACGTTGCCTTTCAAATTGGGGTCTATATAAGGATATCTCTCTATTTGCAACGCAAGTACTTGTGTTTTGTTAAAAAACCTCTCAAATCGCCTCAAATTAAACATTTTGAGTTGTTTTAGATAAAACTATAAAAATCCTTATCTAATTTCATATAATTTTGTTTATGAAGAAGCTGTTTATGCTTCACGTGGAACATTGAGAGTTAGAGGTAATATTTATGTACAACGTATTGTTCTATGACAAAGAAAATGCGACTCGAAGTATTTTGGCAGAGTCGATTTTAAATCAGCGTGGTAAAGATCGATTTAAAGCTTATAGTGCTGGTAGCCACCCCATCGGAAAAGTAAATCCACTGGCTATTTCAGCATTAGAAAAAGCGAAACTTCCAATTGAGGGATTAAGGTCTAAATCAATTCAGGAGTTTGAAAATGAAGATGCACCCCAGTTTGATTTTGTCATTGTCCTTTGTGAAAAGGCTGCTGAAGTATGTCCTGTCTGGCCAGAGCATACGGTTACCACTCAATGGGACGTTTATAACCCAAATGAACATGAAGATGTGAATGTGATTCATGAGATTTTATTGGCGCTAGACAGTCGAATAAACTTATTGATGCAATTACCGGTCGAAAAACTCGATCATTTAAAACATAAACAAGCCGTTAATAACCAAACTGGTTCTTAGGCGCAACGGTAGAAATTAAAATGAATCCTATCAAACAGTACGGCATCGTAACCGCAAACTATTGGGCGTTTACCCTGACAGATGGTGCCTTAAGAATGTTGGTGTTGCTTTATTTTCACCAGCTTGGCTACAGTCCTTTAGAGATCGCAATGTTGTTCTTGTTCTATGAATTCTTCGGAATTGTGACCAATTTAGTTGGTGGCTGGCTGGGTGCCAGAATGGGGTTAAACGTTACCATGAATGTCGGTTTGACCATTCAAATAGCAGCTCTGTTGATGCTGACGGTTCCGCAGGAATGGTTGGGGGTGGTCTATGTCATGGTGGCTCAGGCTTTGTCTGGAATTGCAAAAGACCTCAATAAAATGAGCGCCAAAAGTTCCATTAAATCACTGGCAAGCGATGAGGATGGCACTCTATACAAGTGGGTCACCTTATTAACTGGATCAAAAAATGCCCTGAAAGGAGTCGGTTTTTTCCTGGGAGCTTTGCTGCTGGAACTGTTTGGTTTCGCAGACGCTATGTTTATTATGGCGGCTATGCTGGCTATCGCTTTATTGGTCTCTTTGGTTTATTTAGATGGCGGCTTGGGTAAAGCGAAAACCAAAACTAAGTTCTCTGAAATGATTTCTAAAAGTTCAACCATCAATTGGCTGTCGAGTGCGAGATTCTTTTTGTTTGGTGCGAGAGATGTCTGGTTTGTGGTTGCTCTGCCTATCTATCTCCAGTCGGTATTAGGTTGGGGTCATTTAGAAGTAGGGATATTTATTGCACTGTGGGTGATTGGTTATGGTTTTATCCAGGCCGGTACACCTAAGATTATGCAAATCATGTCGAGTGGGCAGAAAAATCCAAGCCCCAGTACGGCGATGAAGCTTGCCACGGCTTTGGCGTTGGTACCGCTGTTAATGGCTTGGCAATTAGAGGCAGCTCCGCAGATGATTATTATGATTGGATTGGCGCTGTTTGCACTACTGTTTGCTTTAAATTCAGCAGTGCATTCTTACCTGATTGTCGCAGCCGCTTCACATGATGGAACCTCTAGGGATGTTGGTTTCTACTATATGGCCAATGCTGGTGGGCGTTTAGTAGGTACGGTGCTTTCCGGCTATATTTACCAGGTCGCCGGTATGGAAGCCTGTTTATTGTTTGCGGCAATCTTTATTTCGCTAGCAGCTTTACTAATAATGAAGATTCCTGAAAATGCGATTCAATAGAATGTCTATTTCTCAATAAATTTTTGCTAAGGATAGAGCTTAAAGATGTGGATTCAAAAAGAGATCTTTCTTAAAGAAAAGCCGCGAGGCTTCCATTTGGTGACGGATGAAATTCTTAAGCAGCTTCCCGAACTGTCTGATATAAAAGCTGGGCTGATGCATGTTTTTATTAAACACACCTCAGCGTCTTTAACAATTAATGAAAACGCAGATCCAACAGTGAGAACGGATTTTGAAAGCTTCTTTAATGATGTAGTGGCTGAAAATAAATCCTATTATTTACACACCTATGAGGGCTCTGATGACATGCCGGCCCACCTTAAAGGCAGTTTGTTGGGCTTCAGTTTGAATATCCCGGTATCAAACGGTAGACCTAATCTTGGGATATGGCAGGGTATATATCTCTGTGAGCACCGTAATTTTGGTGGGCAAAGAAAGCTCGTGTTAACATTAAACGGTGAGTCTTTTTAGTTCTGTACTTGCCTAAACCCTTTCATTAAGCCATTTAGAAAACTGAGTTAATAATTATATGTCTGTACTACAAGATAACCCATTTATCAAAGAGAGTCCCTTTCCATTATTCAATATGTTTCACGTGAAACATATTGGACCTGCGGTTGATTTTCTAATTGCAGAGAACATGAAACAGATCAGGGCGTTGGTCACAGATGAAGCCGAGCCAACATGGGAGAACTTCGTTGAGAAGCTTGAAGTCATAGATAATCGCTTTGAGAAAATATGGGGACCGATTGGGCATATCGATTATGTAAAGAATACCGATGAATGGCATGAAAGATATACGGTTTGTTTGGAACAAATAACCGCCTACCAAACTGAAGTTGGCCAAAATAAGGGCTTGTATAAAAAGTTTAAACAGCTGTCAGAATCAAAAGGTTTTGCAGATTTTAATCTAGCGCAGAAGAAGGTCATTGAGGATGCGCTTAGAAACTTCAAAATGAGTGGAATTGCTTTACCTGAAGATAAACAGAAACGCTACAAAGAACTCAGTCAATCCCTGTCTCAGTCCAGTAGTCAATTTGGTAATAATGTCCTTAAAGCGACACAAGCCTGGTTTAAACAGGTTACAAATGAGGATGATCTGCAAGGGCTTCCCGATGCGTCAAAAGCATTGCTTAAACAATTAGCAGAGCAGAGATCTTTGGAGGGTTGGTGTATCACTTTAGATTTCCCGTCCTATCTTGCCGTGATGACCTATGCAGATAACAGAGAAATTAGGCGAGAACTTTATCGAGCTTTTGTCACAAAAGCTTCAGACCAAGCAGACGACAATGAATTAGATAATAGCCGATTGATTGATTTGATTCGTAAAGAGCGACACGAACTGGCGAGGTTACTCGGCTTCGATAATTACGCTGAGTACTCGATAGAAACTAAGATGGCTTCTGGTACGGATTCTGTGTTGGATTTTTTAAGGGACTTGGCCCAGCAGTCAAAATCCCAGGCAGAAAATGAGCTCGTAGAGCTAAAAGATTTTGCTAAGAAATCATTAGGTATTGATGATCTGGCTTCCTGGGATTTTAGCTATGTTTCTGAAAAGCTAAAGAGCCATCGTTTGAATCTTTCAAAAGAGAAGCTGAGACCTTATTTTCCAATTGAAACCGTGATCAATGGCATGTTCTCAATTACAGAAACTTTGTTCAAGGTCAGAATTGAAGAGTTTAGTCACCAAGATGTCTGGCACGAATCTGTAAGAACTTTTCGGTTAATTGATGAAAGGGGGCTAGAGATGGGGTCTTTCTATCTCGATCTCTATGCTCGAGAAAATAAGAGAGGTGGGGCATGGATGGATTCAGCCGTGACGAGGTGGAAACACTCAGAGGGAAAAACGCAGAACCCAGTGGCCTATCTAGTCTGCAATTTCACGCCACCAGTCGGCGATGATGAAGCTTGTCTGAGCCATGAGGAAGTTACGACATTATTCCATGAATTTGGACATGGAATTCATCACCTGTTTACGAAAATGGAGCAATTAAACGTTTCTGGTATTGCTGGAGTGCCTTGGGATGCGGTAGAGCTTCCTTCCCAGTTTATGGAGAATTTCTGTTGGGAAAAAGAAGGAATCAATTTTATCTCAAGCCATGTTAAAACTGGCGAATCTCTTCCTGATTCACAATTAGAAGCCCTCAAAAAAGGCCGCGGCTTTCAATCGGCCATGATGTTACTGCGTCAAATTGAGTTTGCCTTGGCGGATTTTGAAATGCATTGTTCATATGACCCTGATCAACCAGAGGACATTACCTTGTTAGCCAATCGAATTCGCAAAGAAGTCGCTGTGGTTGTGCCTCCTGAATACAGTCGAACAATGCATAGTTTTAGCCATATTTTTGCGGGTGGCTACGCGGCTGGTTATTACAGTTATAAGTGGGCTGAGGTTTTATCTGCAGACGCGTTTAGCCTGTTTGAGGAGCAGGGGATATTAAATCCAGAAACCGGCATCAAATTTAAAAATACTATCCTTGCTGCAGGTGGGTCGGTTGATCCGATGACATTATTCAAAGCTTTTAGAGGACGAGCACCAGAAATAGATGCCCTACTGAGACATAGCGGTATTGGAAAGGCTAACTCGGCTGCATAGGCTCAACGTTGACTTAGGTTTTTGTCATTTGAGTCCGTTGAAACTTTGAAGGAGGCGTATGTTTTCACTACTGCTTAAACGGCATTTTTATCCTTTGTTCTGGGTTCAGTTTTTAGGGGCCTTTAATGACAATTTGTTTAAGAACGCGCTGGTGATGCTGATTACTTTTAAGCTCAGTGAATCAGTTGAAGAAACGGGATTACTTATCACCATGGCGGCAGGTTTATTCATCCTGCCGTTTTTTTTATTCTCTTCCTTTGCTGGGCAAATTTCCGACAAGCACTCCAAATCTAGACTGATTAAAAAGATAAAGTTAGCGGAAATATTGATTATGCTGACGGGGGCAGTTGCCTTAATACAGGTCGAGCTTGAATTGTTATTAGTAACCCTGTTTTTGATGGGTGCACAATCAGCCTTTTTTGGTCCAATAAAATACTCCATTCTGCCCGAAATATTAACCAAACAAGAGTTAGTCAAAGGTAACTCTCTTTTTAGCGGCTCGACTTTTATCGCCATATTGTTAGGGACGCTTTTTGGTGGCTTGGGTGTCTTGATGGACAATGGTTTATATGTCATGGCGACGGCAATCGTGGGGGTGTCTATTCTGGGGTACCTTCTCAGTTTTAGATTGGTTCAAACAGGGTCTGCTGATGCTGATTTAGTCGTGGAATGGAATGTTTTTCGATCAACTTGGCGGTTAATTGACCAGGCAAGACAACACCGAGTCGCTCTGTTTTCAATTTTGGGTATCTCATGGTTTTGGTTTATTGGCGCCACACTTCTTAGTCAAATTCCAACTCTGGTTAAGTACGACCTGTTTGCGACAGATAAGGTTGCGACCGTTTTGTTAACCCTGTTTTCGATTGGTATCGCGGTCGGTTCTGGGCTAACCGGCCAGTTGATGAAGTCAAAGGTCCATATCCGGTGGCACTGGTTTCTCCTGTTGCTGATGTCGTTATTTCTGATTTTAACTGTGGTATCCATTAACCAGTCCGAGGCCTATTTGGTTTCACGTGAAACCCCTGTAGGCTTTCTGGAGTTGATGAGTCTTTGGCCTCTTAATTTAACGCTTATTTGGCTCTGTTTATTAGCGATTGTTGGCGGGTTGTATATTGTACCTCTGTATACATTGCTGCAAACTAATACGCCATTCTTAGTACGTGCTAGAATGATAGCCGTGAACAATATTGTGAACGCTATGCTGATGGTCATTTCAGCCGTGACCTTAATGATTGGTTTTTCAATCTCTCTGAGTTTAATTGAAATGCTCTTCACACTGGGGCTGATCAATTTATTGATAAGTAGCTGGTTTTTTTCAAAACGAAACCTACAGGGTTCATAGGCTGCTTTGTATCAGATGATAAGTAAATTCAAAGAAGGATTTGTATGAAGTGGTTGGTCAAACCCCTGGTTAAATTGCTATTCAAAATTTTCTACCGGGTCGAAGTTAAGGGCTTGGAACACTACCAGAAAGCCAAACAAAGCGGGCAACCGATTTTGATTATTGCCAACCACGTCTCTCTGGTAGATGGCCCGCTTTTAGATCTTTTTATTCCAGGTGAAACGACCTTTATGGTCGATGGCGGTCATACCAAAAAATGGCATGAACGCTTTATTCTGTCCATGGCAAAATTTGTTGCGGTAGATATGAATAGTCCCTATGCGACCAAGCATATGATCGATGAGCTCAAGAAAGGCAAGCAGTGTATGCTTTTCCCCGAAGGTCGAATTACGACCAATGGTGCCTTAATGAAGGTCTATGAGGGAACGGGTTTAATTGCAGATAAAACCAATGCTCAGGTTGTCACCATTAATATTGATGGTCCCTTGCTGTCTCCCTATTCATATTTAGATGGTTCACACTTCTCTTTCACGGCAAGAAAACGTTTCCCAAAATTCACCTTAACCATTACTTCCGCCTCTAGCATTTCAGCAGACAAACACCTAAAAGGATCTGAGCGCCATAAATTCTATAAACAGACCGTGTTTAAGCTCTTAAGAGATGCCGAGTACTATGCTTCGGTTAAGGAGATGTCATTGTTTGCCGCGCTGGTTGACATTAAAAATCGTGGAGATGCTAAGCAAATCTGTGTCGAAGATGTTAACGATGTGAACCTAAGCTTGAAGAAGATTACCCAAGGAGCAGTGATCTTAGGTAAAGCGTTGAGTCACCATCTTGGCGATGAAAAAAGAGTGGCGATGATGTTGCCGAATGTCTCCGGTGTGCCAGTGACATTTTTTGCTTTACAGGCCTATGGCTATGTACCGGCAATGATTAACGTTACTGCGGGTCAATCGGCGATTGAATCCGCTTTTGAAACCGCTGAGCTGGAAACTTTAATTACCTCAAGGAAGTTTGTTGAGGCGTTTGAAATTGAGTCCCTGGTTTCAGTTTTAGAGCAGCGAGCTAAAATCATCTACCTAGAGGACATTAAACAAGAGATCAGCTTGTTGGATAAAGTGCTTGGGTTAATGACTTGCCCCAAATCACTTAAGGGCTTTAAAACACCGAGTGAATCAGAGGGTGCAGTGCTGTTTACCTCCGGCTCTGAAGGTGCACCTAAAGGCGTCGTGCTCTCTCAGGCCAATATTCTAAGCAACATCAATCAGATCAGTACCATGTTGCACTTGTTACCGAATGAACGAATCTTCAATGCATTGCCAACCTTCCATAGTTTTGGCATGACAGCGGGGATGCTTTGGCCGATTCTAAAAGGTGCCAAACTCTTTCTTTATCCTTCCCCTGTGCACTATGCAATTGTGCCTGAACTGGTGTATCAAAAAAACGCACGCTTAATGTTTGGTACCGATACCTTCTATAGTGGCTATGCTCGAAAAGCCGATTCTTTCGATTTTTATAGTCTCAGAGCTTTAGTTGCCGGGGCGGAAAGATTGCGTCCAGAAACCCGCGAACTCTATGCTCAGAAATTCCGCCAGCCAATCTATGAGGGTTATGGGGTCACTGAAACAACTCCCGTGCTGTCGGTTAATATCCCAACGGCTTTCAAAGATGGTTCTGTTGGACAGTTTGTCCCTGCGGTAGAGCACCGTTTAGAACCTGTACCAGGCATCGAAGAAGGCGGGCGTTTATTTGTCAAAGGCCCGAATATTATGATGGGATACCTTATGCCGGATAGACCTGGAATCTTACAACCTCCTGAAGGAGGGTGGCATGATACTGGTGATATTGTTGACGTTGACCAAGATGGTTATGTTTGGATTAAAGGGCGTGCCAAACGCTTCGCCAAAATTGGTGGAGAAATGGTTTCTCTGACGGCAGTTGAATCTTATATTAATGAAGCCAGTTCTGAAGGGCATCATGTTGTTGTTGCGATTCCTGATGAGCGCAAAGGGGAACAGCTTGTCTTAGTGACGGATGATGATAATTTGAACCGTAAAATTTTGATGACGGCTGCGCAGGAAAAAGCAGTATCAGAGTTGATGATTCCTAAAACAGTGATACTAGTAGAATCGATTCCTGTTTTAGGCACCGGTAAAACCAACTATCCTGAAGTTCAGAAAATTGCGGAACGCCACGACTCTTAACATAAACATAAACAAAACCAACACCCAAGAATGGGGTTTAGACGCCTTTAAGCTTGTGTCTTGATACGTAGGCTGCCGAAAAACAAAAAAGCGCCTCAATGGCGCTTATTTTTTGTCTACGAATCAAGTACAAAAGAACTTTTAGGCTTTAGCATTCTTTGTAGGCTATTCCGAGTATAGATTATTTAAACTACTTGAAGGCTGCCGGTGTTGTTTAGCCTGATGCTGCTCCGAGAATGATGGCCAAAGTTCACAAATGCTTTTTAGGGTATCTTTATTGAGTTCCGCTTCTGCAAACAGGTGCGATTCTAATTGTTGAATGGCTTGCTTTAAAGCTTGACTGGTAACCTGTTCAACACTCGGTATATTCAAGTCATCATGAAGTTGACGAAGCAGTTCAGGGTAAAATTCCTTGGCAGGTAGCTGACACCATTGTTTGTTTACGGTTGGCGCCTTGGCTTCTGATTGTCGATCTAAGTTTGTTTGCTTTAGGTCAGCGAGTTTTCGGTGGATTTGGTGATTAGATCGATACCATAATAGCAAGGTCGATAACCACAACAAGATAGCAATGAAAGCAGTCAATTGCCAAATGTTCAGATTGAGAAAAACGGCTTCATAAGCTGCCTCTTTAGAAGACAGGGGGGCATTGCTATCGATTTGAGAACCCATGCTAGACAATTTGCCTGTTTGGTCGCTTTGAACAACCTGAGGAATCGAATGGCTCGATGGCCAAACTTCAATCGATTGAGTCTCCAAAATAGCAGTTTCAATTTTTCCGTTGCGCGTATTTAACCAAGAGATTTCTAAATTGGGTATCTGCATCACTCCCTCTTTAGTTGGCACAATCGCCTCGGTTAAAACCAACTGACTGGTGATGCCCTCAGTAGAAATTTGTTGGCTCTTTTGCGGGGTTTCAGCGTAGACTTTGAAGTTTGAATCGTTCTGCGTTTTGATTTCGGGCAGCTGACTACTTTTCAATCCTTCAACTTCAAGGCTAATAATGCGTTTCAAGCTATCACCGGCGTGCACGGTCTGCGGTAATTTAGGCCACTCTTGAGTCAGTTTTACAGAGCCGGCCGGCAGCCAATAAGGTAGGCTTTGATCAACGCTCTCTGATTTAGGTAGGACTTCTACATTGAGAGGTTCGGCCATCGCGCGTACCACTTTTTGTCCTCCTTTGTAATAAAGCAGTCCATTAAATGATGGTCTTGAGAATGCCAGTTTACCGCTAGATTGTGGGAAGACTGCATACCTCCATTCATACACGGAGTACTGCTGTCCATTAATGGTTTTTCCATAGGGTCTTGGATCATCTTTATTGAGAGGTTCGACTAAGCTTTTGCCAAATTCAGGGGGTCTAATCGAGGAATTTCCTCTTCCGAGACTGCCTTTATGGAATAGGCGAAGTGTATAGATAATCTGTTCTTGGACGTGGACTTTGTCTTTATCGACTTCTCCTTCCAAAAAGAGCGGTTTGCTCTGGTCCCACTGTTTCGCCTCTGTCACGGTGATCTCATAGGGCTTACTTTTGACCCCGTCTAGCTCAAAGGGTGGGACGATTAATTTGCCAGCCTGTTTCGGGAGTAACTGGATTTGCCAGCGGGTGAAAGAGGCAAAGTCTCCATTGATCATTTCAAAATGATTACTTTGCTGTTGGTTTAAAACCTCGAACTGATCTCTGAGTTGATCAAGCTGAATTTGATCTCCTCGGCTCTGAAAATCGGCTTCAACCATTAGGGTAATGATGTCGCCCATTTCAACTGAGTTGCGATCTGTAGTGACGGTAATCTGTTTGGCAAAACTTTGAGTGCTATAGCTGAAAAGACTCATGCTTGCCAGTAGCAAAACTAGAAACAATCTGACTGGCTGAGCCAGTTTAATCAAGGAAGGGTTGTTAACTGTCTTCATCGTATTACCACTGCTTTTGCATTTGATCTGGTTTGTTTGGGTTTTGTTGATACTGATACTCAAACTTCCGTTTTAGAAACAAGCCAGGTTGATCAGGAATTTGTTTTAACCAGTTGAGTTGAGCTTGCTCTTCCTCTGTCATCGGAGGAGCTCCCTCTTGGTTCTGAGGGGTCGTTGATTTTGAACTGGGCTCTGACTCGGCAAGTTTATTGGGGCGAGCACCTTTATTATTCTGTTCATTGTTTTGGCTGGCTTCAGTTTCATCACCGCTTTCAGAAGACTCCATCACACCACTGTCGCCTTTCTGTGGCTGTTTTTGATTGTTTTGTTTACCAGAGCTCTCTTCCCCTGGGTTTTGTTGGTTTTTTGATTGAGTAGAACCATCCTGTTCGTCTTGCCTAGCAGAGTCATTTTGTTTTTCAGAGGCAGATTGCTGATTGGCGTTTTCAGTTTTGCCAGACTTTGATGCCTGGTCTTTTGAATTATCTGATTCTGATTTTTGTGAATCTTGAGAGCTTTGAGAGCCCTGTTGTTCGTTAGAAGTGTCCTCTGACTCCTTTTGAAGGCCTTTGCTTTTCGGTGATTGTGGTTGGCTTTGAGAGGGTTGATCTTGTTTTTGATCATCATTCATCTGTTTGAGTTGCTGGATAATTCTGAGGTTGTCTTTCGCTGACGACATGTTGGGCTCAAGCTTTAGTGCTTGTTGGTAGGCTTCAATCGCCTCATCGAGTTTCATCTGTCTGGCAAGTGCACTGCCCTTGTTATAGAATCCGCTTGCCGTCTCATCGAGTTGGAATAGCTCAGCTGCCTCAGCGTATTTACCCTGTCGGTATAAGGTACTGGCGCGCCACTGCTTATCGTTAAACAGCGCTTCGGCTTTTTGATATTGTTCGGCTTCCCAGGCTTGATAACCGAGTTGGTCGTGCGATTTAAACAGGACATCGAGATCATTAAGTAGTGAATCGGCCTGAGCGGGAGAGGGGTGACTCATCATTAAGGGTAGCAGGCTGATTCCTGCGATGATTTGCAGTGTGCCGCGTCTAAAAATAAAAGCGACCAGAGGCACCAAAATGAACAGAAAGTAGATACCAAAATCTAAAGGATGTTGAATGTCTTGCTCAAACTGGGTGGCCTCTTCCTCTTCACTGGTTATCGCCTGTGGCAGTAGTGCTTCAATATGATCGGCTCCAATTTGAAAGTGTTGCCAGTTTATTTGTGAGTCACTGGCGAGGCTTTCAAAGCGTGATAGGGGGACAGAAGGCATAATCAATTGGTCATCATCATCTTTTAATAGGCCATACTCTGGGATTTGTACCACGCCGCCTTGTTCAGTTCCTACAGTTAGTAAGCTAATGGTGTAGTCTCGCTCACTTACCCAGCGGTCAATACTTTCTAATTGATCGGTTTCTAAGTCATCGGTGATCCAAATAATGTGGCCATGTGTGACTTTACCGCCTTCTAGGAGGCTTTCTGCGAGGGCTAAACCAGCTTGCGGATCGGAACCAAATTGAGGCATGACGATAGGGTTTAAGCTTGGCAGTAAGTTAAGGAGCGTCTTATTATCTTCAGAAATGGGGCTAATGCTATGTGCCGAACCGGCATAGACCACCATCCCCGTGGCATTTTCGGGATGCTGCTTAAGCAGATCTGTCAGAGTGTATTTGACTCGTGCAAGACGGTTGGGTTCAACATCATCTGCCAACATCGACAGTGATAAGTCTAAGACGATCACAATCCCCTGCTGTGATTTTTGAGCCGGCACTTCAACGGATTTAATCCAGGGACCGGCCAGTGCGATGACCGCAAACAACCAGAGAAAAGCTAGGCTAATATAACCGAGTTTTTCATTGACACTTGGCTCTGAGGAGTGACTTTCGCCCAAAAGCAGTTTTTGGAACTTGGGTTCAATGACCTCGTGCCAGGCTCCTTGTTTCTTGTTGGTTTGCCAAAGTTGCCAGATAATCCAGAGAACCGGTAACAGAGCCAAAAACCACCAAGGTCTTAAAAAACTGACGCTGGCCAAAATTTCAAACATACTTTAAGCCCCCATTCTTTTAAGTTGTTGCCATGCCAGCAATAGGCTGAGAAGGAAGGCGAGACCCAGAGGCCAGAAGTAGAGTTCAGAACGGAGACGGTAGCTAAAAATATCGTGTTCTACTGACTCGAGTTGATTAATATATTGGTAAATTTCAGCCAGTTGCTGAGTATCATTGGCTTGAAAGAACTGGCCTCCTGTTTTGTCGGAGATTTGGGTTAAGGTCTCAATATCCATATCGGATTTATTGGCGAGGAAACGATCAATGCCTATTTGTTTATTGACTCTGCCGACGCCAATTGTGTAAATCTTCAGCCCCATCGCTTTGGCTTTCTCTGCCGCGTCGAGCGGGTCAACAATCCCTGCGGTATTAGAGCCATCGGTTAATAAAATTAATACAGCAGAATCGATTTTTGAGTCGAGAGTATTCTCATTAAAGTGTTTCAGTGTTAAACCAATGGCATCACCAATCGCGGTGTTTTTTCCTGCCATCCCAATTTCGGTCTCATTGAGAAGCGTTTTTACCGTTCTTAAATCGTAAGTTAAGGGGCTTTGTAAAAAAGCTTGGGTACCAAACACAACCAGTCCCATTCGATCTCCTTGACGGCGTTCAATAAACTCGCTGACGACCGCTTTTACCGCAATCAGTCGGTTAACCTCTTCTCCTCGGAGATACATATCGGCCTTTTTCATACTGCCCGAGAGGTCAACCGCCAGTACCATCTGTTTTCCGCTGGCCTCAAAAGGTGTCGAGTCTAAATACATCGCGGGTCTTGTGGCCGCCACCACTAAGCAAATCCATATCAGCAGGGCAAGCGGATGAATGCCGGTTCGATGCTGATTGAGTTCGACTAGGTTTTCTTCGGGTAGCTCGCCCTTGACTCGATTCACAATTTGAGGAGCCAGCAGTGGACTGTGTTGTTTTTGAATCGGTTTGATCAGGTAGTGAATCAACCAGGGCAGGGGTAAGAGGGCAATCATCCAGGGCCAGACAAAAGTCAGGGCGCTAAGGCTGTTTAGAATTTGCTCTACAGTCATTATTGATGATGTCCCTTAATCCACTTGATGGCATAAGCATGATATGAGTTCAACGCTTGGCGAGAGTGGGGGTGAATCAGTTGGCTCTGATCTTGATAGCCGATTTCAATGATTTGTTCTAAGTCTGCGGGTTGCTTGATATAGCTACAGACTTCATTTAAAAACCTTACCCAATCCTTGCTTTGCAGGGCAGCTGTTTTTTTTCTGCCATAGGCGGTGAGCGCTACCTGTTTAAGTAAACGGTTAATCTGGGCAATTTTTTCAACATCCTTGGTTTCGGTATTTGAGTAGATTGCATTCAATTGTTTGTTCGCCGCGACGCGATAAGCATTGCGTCGCTTCAAATCCGTGTAATACCAAATAATGCCAATCAAAATTGAAAACAACACAAAGATCATAATCCACCAAGTAAAGGCAAGGGGCCACCAGCCAATTGGATCAGGCAGTTGAATATCGTGCAGTTGGTTGAGTAATTGGGCTTCTGGCATAGTCAGTTCTTACATAATGAGCTTGTTTTCAATCAGGCTGTGAAGCGGTTCTTGGTGGGTTCCAATCTGAACCAAAGGAATATTGTATTTGATAAAGTTTTCCGCAGTTCGCTCCCACTCCTGAGCATAGATAGCTTCATAGGTTTGTCGGGTTTTACTTCTGAAGCTGTCCAGCTTGACCTGTTGATTGCTTTTAAAACGGGTGGTCATGCTGAGCCAACCTAACTCTGGAAGTTTACGCTCCAGTTCATCATAGATATGGATGGCGGTAATATCCGCATTGCGATTCAACTGGATTAGCAGTGGTTTGGCGCTGGCAATCAGTTGAATCATATCGCCAATCAAAAAAACTTTATTGCCAGGCTTGCTGGTTTTAATCAGTTGTTTTAACGCTTCGGGCCATGCGGTATTGCTGGGTGATCCCGGTTTAGACAATTGATGTTGCAAGTCGATACCTTGTTGTAGAAGCTGTAGTACGGTTTGCTGACTGCGTTTAGGACTTACCCATTGACGCTGCAAATGGTTGAAGCATATGCCGCCGACACGCTCATTATGAGTCAGTGATACCCAAGCTAAGATGGCAGCGATGTTGAGTGCTTGCGCAATTTTTAATCGAACTTTAGCGCCGAAAAAGAGGTTGGGGGTCTGCTCAATCACCAGCAAAGTCGGGCGCTCATTCTCTTCAATAAAAATCTTGGTGTGTGGTTTTTGTTTGCGCGCCGTTACTTTCCAGTCAATATGTCTGATGTCATCGCCAGGTTGATACTGTCTAACTTCACTGAAAGTCATTCCGCGCCCCTTTTTCATGGCGAGGTGGCTGCCGGTTTGGGCCACAATCAGATCTTGCTGATGATTGAGCTTTTTCTGTTTCACGTGAAACCTGAACTCAACTAAATGATTGAGGTCACTGTAAAGAGAGCGGTCTTCAGTCTGCATCTTGAGGGAGGCCAGCCGACTAGGTAACGGGGACGAAGTTAAGCAGTTGATCGGTGATATCATCCACCTTGACGCCTTGAGCCTCGGCTTCAAAACTCAGTAGGAGACGGTGCCGGAAAACATCGTGCACCACGGCTTGAACATCATCAGGACTGACAAAAGTTTTGCCATTTAACCAGGCTCGGCTTCTGGCGCAAGCTGACAGTGCGATGGTGGCGCGCGGGCTGACCCCGACATTAATGCTATCCGCCAGCTCAGAACTGTATCGGGAAGGCTGGCGAGTCGCCATCACCAATTCAACAATATATTCTTTAACCGGTTCCGCCATATGAATATCCATCACCTCTTGGCGCGCAGCAAATAGATCAGATTGAGAAATCGGCTCAAGCTCTGGCGCTTGTTGAGAAGCGCGAGTTTCTTGCTCAACTAGGTCCAGAATTGCACGCTCGCTCTCGGAATCGGGATAGTCGATTTCAACATGCATCATAAAGCGGTCTAGCTGTGCTTCTGGTAGAGGATAAGTGCCTTCCTGTTCCAGTGGGTTCTGGGTGGCCATGACCATAAATAAAGGTTCCATTGGTAAGCTGCGCTTACCAATACTCACCTGACCTTCCGCCATCGCTTCAAGCAGGGCGGCCTGCACTTTTGCCGGGGCACGATTGATTTCATCAGCCAAAATCAAGTTATGAAAAATCGGACCCGACTGAAACTTAAATTCGCCAGTTTCTGGCCGGTAAATATCGGTTCCAGTAATATCGGATGGCAGTAGATCTGGGGTAAATTGTATGCGGTGAAAACTGCCTTCAACCAGGTCAGACAGTACTTTGATCGCTTTGGTTTTTGCCAAACCGGGCGGACCTTCAACAAGTAGATGACCATCGGCTAAAAGCGCCATGATAAGGCGTTCTGTTAAGTGGGGTTGGCCAATGATATGTTGATCAATATGGGCCTTGAGTGTTTGAACCCTATTTGATAATTGAGATGGCATCGTTTCTGACACTTTTAGCCCCTTGTTGTTCGGAAAATAATTGCATTCTATTTTATATGGTTTAGGTCGGTGATTGCACTTCAGGATGTTGACGATATCGCGAACCGCTGACAAGTTTAATGTGGGGGTTAAATTTGTCAGCGGTTCGCGATGGGTTAATCAAATAAAAACATGTCTGCGTTTCGCAAACACTTGGACATTCTATAGCAAGCCGTGTTTTGGGGTCTTTATCTTAATGGTAAAGCGCCACAATTGAAATACTACAAAAAAAAGCCCCCTAAAAAAAGGGGTAGGTTGGAGGATTAGATTTAGAAAATTGTTTCAATACTACTTAAAAGCTTGGTTAGTCAACGGTAATATTGAGATTTTCACCTTCCATATCGATCAGTTGGTTAAGCAGGCCAACCACGATATCGCTCTGCTGATCTAGGTCATCAACAGCGGTTTCTAGGGTCTCGTAATCGTCAATTGTAAAGGCATCCATAATGACTTTAATTAACTGGTGCATTTCTAAGTGTTCGTCGCCAAGCGTTAGCATCACCGGCAGGTGCATAAGAGGTTGGGCTTCACTAGAGTAGTACCACTTACCTAGGGCACAAACCGTGTGGTCAATGGCCGCTTCATAGGTTACCCCAATATCAGCCCCATCGATAAAGCTACGAATTTTTCGCTTCCAACCCAAGTGGGCTTTAATCATTTCTTCAAAGCGGGCAGCTAGGCTAGATTGAGCGACAATTTTTTCACGGCGACAAATCAGTGCATCTTCGGAGCGAGCATTAGGTTTAATATTGAAATGAGAGAGCTTGTCTTTCATGTCTTTGACATTCAGAGGCTTGCGGATAAGTTCCTGCATGCCTGCACTTTCAATTTCAGAGGTAATATTGTCAGAGTGTCCTGTGTAAGCCAAAATGGGTTTGTTATAGCCTGATGCTCTCAGTTGTCTAGTCGCATCAAAACCATTCATAATTGGCATTTCGATATCCATCATAATTGCATCAGGTTTATAGCGGTTACACTGTTTGATGGCATCGCGTCCATTGCTCGCGACCTTAGGAAGGTAGCCGACTTTTTTAAGGAACATGGCAGCAACTTTTTGGTTGGAGATATTATCATCAACCACCAGAACGACAGGCGTATCCTTATCAAGGCTATCGTCGCCATAAAAGGATTCGCACTCTCCTAAGTCATAAGCTCCGACAAGCTCATCCATCTTCTTGGCAACATCTCCAAGGTACTCTGCTAGGGAGGAGTTTTCCATTACAATCGTTGAGTTGTGATCTGCCGCGGCATTTAATTTTTCGATGGTTTGATTGACTTCATCAATCTGGGCGGATTGTGATTGGGCATTTTCAGCTATGCTAGAAATATTCTCCGACATTTGATGAACCTGACCAATGATCTCTTCCAGAGACTCCCCGGTACGCTGTACCTTCTCGGTTCCCTGAGAAATCTTACTGGCGGTGGTTTCGATCAACGACTTGATGTCTTTAGCAGCTTCAGCAGACTTTTGAGCCAAGCTGCGAACTTCACCAGCAACAACGGCAAATCCTCGGCCGTGTTCACCGGCTCTAGCAGCCTCTACCGCAGCGTTCAATGCGAGCAAGTTGGTTTGGAAGGCAATACTATCGATTAAGCCGACGATGCCGGTAATTTTCTCACTCACTTCGTTGATTTCATGCATGGCTTGAATAGTTTCTTGCATGCTGGTGTTACCCTGTTCAACGTTGTTTTGCGTTTTTAGGGCTAGATCATTGGACTCAGAAGCTTGGTTTGCCGTCAGCATGACCTTTTCAGTTAAGGTTCTCATCGAGGAAGAGGTCGCGTTAAGTTCTTGTCCCTGATGTCTAATTGATTCAGCTAAATCTAGATTACTTTGAGAGACATGCTCTGCGGATTGAGTGACTTCACTTGCCTGGTTATTTACTCGACAGAATGAGCTTTTCAGGGTATCAATACCCGCAACTAGATTTTTAATCGTCCAAGCATACTGCCCTCCGTGTTGCGCTTGAGGCGACAGGGTTAAGTCTTTGGTCGATAGACCGCCAATTAGAATTGAGATGTCCTTAAGCGTCGCCTGTAGGTTGTCCATCAATGAATTGATATCTTCCGCAAGGGTTTTATAGAAGCCTTCCAGTTTGATGGTGTCGACACGGGAGTGTAAGCGTCCGTTTGATGCATCATCCACCAACTTTTTCATACTGTCTTGAACAAACTTCTCCTGGAAGATATCTTGCCATTCGATCACCATTCCCAGAGACATGCCTTTACTGTTGTAAATTGGAGTAACTTGAACTTGGAGTTGAGCGCCAAAGAATTCGAACTTAAAAGTATCAGCTTCAGACAGAGAGATGACTTTCTCCATAATATGCTGGTTTTTAGCAAATAGGCAGGCGATATTTTTGCCGTGAAGGTTTTCTAAATCAAAGTCCTCGATCTCTTTTTTGATTTGCGGTTCGAGGGTTTTCAAATATTCTTTCAAAGACTCGTTGAAGTAGGTGATGGTACCGGTTTGATCGGCAAGCATAATATAGGAGTTTAGATTGTCTAATCCAGCCTCTAATCGTCGAGAACGACGGTGGTTAATCAGTACCTCATTTTTTTGTGCACCTAAACGAATTTGCAGGCTTTTAATACGCCTATTGATGACTCCAGCGGTATTTTCTCCATGTGTATTGACGGTTCTAGAAAGGTCATCATTTGAAATGAAATCGATCTCTTTAATTGCGTCAGAAATTCGATTTAAATAGTAGATCACATGGATTGTCGACAGAACCGTTAAGAAAATAACCAGATTATTCAACCACCCTGGTCTGGTGTCGGTAAAGAAGGCAAGAACTTCCATGGAGATGGCAAATATGGTTGCGGGGATAAGCGTGACGAGCGGCGGCCAGTGAGCGAGGGGGTTAAACCTCTTACTAAAGCTATCGACTTCACCATGGCGGAGCTTGATTTTGTTGTCTGCAATCGCTTTGTATGCGGCTTCGGCATCTTGGATTTGTTCACGCGTGGCAGGGGTTCTCACACTCATGTAGCCCTTGACTTCACCGTGATCTAAAATCGGCGTTGCGTTAGCTTCTACCCAGTAATAGTCACCATTCTTTCTGCGATTTTTTACAATCTGGTGCCAAGGTCTGCCCGCCTGAATAGACGCCCAAAAGTCGGCAAACACTTGCTCTGGCACATCGGGGTGTCTCAATAAGTTATGTGGCTCACCAAAAAGCTCTTCGTATGAATATCCGCTGGCTTCGACAAAAGCCTCGTTGGCATAGGTGATATTCCCTTTCAGGTCTGTCTTAGAGACCAGTAGCATGTCTTCTTTGAGCATGTATTCTTGTTGGGTAACGGGCTGATTGTTACGCATGTGTTTTGTCCTTGGTAGCGATATATTTCAATTTTGCTATCGGGTTTTTTCTTCTTGGAAAGTTACACAAGCAAACTGAGTGCCATAAGTCACTATGGATAAGCTATTTTGCGGTGAATGAAATCTCCTTAGCCCAAGGGCTACATCATGTAGTTATGTTAGTTTATATAAGCACTAAATCTTTTGTGTTGGTTTGCTAAAAACAAAGACAGAAGTAATCAGGGGAATAGCGAAGAATACATCAACCGGGCGGCAATTTTTTCTACCGCCATGCCTTAAAAATTGAGGTTGAAGAGTTTCTTTATTTTGGCTTGTTACAGATTATGGTTGCTCTAAGAGGGGCTGGGTAGCCCTCTATGGTTTTATTGTGATCTTCTGGATCGAGGAAGGTTTCAAGTGAGTTCCAAGTCATCCACTCTGTTGTGCGCTGTTCCTCGGTTGTTGTCTGCTGTTCATCAACACAGCGGACATTAATCAGCCCGCAGCGCTCTACCCAGCGAATCAGTTCTTCAACTGAAGGCAAAAACCAGACGTTTCGCATTTGTGCATAGCGGTCTTCGGGAAGTAGAAGCTGACCATAAGCAGGAGGAACCACTAATGTTTCAAGAACAAGTTCGCCCCCAGGTAGGAGTTGATTTTTTAATTCATAGATGTGGTCGATTGGTGAACGCCGGTGATAGAGCACGCCCATTGAAAATACAGTATCAAAGGCACCGCCTTTTTGTGAGACTGGAAGCTGTTCAAGGGTGAGAGGCAAAAAGTAAGCGGGTGCCTGTTCTCCAATAAAGTGTTTTAAAACCATAAACTGGTTCATAAACAGTAGGCTTGGATCGACCCCTACAACAAGCTCTGCCTCTTCACCTAACATTCGCCATAGGTGATAACCGCTTCCACAGCCAATGTCGAGAATCTTTCGGCCTTTTAAGGAGGACAGGTGGGGCGAAACACGATCCCATTTCCAGTCTGAACGCCATTCGGTATCAATTTCGATACCATGAATTGAAAAAGGCCCTTTTCGCCATGGATGAAAGACTTTTAAGGCTCTTTCTAATTCGTTTAGTTGCGCGTCAGAGAGAGGTCGGTCTTGTGAGACTGTTATGGCCGGACGGTTGAGTTCAAAATGAGTATTTGGAGGGAGCTGTTCGACACGTTCAAACGCGCCAAGCCAGCGAGGCAGGTTACCGTTGCCTTCAGGAGCCAGTGCCGTTTCGATCAGAGCTGGAAGTTGTTCTTTCCAGATATCGAAACGATCCTCGTCGAGCTTTGCCCAGAAATGGTTGTAGTGCTGTTTCACTTAATGCCTGCTGCTTATTTTATCGCGATAAATGAGGCGAAATTATATGCTTGAAACCAGATACTCGCCGATTCAAATCCAACCGCTTTTAACCTTTGTAAATGCTCTTGTTCGGTTTCACTGATTAAAACATTTTCTAAAGAGCTGCGTTTCTGGCTGATCTCTAATTCAGAGTAACCATTGGCTCTTTTAAATTGAAGGTGCATGTGCTCAATGGCTTCTTGAACTTGGACATTTTCAAAGTGAATCTTTTCCGAGAGAATGAGTATTCCGCCCGGTTTTAGACCCCTGTAGATCCTTTGAATCAATTCAAGTCTTGCATCAGGGTCAATAAATTGCAGGGTAAAGTTAATAACCACGACAGAAGCATTTTCGATTTCGATTTGGGTAATATCGGCACATCTTAAATCAACTTCAACTTCCGAATGATAGCCGTGTAAGTATTCACCTGCACGTTGAATCATGGCAGGGGAGTTATCGACGGAGATAATTTTACAGCCGCTTACTCTGACCTGCCGGCGCATAGTCAAAGTGGCGGCTCCCAAAGAACACCCCAAATCGTAAAGCGTACTATTGGGTTGGGCATACCTTTGAGTGAGTTCTCCAATACCCGCCAGAATTGTCTGATATCCCGGTACGGATCGTTGAATCATATCCGGAAATACGGCCACCACAGATTCGTCAAACTGAAAAACGCCAACCGCTTCATGGGCTTGGGCATATAGGGTGTCTTTTTGTGTCTCTTTCATTCTGGAATCACTAAGGTTTTGGCTGAAATACTTCAATCATTTGTTTGGTTTCATATTTTAAAGCAAAGCCAAAAAAGAACAGAAATTTATCGATATTTATTTTAGAAATCGAGCCTTTTAAAGAGTCAGAGAATCCCATTTTGTTTGCGATGTAGCCGAAATGACTCAGAATAATAAGTTTAAATCCGTTTTTGGTTAATTTATATCAAGTTCGTTTTCAAAGGTATAAATACT
>CAZJPO010000007.1:0-27091 GCA_964547865.1 uncultured Thiosulfatimonas sp.
TCTGATGCATTTTAGCATCTCCAATTAGGTGGCCAATTTCACTGTACCACTACATGTCCGGTTGGTTGGAGAATTTTCCACAATTAGCATTGGCTTATATTGCAAAAGAAGCTTTTTATGAGATTTACGATGCAGATAATCTAATTGATGCCAATCGTCGTTATCAAGCATGGCGAGAAATGATCAAACCGGAAATAGCTGAAGCTTATGCCGATTTAATTCGAGCGTTTGAAAACTGGCAGCCTTACATATTGAATTATTTTCAACACCCAGTTACCAACGCTTATACTGAATCTTTAAACAACCTGATAAGAGTTATGAACCGTTTAGGACGAGGCTATTCGTTTGAGGCTCTCCGTGCCAAAATACTGTTCTCTGAAGGGGCGTATAAACATAAATACAAAAAGCCAAAACTAGAACGACGTACCCGCAAAGAACCCATCATGTACAAGATGTGTTTAGGGAGCGATATGCTTGATGACTGGCCTTTAAGTAACGAAGAAAAAGAAATTATTGGCAATTACGGAGCCGATATAACAACACTGATTGAAATTTTTGAATCAGAGCTAAAATAGATCAAAACAATCACAGAATTTACATACCCAAAATTAATAACGAGTAAAAACCTGAATTTAGAGTAACCCTTTCTCACCACAAAAGATTTTTAAACTTAAACTCGATTATTTTCAATAATTTAAGTATCATTCACACAACTTAAAAAAACAGATTATAGAACCCAATGTATTTAGCCCCCTTTTACAACCAAAAAGATAACTTTATTCATATCACTCCTGAACAGGGAAGCCGTTTTGCAAAAGAAGTCTCTGATGATTTCAACCCCCTTCACAACACCGACAATAAAAGATTCTGTGTACCTGGAGACCTTCTTTTTGCACTGACCCTAGCCAAGCTTGGACTGTCTAAAAAAATGAACTTTACCTATACGGGTATGGTGGGTAAAGAAAATGCATTGGTTCTACCAACTGAATCCGCTTCAAGCATGTCAATTAAAGACCAAGCTGACAAAACCTATCTCGAGGTAGACGCTGAAGGTGAATTGACTGAGGACATGGCGCTAATTGAAGCTTTCTCCAAAGCCTATGTCGCTTTCTCTGGACACAGTTTTCCTCATATCCTGGTTCCGCTTATGCAGGAAAACAATGTTATGATCAATCCTGCTCGCCCAATGGTCATGTATGAAAGTATGGCTTTTGAATTCGATAATTTACATATTGAAGATTCTGCTTTAGAGCTAGTTGATAGTAGCTTAGAAGTGACGGGGAAGCGTGGACGCGTTTTACTTGAGTTTGATATTCTGAGTAATGGTAAAAGAGTCGGTCACGGTGTGAAAACCATGGTTCTGTCAGGTCTACGTGAATACAACCAAGAACACGTTGATGGCTTAATTGCGCTCTACGAAGAATCTAAAAAAGCTTACGCGGCTTAACTTATATCCCCCCCCATCTAAAGCCAATATCGACCCTATGATTTGACCCTACGATATTGGCCAGTTCCATTGTTCTTCGCCTTATAAAATGATAATATTCCCGCCTTCTTCAGGTGCTGGATTTCTATTTCTAAAATCTAGTTAAACGGGAAGTTTGGTGAGATGCCAACGCTGCCCCCGCAACGGTGATAGAGAAAACGTTGAAAATAACCACTGGTTTGATTTGTGCAAGCAGTCAGATTGGGAAGGTTCATCGAAACTGCTCTTAAGCCCGGATACCGGCCTGAGGAATAGGTTTTTAAAAAACCTAGATGGTGTCGTCACGAGATGGATAGTGGAGCGAAAATGCTGCTTTTCGAGAACCGTAGCGGAATGTACATAGAAGTACATGAGTAACGGAAGCGGAGAAATCAGTATTTGCAGCCCGCTATACACTCGTGACGGTACTATCTAAGCCGATTGCGGTGGGCAATACGGAGATAAGCCAAATACATGTATCGGACACCCATCCTCAGCATGCCAAAGTAATTTATCAATCAGCAACCGCCAAAAGCAGCCGCTGACCGTTTGCCTTCGTTCATTAATTAAATTCAAAATGAATTGAAGGATTAACCATGAAATTAAAACCTGTTGCGTTAGCCATTCTGGCCGCCACACTTTCTCAGCCAAGTTGGGCACAAGACACAGTACTCGACAAAATTTATGTCAGCGATGGCCATTTTATAGATGACGAGCTATCTACTCCATATTCAACTAGACAATTTAACCGTGAAGACATTCGTAAAAGTGGCGCCACTTCACTGACAGAGTTTCTATCTCAGAACACAAGTATCTTAATTAAATCGAGTTTTGGAAACCCTCTGATCCCTCGCATAGATTTGGGTGGTTTTGGGGAAACGGGCTTTGAAAATGTTCAGATTATTTTGAACGGCGTCTCTTTGAAGAACATCGACCTCGTCCCAACACAGTTGAGTGCCATTGATCTAAATAGTATTCAGAACATCTCTATTATTAAAGGTTCTGGTTCTGTTCTGTACGGTAATGGTTCCGCTGGTGGTGCCATTGTGATTAATACTTTTGGGGGTGCCAACACCGAGTCAGGCGGTAAATTTTCCACAAAATATACCTCCGATTATCGTCAAGCACAAAGTGTCGCCATCCAGCACTCTGAAACACATGGTCAATATAAGTTTTTTGGGGATTTCGCTCTACAAACCGAGCAATCTGACGGACAAATTGTTGTAAAAGCAGATGGCACAAAAAATACCTTGGCTGCAAATAACCTAACAACTGGTTTTGGAGTCACCAATGGCAAGACAACGGCAGATGTACAGTTTACAGCCAACCGTTCAGAGCTTTATTACATCGACAATTTATCACTAAGCGACTTCGAAGACGATCCTTACCAGGATCAAGCCACTTTTACCCCAATGCAAGATATTGATCAAAAAACCAGTCAGTTGCACTTTGGCCACAAGTTCGACAAAACCAAAGCTGACTACACATGGAAAACCGTCAATAAAGACTCTGAGCTCTATAGCCTTTATAACTATGATCAGAATATCCACCACCTTGATTTTAAAACCCGTTTACAAAACATGGTAATTTCATATGGGCTAAAAGCGGATAACAATCAGCGTGTTGAAGAGGATAAAAAATTTGTGATCGATACCACTGCATATTATGCTTCGGCCAACTTTCACCCCTCTAAAAACCTCACTTTCAACGCTGGACTTCGATTTGAAGATGTACAGTATGAATACAGTGATTCAGGCAATAATCTCGATAAAAAAGAAAACCTGAATGCCTACAACTTAGGGGTCAACTACAAACTAAATGATCAAAGTGCAATCTATGCAAACTTTAATCACGCCTTTAACTCTCCAGCCATTGATCGCTATTTTTCTTGGAATGGTACCTTTACAAGCCAAGTATTTAACGGCTTTATCGATGTGCAAACCAGTGATACCCTGACCGTAGGCTATAAGAACCGCATGCAGAATACGGATATCACTGTCGAAGCTTTTGCGAGCAAGCTTAAAGATGAGTTGTTTCTCGACAAATACCTCAACCCATTTGGCCTCAACACCACGCTTGATCGTACCTCAAAGCAGGGAATTAACCTACTGGTTCAACAGTACTTTGATCAGGCAAAAGTTGGGGCTGACTATCAATACCAAAATACTCGCATTGATCGCAATGACGACACCGACTTGAAAGGTAAAAAGGTACCGGGCGTGCCTGAGCACACCATTAACCTTTTTGCTGAAGCAAGTTATACTGCCAGCTGGATGCCTGCTTTAAAACAGCACCGTATCAATGTCAGCCACAAAGCGGCAACAGAGAGTTATGCCCTATCTGATTTTAAAAATGAATACGGTAAACATCCAACCAACCATAGTACTGATTTGACTTACAGCATGGAGAACAAACAACTATCGGTAAAACTGGGAGTGAACAACCTGTTTAACCGTCCAAACGGAAGCTATGTTTATTCAGCCACCGCACCCGGTATTTTTGTATACCCAGAATTGCTTGAGCGCAGCTGGTTTATTCAGGCAGACTTAAAACTATAGAGGATTAACCCATGAGCACCTTGATGGTCCAAGGCTGTACTTCAGATGCTGGCAAAAGTACTTTAGTCGCTGGACTGTGCAGGGTTCTTTATCGTCGTGGTCTAGAGGTTGCGCCCTTTAAACCACAAAACATGGCACTCAACAGTGCTGTCACCAATGATGGCGGTGAAATTGGCCGAGCGCAAGCCTTACAGGCCATTGCTGCCAAAGTACCTTTATCGGTGCATATGAACCCTGTATTGCTAAAACCCAATAGTGACACAGGGGCTCAGGTGATTCTTCAGGGGCAATCTATTGGCAACCTAAATGCTATGGATTACCATCAATATAAACCGAAAGCCGCGCAAGCGGTTTTCGATTCTTTTCAAATTCTGAACAAACAGTACTGTAATATCCTTGTTGAAGGCGCAGGTTCTCCTGCAGAGGTTAACCTACGTGAAGGCGACATTGCCAATATGGGCTTCGCAGAAGAAGTTGACTGCCCAGTCATTTTGATTGCCGATATTGACAAAGGCGGCGTCTTTGCTCATATTGTCGGCACATTGGCCTGTTTATCAGAATCTGAAAGGGATCGAATTAAAGGTTTTGTTATCAACCGGTTTCGCGGTGATATTAAACTGCTTGAAGACGGCTTAATCTGGTTGGAAAAACAGACCAATAAACCTGTACTGGGCGTTCTGCCCTACCTGCATGATCTAGCACTGGATGCAGAAGATGCAATCCAAAAGATCTCTCAGTCCCAAAAGGCAGATTCCAGTGCTCTAAAGGTGATCGTTCCCCTATTACCGCATATCTCCAACCACACCGATTTAGATCCATTGATTCAACATCCGCAAGTTGATTTTCAATGGGTAAAACACAATCAAGCTATTCCGCCCGCTGACCTAGTCATCCTGCCCGGCAGTAAAAATATTGCCTTTGACTTAGACTGGCTAAAAACCCAAGGTTGGCCGGATGCCATCCAACATCATCTTCGTTATAACGGCAAAATTATCGGCATTTGTGGCGGGTTGCAAATGCTTGGCGCATCTATCTTTGACCCCGAGCAGATAGAAAGTGAGCAGACGGAGATTAAAGGGCTGGGGATTTTTGACTATCAAACCACTTTAACAAACCACAAGAAACTAGAAAACATTAGCGGAAAGCTCTGCCTAAATAACCAATGCTGTGCAGTCACGGGCTACGAAATACACTCAGGGATTACCACCTATGCAAACCAGCATTCAGCGGTTAGCCTTAATGCCGTAGACGATGGCATGCTATCAGATGACAACCAAGTTTTTAACACCTATTTGCATGGCCTATTTTCCCAACCGGAGGCTCTACAACTGATCTTAAGTTGGGCTGGATTAGAAGCTGAAGAGACATTCGATATGGATGCTTTTAGAGAACAGCAACTTGAGTATTTGGCTGATACACTAGAGATTCATTTAGAGATGAAAGCCATAACCCATATTTTACAAACAGGAATGAAAAATGAGCAATGATGCCACCAAAACAGAGCATTACCACAAGGTTAGAATGGAACGTAAAAAAGCCCAAATAGATGCCTCTATTGCTCGTGCTGACGGTGAAAAAGGGCTGTTGCTGGTGATTACTGGCAATGGTAAAGGCAAATCAACCTCTGCTTTTGGCATGGTAGCACGTGCATTGGGCCACGGTTTAAAAGTGGGCGTATGTCAATTTATTAAGAGCCGAACTGATACGGGAGAAGAAGCCTTTTTCAACACCTTTCCAAATTGTGAATGGCATGTCTTGGGCGATGGCTTCACGTGGGATACCCAAGACCGAGTACAAGATATCAAGACTTCAAAAAATGGCTGGGAAGTGGCGACTCGAATGCTAAATGACGCTAGTTTTGATCTGGTGGTTCTAGATGAATTAACCTACTTGTTGAGCTATAAATACCTAGACAAAAACTCCGTGTTAAACAGGATTAGCGAACGCCCTGAGATGCAACATGTCGTGGTCACGGGTCGCTCGGCTCTGGCTGAGTTGCGAGAACTTGCTGATACCGTATCCGAAATCAAAGATGAAAAACACGCCTATAAAAGTGGCATCAAAGCCCAAAAAGGGATCGACTTTTAAGTCGCGTGTTGTTGATATGATTCTTATTTTGAGATGGTCAACACCAAAGCAGTTAACCATCGCTATTCTGATTTTATTAAATCTATTCCTTCCGAATACAACTCTGTTCGCTTTAGAAAAAGATCAAATTGAAAACAACTACCAAAGAATCATTTCTCTAGCACCTCACGTTACAGAAATGCTCTATTCCGCCGGTGCTGGAGACAAGCTGGTCGGAGTGGTTAAGTTTTCTGACTATCCACCAGAAGCGCTAAAATACCCTATTATTGGAGGTTATAACGGCCTAAATATTGAAGCCATTATTTCCTTAAAACCAGATGTCGTAATTGGCTGGAAAGAAGGCAATCAAAAAGCTGACTTAGAGCGACTTCAGTCGGTTGGCATCGAAGTTTGGGCAACAGAGGTGAAATCACTCGAAGATATTCCCAAACAGATTCGGCAGTTTGGAGCAAAATTGGGTACAGAAAAAACTGCACACAAGGTAGCCAGTGAACTAGAAACAGAGTTAATAAAGGTTAAACAGCATTACCAAGAACGCTCTGAGGTCAGCGCCTATTACCAAGTTTGGAACAAACCATTTATCACAATCAGTGACCACCAATTTATTGGCCAGGCCATCAAACTCTGTGGCGGCAAAAACGCTTTTCATGACCTCCCCCTTCTCTCTGCTGAGGTTGGCTTAGAAACCATCGTCCATAAAAATCCTGATGTAATCTTACTGGGTGGACTAAAACCGGTTCAGCAAAGCTGGTACAACGACTGGCAAAAATGGCCAATGGTTTCAGCAGTCAAAAATAATCACATCTACAAACTCAACGCTGATCACTTCCAACGACCCTCCGCAAGACTAATTACGGCCTTAGAAGGCCTGTGCAAAAAGATTGATCAAGCGCGTTAGAGAAACAATTTAAAAGCAGTCGTCTTAGTTGATCAAAAAAGCCGTCGCTAAGATTAAAACTGCCACTTCGATCACTTCAGTCATCGCCCCTGCTGTATCCCCTGTCATACCGCCTGTTATTTTGATCATGATCCAGCGCATCCACCACCAGACAAATACTATAAACACAAGCATTAGAGGCTCTATCCATAAAATCATGGCCGCAGCGATGAGTAACCAAGCAAAAATCACATAGGGGTTTAGGTGCTCTGCCATATCTTCAGCAATGCCTTGCCGACTGACGTACTCAGTAACGGGCATGAGGCTAATCGAGGCAATTCTGGCAAACACGGGAGTTAAAAACAAAATTAACCACAGCTGAGCCTCAATGACATAACTTAAAGCCAACCACTTCAATAACAAGACAATCACCAAAGCCACGCCCCCGCCCGTACCAATTCGGCTGTCTTTCATAATCTCCAGAGCGCGTTTGTGATCGCCAACGCCTCCCAACCAGCCATCAGCCGTATCCGCCACACCATCTAAATGCAGCGCACCCGTTACCCAAGCCCACATTGCCAACACCAAAGCCGCTGTAATCTCTGCAGGCAACCAAAGCCCGACTTGAGCCGTCAATAAGAGAATCGCACCAATAATCAAGCCGACAACAGGAAAGTAGTGAATCGAACGCCCGATCTCTTCTGAGCTCACCGACTCATACTGCGGCGTCGGCAGACGACTCATAAATTGAATGGCTAGCCAGAATGTTTTCATCTATTTCTCACTACATGGACGAATTTCTACTAGCTTGCAGAATGTTTCAGAATATTGGTCGCACTCAAAATCATCGGCGTTAAATACCTCAATGCTGACCATAGATGCATACCCCAATTCGATATGAAAAAGTGTTTCATTTGAAAGGTTTAAGATGGATTGTAAAACTAAACGCATTGGCCCACCGTGAGTCACTAACAGAATTGATTCACAATCAGATTCAATCAATTCAGTCCAGGCTTGTTGAATTCGTTGCTGAAACTGTTTAAAGGTTTCCCCCTCTTGCAGATCATAATCAAAAGGCTGTTGAAGGTAAGCTTGTAACTCAGCAGGATAAGACGATTCAACTTGTTGATAAGACAGGCCATCGAAGATGCCAAAAGCCCGTTCTTGCCAAGAGTCAGATATTTCAAGGTTTTGAAATTGAGCTTCGGCAAAGGCTAGACAGCGCTTTGCCGGTGACGTTAGCACTTTTTGGTAATCTGACGTTTTAAGTTGCTTAAGCTGCGTGCACATTTTTTCATGACCCTGTTCGGTCAATAGAGAATCCGTTCGGCCTCGTAACCAAACATCGTCTGCACAATCACCATGTCGAAGAATATCAATTCGCACCGTTTATTCCTTAGAAACTTCTGCTTGTTCAAAGGTCGCCATCTGATTGTGGAGAGAACAAGCCAACTGAATAATAGGAATCGCCATCGCCGCCCCAGAGCCTTCGCCCAATCTCATTGACAGGTTAAGTAATGGACTGACGTCCATTTTTTTAAACACGGCTTGCTGAGCAGGCTCTACCGATTCATGACCAAATAACATCCACTCTTTGACTTCTGGCGCGATTTCAAAGGCAACCAGTGCCGCTGCACATGAGATCACTCCGTCAATCACCACAGGTAAGCCATGTTCTGCACAATTTAAGTAGGCACCGGTTAAAGCGGCGATTTCTAGCCCGCCGACGCAGCGCAACACTTCTAAAGCCGAAGTACACTGTGGTTGGTGAAGCTTTAACGCATTTTCAATCACTTGTCGCTTATGAACAAGTTGCTGGTCATCAATCCCAGTTCCCCTGCCAACCAAGTCATCCAAGTTGGTGCTGCAGAGCTGACTGATCATTGCGGTCGCCGCAGTGGTATTGCCAATCCCCATCTCTCCAGCAATAAACAGGTCAGCACCAAATTCTCGTGCCCTATTCACCGCTTCTTCACCGACCGCTAAAGCCTTTTGCATCATCGCTTTATCCATTGCCGCACACTGGCTAAAGTTGTGTGAACCTGCAGCGACTCGATCAGAGATAAGGTTGGGGAGCGGCGCCACATCACTGAAAACACCGACATCAATCACTTCAAAATGGACATTGAGTTGTTTGGCTAATACCGTAATCGCGGCTCCGCCTGCAGAAAAATTCTTGACCATCTCTTGGGTCACCACAGCGGGAAAGGCTGATACACCCTCTTCAGTAATGCCGTGATCAGCAGCAAACACCGAAATCCAAGGTTTGGTAATCGTTGGCTGTAGTTTCCCCTGACATCCCGCCAATCTAATCGCGATCTCTTCAAGTTGCCCCAAAGACCCCGGTGGTTTGGTCAACTGGTTTTGATAGGCCCTTGCCGACTCTCTTACAGAGAGATCAATGGGTTTTATATTGATGTTATTCATTTAAACTCTTTCAAAAACATGACGACCTCGGTTGCCTCACAATTCGTCAAGTTCGAGGCGAAAAATGTGAGTTTACTAATCTAAATGTCCATTTTCCAACAAAAAAATTGATGAATTTTGAGGTGAGCTGGGTGGTTATTGTTTTAGTTTCGTCTCTATTCCGGCAACTAAAAAGCTGACTTTATCCGCTTGTTCAGCAACCTTTTGATGCAGGCGCCCAAGGCCATCGACATAGCGACGGCTAAGCTCTCCTAGAGGCACAATGCCTAAACCGACTTCGTTACTCACCAAAATCAGTTCAGCGCGATGAGCTTGCATGACCTCTAACAATGCCTGCTCAGCGTTATCTGTGTCTGTACGAGATTGTAGGGTATTCAAAAACCACAAGGTTAAGCAGTCGACCAGAATACAGTACTCATGACTGTTATAGCGATTTAAACATTCGGAGAGTTCGAGAGGACATTCGACCGTTTGCCAGTGGTCAGGGCGTTGTGACAAGTGATGCTCTATGCGTTGAGCCATCTCTTTATCGAGCTGACTTTCGCCCTTCTCATCCTGAAAAGTTCGATTAGCGGTTGCCAAATAGATAACGGTTCGCCCCTTCTCCTCAAAACCAGCCGCCAAATTTTCAGCAAAACGGCTTTTTCCAGAACGGGCTCCGCCCAATACAAAATGCAACAAAGAGATCAGTTTTAGTTTAAGAGATTTTTTAAACGCTGGGCATACCGAAGAGGACATAATAAACCATATAACCGCCATACATCACCAGCATCACAATCATCATCAAGGTAATCGGACGAATGCCTTTTTGCTCAACGACAATGCCCTGACTCTCTAGCTTACGATTTCTGATCTTCTGTTTAATCAGCCAGTAGAAAAAATAGATAACCCCCAGCAGGGTAATGTACTTCAACATGATTTAATCTATTTAACCTTCATTAACTTGCCAAAAGCTGACGGACTTTTTCCAGATCTTCTTCTGTATCCACACCAACGCCAGCATCGCAGAGCGCATCCAATACCAGAATTTTTTCGCCGTGCCACAGCACACGTAATTGCTCCAGCTTTTCGACATGCTCTAACTCACATTCCGGCCAAGCAACATACTGTTTAACAAAGCCGGCGCGATAAGCATAGAGCCCGATATGACGCTTGTAGGCCCAGTTTTCAGGCAGACTCTGGTTTTCACCCATAAAGGTATCACGCGACCAAGGCAGTGGTGCGCGGCTGAAATTAATCGCACGGTCTGCCCAATCACGACAGACTTTGACCGCATTCGGATTAAACACGGTTTCGATATCTTCAATCGGCTCACACAGGGTCGCCATTGAGATTTCGTGATGCTTCTCAAGTCCTTCAGCCACCTGATGAATCAACTCCGTTGGTAGCATCGGCTCATCACCCTGCACATTAACCAAAATCTCATCACCATTGATCCCCGCTAGATCAATCACCTCAGCTATTCGTTCTGTCCCTGACTGGTGATCAGGGCTGGTCATTACCACTTCAGCACCAAAGTCTTTACAAACCGCTTCAACCTCTTCGGATTCCGTCGCAACAATCACTCTAGAAGCGCCCGCGCTTTGGGCTTGTCGCCAAGTCCATTCAATCATTGGCTTGCCGTGAATATCTTTTAGAGGTTTACCTGGAAGGCGGCTAGATTCAAATCGTGCGGGAATAATAATGGTAAAGGACATCGACGTTCTCAGTGTTTCTTTTTGCGGTATTGTTCGGTTTCTTCAGCACTTAACTGACGGGCTTCATTTTCCAATAGGATCGGAATGCCATCACGGACAGGGAAAGCCAGATTGGCAGCTGTTGAAATCAGCTCTTGCGACTCTTTATCAAAATACAGTTTGGTCTTACTGACCGGACAAACCAAAATTTCTAATAGTTTTGGATCCATTATTGTCTCTCTTGTTTCTATTTTTTAAGCTGAAGATGCTTGGTAATAATTGCTTGGACTAATGATGGAGAACAGGCGGTTTCCACCTTCAAATACCACCATTCATCACTGGCTTCAGCAAAGTCCTGACATTTTACCGCATCTTTCTCAGTCATAATGATTGGATTGCCTGATGAGGAAGCAGGTAACCCCACCAATTCGGCTCTAGAAAACGCGTGGTGATCGGCAAAGGCTGTGGTTTTGAATTCCAAAGACAGCTCTGCCAAGGTATTAAAGAAGCGTTGCGGATTGCCAATTCCGGCAATCGCCATAGTCTCTTGTTGGGAAAACTGCGCCACAAACGCTTCGATAGATAGGCTTGTTTGAAGGTCGGCCACCTTATGAAATTGCACCGGTAGCAGTTGCATCTTCAAGGCGGTTTTCTGTTGATAAACTAATTGCGGAATTTGTTCGTTTTCGTTGAGCCCATTCCATACACAGAAATCGACCTCTTCGATTCTCGATAAAGGTTCTCTAAGGGGGCCTGAAGGCATACACATCTGATTGCCAAACTGCCTTTCGGCATCAATCATCACAACCTCAATATCGCGCTGCAAAGCATAGTGTTGCAAACCGTCATCGCTAATCACATAGTCACAATCATGCTGTTCGGTGAGCAATGCTAAGGCCTCAGTTCTTTTAGGTGAAACAGCGACGGGACAATTTGTTTTTTGACTCAGCATCAGAGGTTCATCACCCACCGTCTCTGCTGTGTCTGATACGGAAACTAAGCGTGGCCACTCTTTGTTCTTGGCGCCATAGCCTCGGCTGAGAATTCCAACCGAAAAGCCGCTCTGCTTAAGCTGATCTGCCAACCAGACAATAAACGGGGTCTTGCCGGTGCCGCCCACGACAACATTGCCCACCACAATCACAGTGGCTTGCGTTTGCCTTGCAGCCACATTCTGTTGCTGGAAGTTTTTCAGTCGTCTAGCCGCTTCCCAACAGACAAGGGAAGACAAAGGCGAAAGCAAATAACTCTGCCATGTCTTACGCTTCCAAAATGCCGGCCAACTCACTGATAAAACCTTCCCTGCTGTGTTTCTGAACAGCGATGATGATACCACTTACCCTGCTGTTTGCGCGACTCATTCCTTAATTCAACACCGTGTTCAGTCATTTCAAAACTCAGGGCACCAGAACAGGCGGTATTCCACCAATAAACGGAATAAGGAGCCTTCATAGCATGGTCATCAACTCGCTTTAAAACCCTTTGGTCCGGAAAACCAAACCGGTTCATATAGCCAGACGTAAACACAATATGCTCTGGCGTTAATACATTCAGCCATTCGGTAGAGGTTGAATAGTGACTTCCATGGTGTCCTGCAATGAGTAGCTCCCCTTTTAAATCGTTAAGAGGATAACGCTCAATCAGCTGACGTTCATAATTTGAACCCAGATCCCCCATTAACCAAGCCGTTTGACCAGAAGCCGTAACTTTTAAAACACATGACCAGTCATTATCACTGATTTCTCGACCTGAATTCAGCATCGACTCAGACGGTGAAACCATTTCAAACTCAACGCCATCATAATGCCAAACTTGGCCTTCTCGACATTGTTGAAAATGAGCCAACTCACCTTTTAGACCTAGACTCAGATTCAATTTTTCAGCTTGGCCACTCAACATTTGACCTAAAGAAATATTCTCTAAGACTGAACGCGTTGCCCCCGCGTGATCACTGTCAGAATGGCTAATAATTAAATCGTCGATATGGAGAATACCCAATGACTTTAAGTATGGCAGTAAAGCGACTTTAGCGGCATCGGTTGATAGTCCCCACTTTGCGCCCACATCAAAGACCACAACTTTCGATTCAGTTCTCACCACAACCGATTGACCTTGACCGACATCCAAAACGGTAATTTGAGCATTCCCCTGAGCGATAGGGTCAACCCTATATTGATGGGCAACCCATAAACTCACCACCAAATAAAAGAAGATCAGTAACAGGAAAAACCAAAAGGACCTATAACGGTTCACCTTAAACCAAAAAAGCTGAAGCGCAGCCAAGCCTAAATAAACCCAAAATAACCATAGCAAAGAAGTTTGGGGAATCTCCCATGCCTTAATAGGAAATGAGACAAGGCCATGTAGATAAAGCCACAGATAGCCCCACAAGGTATCAAGCAAACCAATTAGGTCGCCAGCTAAACTAGGTAGAACCGTACCTAGAACGACCGCTAAAAATAACAGTGGCAATCCAATCAGAGTAATAAAGGGCACAGCAATTAAATTAGCCGCAATACTGTAAATCGGTACTTCGTGGTAGTGCCACGCTAAGACAGGTAACAGGACGATACCTAATAAAAACTGAATATAAATAAACTTGCCGAGCTTGCTGGCTTCCTTGGCAAGAGACAACCCCCAAACAATAATCAATACCGCACTGAAAGACAGCCAAAACCCGGCATGTAAAACGGTCCTCGAATCCCAAAGTAAGATCAGCAACACGGCCATGGCAATAGCAGATAGCGGCTGAAACCTTCTCTGAATCATGAGAAAAGCAATTGCTGTCACCACCATGATCCAAGCCCTTTGAGTCGGGATAGCCCCTCCAGAAACAAACAGATAGGCCGTCGCCATTAGCAGGGAGACGCTGGCTGCAAACACTGGAAAAATGATTTTTCTCTGGCGGTAAACCACAACAAACCAAAGGCCTTTCGCTAGATAGAAACCAATCGCCGCCATAATACTCATGTGCAAGCCCGATATCGCCATTAAATGGATCGTGCCGGTTTGTTGAAAAAGCCGCCACTCTTCAGCAGAGATATCAGACTTATCAGCAATAATGAGCGCGCGATAAATCGCCCGGTAATCACTATTTTCAAATAGGCTATCTAAATAGTCAGAAATAGACTGTCGAACAACATGAGGCGTAAGTGCCACCTCATCAGTTAATCGCTCAGCATTAGACAGGCCATTCACAATCTTCAAACCCGATACCGTCATTCGCGCGTCAATATGCTGCTGAAAAAGCCAAACTTCGTAGTCTCTCGGCACAGGATTAGAACTGGCATGCAAACTTTTAAGCTTACCGTAAAACCGCCATTTTTCACCCAGTTTAGGTAAAGAGAAGTGTTTAGGATCATACTGGCGATGAGGTAGGTACCAACTCAGTTTAATTTTTGAAAAATCATCGTGGCGCTGGGTTTTCTGAATAGGGAAAGTAAACCCCACCTGCTCAGGGGAAAATTCAAAAGCAATTTTATTGTACGCTGGGTGCTGTTCAACCTGAGGCAAGGAAGTCACTTGCCCCGATACCCAACCCTTTTGATTAAAAAACTCACTCTCTGCGCCGGTATAAAACTGAGCCTGAAAAAGCGCATATGAGAGCCCAAACAATAGACCTGCCGAAAGATTGAGAATTTTTTGCTGTAAATCAAGAAAAGGGCTTTGGGCTAGCGGCGGGTTGCGTGTATAGTTTTCATATCGGTGTAATGATGCCCTGCTAGATTGGATGGCGTTGCGGTAGACCAGAACTAGAAGCCCTAAAGCAGCCATTACCGCGAGATAGAACCAGCCCTTATCCGGCAGTTCCCGAAAATGATAGACTTGGACAACCCCAAGCAAGAAGCCAAAAACAAAATAAATTAACATGCCAAAGAAACTGATAAAACGCTATTTACCACACCCCGATAAAGTTAAAAACACAAAAGGCTTTGGTGTACTTGGAAAATGGCTACACAACCCAAACATATGGCATTTAAACCGACACTCCGTCTCAAAAGCCTTTTTGATTGGGCTTTTCTGGATGTCGATTCCCATCCCTTCACAAATGGTGACTGCGGCCATCAGCGCAATTCTATTCCGCGCTAACTTGCCGATCAGCGTCGCACTGGTCTGGATCAGTAACCCATTAACCATGCCGCCCATTTTTTACTTCAACTATGTCATTGGCACCCTTATTCTGGGTCAAGAAGCCGACGAAAGTATTCAATTTGAGCTCAGTTGGGACTGGTTGATTAACACGCTTGGCGATTTATGGTTACCCCTTTATTTAGGGAGTGCTGTGGTTGGAATTGCCTTAGGTGTCATTGCTTACTTTGCCATTCAAATCTTCTGGCGAGTTCACGTCTTTTCCAACTGGAAAAATAGAAAAAACCAACAACAATAAGTATTTAAGCCCAATCAATACTAACATAAGTCAAGCATAAGCGGCTTAGTATGGCGGAATAAATAAAAATAGTTTGTCTTCTACGATTGGTTTTGTAGAATCAGAAGGTTGGATCGGCCCCTATTACCACTATAAAAATAGTGGTTTTGACCATTCAATCCCGATAGATTTATTAAGCAATACAGTTTCACAGGACAAAACCATGACAAAAAGAGAGATCATTCAACAGCTTCGAGCTGCCAAAGCCGCCCATATTCAGTGGCGAGCATACGCTCAAGCAATCGTTGGCGGTTTTTCTGTCGATCAAAACCATGTCCCAGTGATTCACACCAACTGTAAATTTGGCCAATGGTATTACGGTAGGGGTCAAATGCTATCAAGCTTAAATAGCTATGGTGCTATTGATGCACCGCACGCCATGCTTCATCAAGTCTATATGGAAATCTATAAACTGATGTTTGGCGAAGTCAAAGGAGGCCTTTTTACCTCTAAAGCTAAAATACGAGAAAAGAATCACAAAAAAGCAGAAGAACTCATGCACAACCTGATTTCAGTTTCAGAAACCTTATTGGAAGCAATTAATATGGTCGAACAAGAATCATGGCACTCTCTGAAGAAGAAATCGCAGAACTATACTAACAAGAATACAAGCAAGCCCTAAAACCTCAATGAGTTGATACTGTCTGTGAATAAGAAAGCTGCCATTGCCAATTTAAGAGAAGCTAAAGCCTCTCTGCTTCAGTGGAAATCACACGTTCAGGGGTTTGCTTTAAAATTACCCGTCGATGCTCGCCACCTTCCGCTCATTGTCACTGACAGCCTGTATGGAAAATGGTTTTACGCTGATGGACAATCTTTCAGGGGACTACCAGAATTTGACCCCATTGAGGCGACATTACAAAAGTCGTTTAACCGGTTTCAAAGCCTTCATAGGCATGTACAATCAAAGCCTAAATCTGGCAGTATTTTTACCTCTAAGGCCAAAGCCGAGGCCAAACACAACCAACACACAGAAGAACTGGCACAACTGGTTTTTTCAAGCATTAATCGCTTAATGGAAAATACCAAGCAACTTGAAAAAGCGGCGACAAAGCTCTCTGATGAAACCTTTAATACTCTGTTTTAAATAGAGTATCACTGTAGAATGGCAGGCCGCCTTCAACAAGGCTTTCAACCAACCTGTTTTAGCTACCCTGACTTCTCATTCATCGCTTCTAGCGCGGCCATCACCTTAGCATTGACACTGCCTTTGGCATAACAGCCCTTCTTCTTGCGCTTACCTATCTTAAGCCCTGTAAACAGCTCAATCGCATCATCAATATGGCTCATGGTATAGATATGGAACTTACCTTTTTTAACCGCTTTGCGAACATCTGAACTCAACATCAAGTGCGAAGCATTAGCAAGGGGAATCATCACCCCTTGCGTGCCGGTCAAGCCTCTCTCTTTACAGATCTTATAAAAACCTTCAACCTTTTCGTTGACCCCACCAATCGGTTGGATTTCACCAAACTGATTAATTGATCCTGTAATTGCCAAATCTTGACGCATCGGAAGCTGGGCAATAGAAGAAATCAGCGCAAGTAACTCTGCCGAAGACGCTGAGTCCCCTTCTACACCGCTATATGATTGTTCCATCACAATAGAACCACTGAAACCCAGTGCATGATTACGCATATAGCGACCACGCAAGTAACCAGAGAGAATCAACATTCCTTTAGAGTGAATGGGGCCGGCCATTTCGACTTCTCGCTCAATATCAACCACCCCTTCATCACCAGCTGAAGCCTGTGCCGTAATTCGAACTGGCTGACCAAATGACTGTCTTCCAACAGTCAATACCGTCAGGCCATTGACCATCCCAACATGCTCTCCCTCAGTGAGGATTAACACCTGCTGCTCGGTAATGGCGCGATGGTAGTGGTCTTCCGTGAGACCGGTATGAAACTCTCTTTGCAGGATGGTTGCTTCAATCGTCTCACGAGTCACAGAAGCCTCATTACTCGCCCGAGCAAAAGCATTGGCTTCGGCCAGTACATCTCGCAGAATCGCTTTATTACTGTACAGACGATTCTCGTCTTCGGCCATTCTGGAGGCGTATTCAATTAAGCGCTCAAAAGCGGAAGTTTCGACTGGCAGATCATCCCAATCATCAATTTCAGAAGCCAGCTGTTTCGCCAGCGTCACCTCGTGCTCTTTGGTTCGGGTCAACTCAACTTCAAACTCTACCTGCACCTTAAACAGACGGCTAAACTGGGCATCAATATCTTGTAATGCATAGAAATGAGCGGCTTGACCAACCAGAACCAAGGTCAGTTTAAGTGGAAAATCTGGCAAATGATAAGGGGCCACACTGCTCGATGAAGGCACTTCAAAACTGAGTTTTTTACTCATTAGCGCTGCTTTGAGGTTAGACCAAATTTCAGGGTCTTTTAACAGAGACTGAATATTGATAATCAGAAAGCCGCCATTTGCCTTTTGCAACAACCCAGCCTGATGGCTCATTGCCAAACTTACCGTATCAGTTGCGTTCGCGACCGCTGAATTGATGGTATAACCAAACAGTTTAGGGGTCGTCGCATTTTGCTCATAGATAATCGGCGCATGTTTTAGTTCGCGATGATCGACCAGCAGATTAACTTCAAAGATGGAAAGCCCCTGCTGTTCAGCTAAAAGCTCATCCATACTGGTCTGAGATTTACTGGCCGTGACTTGTTCTGCGTTTTGATCCCAGAACAGATGGAGTTTGGAAACAATACTTTCTTGCAGTGAATCCAAATACTTACAGATTTCTGGCGTCTTACCAAATTCCATTTTCAATGTCTGAATCAAAGGCTCTAAGTGCTCTTGGGCAACCGTTGTATTCAGGTTCTTGCCTGCATCCATATACTCGTGCTGCAAAAATGGGAAATGTGTTAAACCTTTATTTAGGGCTTCTTCAACAGCTTCAAAAGCTTTCATAAAGTGCTTCTGAGTCTGCTCCTCAAACGCCTTCAGCTCAGCTGAACGGTAATGCTTATCGTCAATAATTGCAGTCAAAATAAAGTTATTTTCACTTTGAGAGATACCAATACTCAGTTCATCCGCCAAGTCAAACGCAGGCTCAAGAATGGCCTCCTGTTTTTCGCTCAAATCATTATCTAGTTGCTGACTGCGTAACTGGTAGGCGTGACCATCAAATAAAACCGGTAACTGAGTCTTTAACTGAGAAACAAACGTTTCGACTGCCGTTTTAAACTCAATACCGATGCCCGCCTCAAAATAGAGATACTGAGTTTTATTGGCTTCACTAAAGTCTGAAACCAACACCACATCTTTAGGTATCTTTTTCTGCTCAGCAGACTGTTTCAACATCGCTTTGGTCATACCTATGCGCCCTACGCCCGGCTCACCCATAATAAAGATATGGTTGTGATTGCGCTTCATGTGCAAACCAAAACTTAGAGATTGATAAGCTCTAGGGTGGAAGTGCTGCATGAAATTGAGAATTTCAGTGTCTTTACCACCAACTTTTTCAGGGTTGAAATCTGTTTTAGAGAGATTAGTAAAACGGTATAACTGCTTTTCAGAAAGTTTTTGCATAGGAAGGAAGTCTGCTTTTTTGACTGTGAATGACAAACTTTAATATACCAAAAAGCCCGCTACAAAGAGCGGGATTTTTGAATATGTCATCAAACAAATCTAATCCTAAACACCTGAACCAAACAACGATTCACGAGGATTTTTTGTAAGATCAATGCAGTAGTGCGCGTAAATCTGGAATGTATATCAAATACATGAGGATTTGAGCACAATACTAACGTTGAAGTCGCGAAAAAAGACCCTTAATAGTCTTCGCGAGGAGGATTGGCGTGAATACGGTGAATACTCAAGTCAGCACCCTCGTATTGCTCTTCATCACTCATACGAATTGGGGAAATTTTGTTAACAATAACGTAAACGATGTACCCCCCAATAAAGGCAATGCCCACACCGATACTAATTCCGATAATCTGAGAAATTAGAGAAACACCACCTAGACCGCCTAGGGCTTCTTGACCAAAGATACCTGCAGCAAACGCACCCCAAACCCCCACTAAACCGTGTAGAGGCCAAACACCCAACACATCATCTATTTTTAGTGTTTTCTGAGTCCAAGTAAAGGCTTTAACAAACAGTGCACCAGCCACTAAACCAATCACCAAGGCACCAAGAGGGTTAACCACGTCAGATCCCGCACAGATTGCAACCAATCCCGCAAGTGGACCATTGTGAACGAAACCTGGATCCTTATTACCAACAAAAGTTGCAGCCAAAATACCACCAACCATTGCCATTAGAGAATTCATTGCGACCAGACCTTGAATACCTTCAATTGCCTGTGCTGACATCACATTGAAACCGAACCAACCGACAGAAAGAATCCATGCACCTAACGCTAGGAAAGGAATGCTTGAAGGTGGGTGAACGTGGCGAATATTACCTTCACTATCATAACGGTTGTGACGAGCACCCAGCACAAGAATCGCTGCAAGTGCAAGCCAGCCACCAACACCATGAACAACAATTGATCCAGCAAAGTCATGGAAACCAGCACCAAAGCTAGATTCTAACCACGCTTGAATTCCAAAATTACCATTCCAAGAGATCCCTTCAAAGAGAGGATAAACAAATGCAACCGTTAAGAATGTTGCCAAAAGAACTGGATAAAAACGCGCACGCTCAGCAATACCACCTGAAACAATTGCAGGGATCGCCGCAGCAAACGTCATTAAGAAAAAGAATTTAACTAACTCATAACCCGATTTTTCTGTCATCGCTTGAGTTAACTGGCCATCGACATTAAAGCCAAGAAAGACACCGTAAGCCATTCCATAACCAATAAAGAAATAAGCTACAGTCGAAACACCAAGGTCACTCATGATTTTAACCAGAGCATTAACTTGGTTCTTGTGTTGAACCGTTCCTACTTCTAAGAAAGCAAAACCGGCATGCATAAATAGTACAAGGATTGCACCCAACAAAATAAACAGTACGTCTAAACTGGTAGTTAACTGTTCCATTTGATCCTCAATTTTTTTCACTTAAGGTCGTCTTTGACCTTAAAATTAACTCTTGTTTATAGCAAGCTAACTAAGCTGCGATACAAACACCCAAAGTACATGACTAACATCTCAACGAAGACCCTGTCCTGCACATTTTGTTTACAAAGAAAAGATTCACCTCTGTATATGCGCCCCTTAAAAGCAAAAATCACGCCCTTATTACAAATTTATTGTGATTTATTTACAGAAAAAAGAGTAAAAGTCTTTGTAAAGCCTGAATACTTGAACCATTCAGAGATTCAAGGCAATAAGTATTATAAGTTAAAAAACAATTTTGATTACCTGGCCAATCATCACTACAATTCGATATTGACCTTTGGTGGTGCATACTCTAACCATATTGCGTCAACCGCAGCCGCAGCACAATCCGCTAATATTCCGAGTATCGGCATTATCCGCGGCAGCGAACTTAGGGAAAGTCCAGAGAGCTGGAGTCACACCCTAAAGCAGGCTCAGAAGAATGGCATGCAACTAGAATTTGTCGATCGACAGACCTATAAATTAAGAAATAACCCAAGCTATCTTTCTGGGTTACAAAAATGCTACCCGGACAGCTATATCATTCCCGAAGGCGGCAGCAACCATTTAGGCTTAATCGGTTTTGAAGAACTGATGCAACAAATCAACCAAGAGAGCCTTGACTGGACGCACCTATATACCGCCGTCGGAACCGGTGCAACCCTAGCGGGCTTGATAGGATTTGCGCACAGCGGTCAGTCTGCAAAGACAACCAAGCCAGTTTCACCCAAGCAAATCATCGGGATTCCCGCATTGAAGCAGGGAGAATATCTGACCCCTCAAATTGAAGAGTGGATTGATTATATTGAGGACTATAAAAGCCAAGATTTAACCCACCACAACCCAGCTAAAAAGACGCCCCCAAAATGGAGGTTACTGACGCAGTATCATCACGGTGGCTATGGCAAACAATCGAAAGAACTCCTCGATTTTAAAGTCTATTTTGAAACGCACTTTGATATTCCCCTCGACCCGGTTTATACCAGCAAAGCCTTCTATGGCTTTTTCGATCAATTAAAACAAGATCAAATCAAACCTGAAAGCACCATTATTTTACTTCACACCGGCGGCCTTCAAGGCAACACTTAAAACAACAATTAACTTTAAATAAACTATGCAAACATCTGTTGTATAAGTATTTATAAAAATAAACACGAGTTGTTACAGTTTTTAATTTCGGTAATTTTTTTTCAACAATCAGCCTAGCAATAAGTTTTTTTTGGTATCATTCATCCATAAATTTTAATGCGTGATTTTCGAGTTCAGAATATACTTTTACGCACCCTTTTACATACACATAAATTTTAATGGATGTGACCAAATGAACATTACCATTTTAGGAACAGGATTTGCGGCGCTAACTGCCATTAAGCAAACTCGCAAAGCCTCTCCAAACGCAAATATCACCGTGATCGCTCCAAGTGAATCTTTTGTTTACTACCCGAGCTTAATTTGGATCCCTTCTGGCATTCGCAATGGGGACGACCTTCGCATCAACCTGCACAACTTCTTCAACCGCCAAAAGGTACAGTTTGTTGAAGCGAGTGTTGAAAACGTCACGAATGGTGGTCGCACAGTTGTCACTAATAAAGGTGAATACGAAAACGATGGTCTAATCATCGCCACGGGTGGTCGCTTTATTAAAAAACTGCCGGGGATTGAGCACGCCATTACTCCATGTGAAGGAATTGATGCCGCAACCCGTATTAAAGAGCGCCTAGACGGTATGACGGGCGGCACCATTGCAATCGGTTTTGGTGGCAACCCTAAAGAGCCAGCAGCCATGCGTGGTGGCCCAATGTTTGAATTCCTATTTGGTATCGATACCCTACTTCGCCGCCAAGGTCGCCGCGACAACTTCAAACTGGTCTTCTTTAACCCTGCACCACAACCGGGTAAACGTCTTGGGCCAAAAGTGCCGGGCAACCTCGTTAAAATGATGGCTAAAAAAGGCATTGAAACGCACCTAGGTAACAAAATGGTTGGCTTTGAAGAAAACAAAGTTAAGACCGAGGGTGGCGAGCTTGAAGCCGATCTAATCCTATTCATGCCCGGTATGACCGGGCCGATGTGGGCAGCAAACTCTGAAATGCCTCTTTCTGAAGGCGGCATGATCAAAGCGGATATGCACGCCAAAGTTGAAGGCTATGACAATGTCTATATTGCAGGTGATGCCGGAAGCTTCCCCGGGCCAGAATGGCAAGCTAAGCAGGCGCACGCGGCAGATCTTCAAGCCACTGCTGCGGCTCGCAACTTGGTTAAATCTCTAAACGGTCAATCTGACTTTGAAGAATTCAAGCACGAATTAATCTGTATTGTTGATACGCTATCTCACGGTATTTTGATAAAACGTACAGAAAAAGGCACAACGCTGTTGCCACCATGTCGTTTCTTCCATATCGCTAAACGTGCATTCGAATGGCTGTATTTGCGTCAGTATCGCTAATATACCCAACAAACTCAGCTGCTTGATATAAACCAAGCCGCGAACTAAAAGGCTCACTCAAAAGAGGGCCTTGTTTTTTCTCTACGTCCTCCTCGGACAATCGTTGTTATTAAGGAAACCCATGCAACAGAAAACCTTTAAAGAAAAATACCCTATTTTTGTTTTAGAAATCTCAAAAGAAGAATCAAAATTCGATACCGTTCCAGCCATTTTAGATTTCTTATACCAACAAGTTGAAGCGCATCCAAAAGCGGTCAATATTGCTCGCTTCGACCACTTCAGTCACACTAAAAGCATCGATGGCGAAATCGGCGAAGGCATTGAAGACGCTCAAAACATCATCCTTTGTTTTGGTATGCACCTGCCTTCAGCAGACCCTGTTGCGGTTCGTCCACGTTCAATCGGTGTCACTGACATGGGTGATAAGTTCATCGTCAACTTTATGGAAGCACCAAACCCTGTGGCCAATGAAGCGATGGAAGGCTGGGTAAAACAGCTTGTAAAAGCCTAAGACCTTTTTCAAAAAGCCAGACAGCCTCTAACAGTCTGGCTTTTTTATGAATCTCACCAACCTTAGCTACTGACACCAAGTGAAACATCTATTACACTAAAGGCAACCTTGACTAATTCGTGAACGGAATCAGAGCAGATGCCCTCTTTAATGAAAAAGCTTCAAAACAACACTTTTAAACTCAGCCTAGTTTTCTTATTGAGTTTTGGCATGTCGCCTTATATCCATGCTGAAGAAGTTGAGAGTACAGACACCACAGAAGCTTCCACGCCTGAAATTTCAGAAGAACAAACCCTACACACCAATTTAGTCCTAACCGCCTTAAAAGCCGACTTTTTTAATAAACGCTGTCGAGGCATTAGCGTTGCCAAAAGCTTTAATAAGGTCAACCGCCTGTTTGTCACCAAATACAGTCTAACCGCCAACAACTACATCAAAACCTATATGAATGCCGATGTAAAACAGTACAAAGTAGAACTTGAGCGCGACTTTAAAAAATCACTCAATAAAATTGGCGGCTGTAAACAAACCAAAAAACTAGATTGGCGCGGCAATCTGAGAAAAGAATTTAACCAACTCTACCGCGATGCCGACAGATCAACTTGGTTTCCCGAAGAACTCTAATACATATCCTTAACTATTCCGTATGACCTCAAGAGCACACCTGATTACCCGCGAAGGCCGAATCGCACTCGAAAAAGAGCTGGACCACCTATGGCGCGTTGAACGCCGTGAAACCACTCAAGCAGTAACAGAAGCGGCGGCTCACGGTGATCGTTCTGAAAACGCCGAGTATAAAGAAGGTAAACGAAGACTTCGAGAAATTGACCGCCGCATCCGTTTCTTGCGCAAACGCCTCGATATTGTTCAAGTGATTGAATACTCGCCGCAACAAGACGGCAAAGTCTTTTTTGGTGCCTGGGTAGAACTGGAAAATGAAAATGGCGACATCCATCAATACCGCATTGTCGGTGCCGATGAATTCGACCCCAAGAAAAATGCCATTAGCGTCAACGCCCCGATGGCCAGAGCCCTGATTGGTAAAGAAGTCGATGACGAAGTCAGCGTAGACACGCCTGAAGGTAAAAGGCTCTGGTATATCAACAAAATTCAATACACCTCCTTTCAATAAGAATAAAAATCATTCCTATTTTTATAGCAACAACCTTTTAGAGAGGTTATCATCAACCTAATATCATCACTTAACAAGGGATAAACACTATGCTCATTAAATGGGGTTTGCTAAAACGTTACCCCAGCCTAGATATATTCGAATCTCAATACTGCTAGTTGTCAACTTTGGGACCCAGCTCTTAAATCAGCCACATAACAAGATTACTAATACTGAATGGGCTAAATAGCCAATTCGGATAATAACGAAACGATATTAGCGATGACTCATCAAGATATAACTACTCTTTTAATTCATAAAGACAGGTTGATTTCAAAGACAGCTGTTCGATATGCCGCTGTCTCTTTATCTTTATGTGCTATCAGCTTTTTGTTTCATTTTCCAACACTAGAGACCTTCACCACCAGCACTATGGCCTCTGCAATTACACCAATCGTCTTCTACTTTGCGTTTAAATACCGAAACATCTATATTGGCAGTTTGATTGGCATCCCCTTTTTCTTTGTCTTAAACACACTTTCCTCTGGCATCTTGCCAAACTTTCAGGCAGTTCTTATGACAATTGGCTTTAGTGCATTATTTATTTATCTTAGTCATAAACTACTGCTTAACTTTAGCCTAAAGAAGCAACTAAAAAATCATTATTCACAGATAGAAGAGGACGAAGAGTTCAATGCTTATATGGTAGGTAAAGGCCTGTTTAGCAACCGATACGTAAACCACTTGCGCTATCTACAAGCTTGGCTTGGTTACATAAACCAATTAAAAGCTCAAATTGAAAGGCAGAGTGAACTTACTAAAAACCCTGAACTCATCAAACTGATTGAAACCATAGTCAAAGAGGCGAAAGAACACCTTGGAAAACAAGGTTATAAAAAACCACTCAAACCTATTAGTGATCAAGAACTTTTGAATCGCTTAACTCATTCTAACCTTACGCCCTATATTGAGTGTTTTGAACAATGTTTTGAAATTAAAAATAAGGTTAACGAGAAAGCTAAATAAGCAACGTTTAACAAAAAGAGAATATGAACATGGTGGAATACAAAGCCGTTATTTATCAAGAAAGTATGTTGGGGTCGCTGTTTTTTGGTGACTCTAAAGTCAACCCTGTGAAATTTACCGAATTTCTGAACGCGAATGCTGAAGAGGGATGGCGCGTGATTTCCATGGAAAAGGATATTCGACGTATGTTACTGTTGTGGAGTCGTGAAGCTTATGTCGTCATTATGGAAAGAGAGAAACAAAAATGAAAATCGCCTCAATCGTTTCAATTCTTATCATTATCTCTTGGTCTGCTTTAACCATTACCGAGGTTTGGTTTGATGTGGTTTCTGCAGAAATCTATTGGAAAATCACCCTGACTATGGCTTTAGTCGGTGGCGGGGTTGTTATTGCCTCTTTGATCGCCAAAGAATACTTCAGTGAAAAGCAGATGAAAAAAGACAAGTTCATTGATTAACTCAAATACATAGATGCAAATTACCCTGTTAAGGCATGGCAAGCCTGCTTTTGAGTGGAATAGAAAGGCCAAAGGTTCTGAGCTTGATCGAATTATTGAAGAGTACGACACTTCAGGTATAGAGGGCCGCCCTCCTCAACAAACCTTAGATTTAGCCTCTTCTCATTATTTTATTGTCAGTAGTGATTTACCTCGTTCAACCCAGTCGGCCAAAGCGATTGGGGTTGAAAATATCGATCTAAAATCAAAACAATTTATAGAAGTCGGCATGCCCTATTTCAGCAGGCTGCCAGTTGTGCTACCGTTATGTCTATGGGTTATATTTTATCGAGTTTTGTGGCTAGTGGGCTTCTCAAAAAATGCGGAGTCTTTGCGCATGGCTAAAGCCAGAGCCAAACAGGCAAATCGGACCCTCATAGAATTAGCCGAAACACATCAAAAGGTATTGGTGGTGGGACATGGCTTGTTTAACCATCTTTTGGCAAAAGAACTGCGTAAAAGTGGTTGGCAAGGCCCTAGAAGCCCTGGTAAAAAACACTGGGAATTTGGGTCTTATACAAAATAGTGAGAACCCGGCATACTTACTTTTAAATCCAGTTTGGTTTTCTCAAGTTTGAGCCTGTAGGTCATAACAATGATCGATCATATCATTTGAGAAAACGCTTAATTTTTATATAGTTATAGTGTGCTTGAAAGGTTACTTGGTTTTGACCAAGTACAAGGTTCGCTGTAGAGTGAATTGTACTGATAGTAGTAAACAATCTCTGTAAATACCCTTCTCGGTGTGGTGCTTAAGCTACTTTACCATCTATCTAAAAACTGAAACAGCAGGAGCAACTGAAACTAAAGCGCCCCATTATCTCGCAGAAGTTCAACCACTGAAATCGCCAGTTTTTCATAGCCCTTTTCATTAAGATGAAGATAGTCTGATTTCATTGACGGATGCAACATCAGCTCTGC
>CAZJPO010000008.1:0-25850 GCA_964547865.1 uncultured Thiosulfatimonas sp.
AGGGCCTTCTTCACCCAATAGGCAGTCATCGATGTACTGCTTCATTTCTGGTTCCCAGAAACGTTGGTTAGACATGTTGATCGCGAACTCAGCAGTGTCTTCAGGAATCTGTAGTGCTTCTTTAGTTAGAACGAATTCACCGATATTTGTGTCTAGAGTGAATACGTTAACACCGTTACCAGTCGTCATCACTAGCAGTGAAGAAGGACCATAAAGAACGTAACCTGCAGCAACCTGCTTGCGACCGTTTTGTAGGAAGACTTCTTGGTTGTCACCAGGAGTGTCATCTTGTGCTTCTAGTACAGAGAAGATCGTACCAACAGAAAGGTTAACGTCGATGTTAGAAGAACCATCTAATGGATCGAAAGTTACTAGGTATTTACCACCCGCGTTAGCAGCGATTGTGTAATCTTCTTCTTCTGAACCTACGCCACGAACATATGGGTTAGCAACTAGAATGTCTTTTAGAAGGTCGTTAGAAATAACGTCCAACATCTTTTGAGTTTCACCTTGAACGTTTTCGTCCTCAGTTGCACCTAGGATACCAGCCAGTTCACCTTGACCTAGTTTGTATGCGATGTCTTTACATGCAACCATTACATCTTTGATAACAAGCTCTAATTCTGCGCCAACGCCATCGTTAGCTAGTACTTGATCTAGTCTTTTCATCGAGAGTCTCTCTGTATTAATTTAAAAACAAACCCGATAATTCTAACACGCGCCGTGTGGGCATAGCAATTTAAACAATTGTTAAACTTTAGAGAATGGTTTTGAAGGTGCGTTAAAAGAAGCTGAGTAAAGTGTCTGAATAAGAGGTGACTTGAGTCGCTGAAAGGCTTTAAAAATGGCCTTTATGGATGAGGTACAATATCAGCAATAAAAAATAAATTAAAGTTCGAGCACACAAAATGAGATTCATCGTAAAACTGTTCCCTGAAATCATGGTTAAGGGTGATTCAGTTAAAAAGAAAATGATTACCATGCTGCACAATAACCTGATGACTTTGCTTAAACGGGTAGATGAAACGATCGAGGTCAGAAAGTTTCGCGATAAGATCGAAGTGCAGGTACCTGAATCTTGTATAGAGCAGGCTCGAAATATTTTGCAGAAAACATCTGGTGTTGAACAGTTTCTTGAGGTGATTCAGTATCAAACAGGTGAAGATCTTGAGCTAATTGCTGAAAAAGTTGCAGAACACAAACTAGATTTAATCGAAAACAAAACTTTTGTTGCTCGTGCAAAACGCAGCGGAACACATACGGTTAACTCTTTTGAAATTGAAAAATATGTCGGGGCTTATCTTTATCAACACGGTAATCCTACAGGGGTAGATTTAAAGAGCCCAGAAGTTAAAGTTGAATTTGAGTTAAGTCAAAACACCTTGAATATCATTACCCGTCGTGTTAAAGCAATGGGCGGTTACCCGATAGGAACTCAAGGAGAGGTGCTCTCTCTCATGTCTGGTGGGTTTGATTCAACAGTGGCGAGTTATTTGACGATGAAGCGCGGCATTAAAACCCACTTTGTCTTTTTCAATTTAGGTGGCGCGGCACATGAAGTTGGGGTCAAGCAGGTGGCGCTTTATCTTTGGAGCCAGTTTGGCGCCTCGCATCGTGTTCAGTTTGTTTCTGTCCCTTTTGAAGCCGTGGTAGAAGAAATCTTTAGGTCGACTCATGAGAGTTATATGGGGGTAACCCTGAAACGTTTGATGTTAATGGCCTCGGAGAAAATTGCCGATGTAATGGAAATTGATGCCATTGTGACGGGTGAGGCGGTTGCTCAGGTGAGTTCACAAACACTACGAAATCTGGCTTTGATAGATGAGGCCTCGTCAAAGTTGGTGTTAAGACCACTTGCGACCATGGATAAGCCAGATATTATTGCGATCGCTGAAGAAATTGGTACCCGAGAGTTTGCTGAAAATATGCCGGAATACTGCGGGGTGATTTCAAAAAACCCGGTGACTCACGGTTCATTTAAAAGAATGACTCGAGAAGCAAAACGCTTTAATTATGATGTTTTAGATCAAGCCGTTGAGCAAGCCGTCAGTATTTCGGTGGATCAGGTGGTTGAAGATGTCAATTCAGCTGCGCCTGTCGACGTGGTTAACGATACTTCTGGGTTTACCGTGATTGATATTCGTCGCCCCGCTGAAATTAAACAGTCACCACTGGGCTGCGCGGAGTTAGATATCCCTTTTAATGAGCTCAACCGCCAATTTAAACACCTCGATCAGTCTAAGTCTTATGTGTTGTATTGTGAAAAGGGCGTGATGAGCCAACTACATGCCCAGTACTTGCGAGATGCTGGCTTTGACAACGTTAAGGTTTATAGACCTTAGAGAGCGGATTTTTCACTGAGTGGTGATTGAACCATTCAGCGCCTTGCGGCTTTTCTTAATGCAATCAATACCAGTGCCCAGCCGATTAAGAAAGCCGTTCCGCCAATTGGGGTTAAGATGACCAGAGGGGTATAAAGTGTTAATGCCCAAATATAAAGACTGCCACTAAATAGAAAAATCCCCAGTAAAAAGGCCTGACCTGCGCGTTGGAGCAGTTTTTGTTGCTCTGGCAAAAACTGAATGAGAAAGGCCACGACAACTAGGGCAAAGGCGTGGACCACCATATAGTTGATTGCGGTATGCCAGTTGGCCATCTGTTTTGCCTCAAAAACTTTAGCAAGGGCATGGGCTCCAAATGCCCCAAGGACGACTGCCAGAAATAATAATACTGATGCAATACTTAGACATCTAATAAAGACGGGTCTATTTTGTAGCTCCATTTTTCCACCTATTTGCTCTTATCTCCCGTCTCTCAAGACTTTTGTGTCACCATTCTGAAATAACTCTTGTGATCAAAGGTCTTATTCTTTAGAGAAATCAAGAAACATAATTCGTTTATGAACCCTTAAAAGATTCTTGCGCTAGCGGCTATATTATCGGTTTTTGATAAAAACTGCAGTGATATACTTTAGTTGTCAGTATTGCTTTCTTGTACCCTGTTTATGGCTTCGGTTCTAAAAGATTAAGGAGGATGTCATGCAAAGTTTTATTCTTTCCCTTCGTGGTTTTATTAATCATACGTTCTATCGCTTCATAATAAAGCCACTGATCTTTTTATGGCCGCCAGAAATTGCACACAATAAATTGAAGGCGTTTGGTAAATTCATGAGCGCGACGGCTTTAGGTCGCTCGTTCCTTCATTTATTATTTTATTACAAGCACCCAAGCCTAAATACCGTGGTAGACGGTGTTCGCTACGATAACCCGATTGGCTTGTCTGCTGGGTTTGATAAAGATGGTGAGCTGGCGGATGCTTATCCTGAACTCGGTTTTGGCTTTGCTGAATTTGGTTCATTTACCGGTGAGGTTTGTCCTGGTAACCCAGGCGTAGGGCGTCGTCTATTTAGAATGCCGAAGTCGAAATCCATTTTGGTTTGGTATGGTCTGAACAACCAGGGGGCGGATAAAATTTCTGCGAGATTAGAAGACAAAACCTTCAAAATTCCTATTGGCGTCAATGCGGCAAAATCAAACCTTACGCCAGAGTTTGTGCTTGAGGACTCAATTGCAGATTACATGAAAACTCTGCGCTCTTTTAAAGATATCGGGCATTATTTTACGATTAATATTAGCTGTCCGAATACTCAAGACTCTGAGCCTTTTGTGGATAAAGGGAATTTAAGCGCCCTGTTGGAAGCGATTACAGCAGAGCGAACTGAACGACCTATCTACGTAAAATTGGCGGCGGATTTAGAGATGAGGGAGGTCGACGATATCTTAGATGTTTGTATGGAATACAAAATCGATGGTGTGGTCTTGGCGAACCTCGCTAAACCGGAGTTTAATAAAGAGTTTGTTGAAGAGGAGCTCACTTTCCACAAAGGGGCGATGAGTGGTCTGCCACTACAAAGAATCGCCACCAGTTTGGTCAGACATGTTTATCGCTATACCAGAGGTAAAATCACGATTATCGCTGTCGGTGGTGTTTTTAACGCAGAAGATGCCTATGAAAAAATTACTTCTGGAGCGAATCTAATTGAGATGATCACTGGGATGATTTATGAAGGACCACAGGTGATGGGTGAGATAAATCGTGGCTTAGTGCAGCTGCTTGAAAAAGATGGGTTTAGTTCTATTGAGGAGGCGGTTGGTTCAAGAAATCCTTTGCCAGAGATAAAAAGCTAATTCATTTGCGTCTAGCCTCGTTGAAATTGACTTAACACTATTCAAACGGGGTTTGCTTAGCGTTTAATAGTTCTTCTCGCTCTGTGACATTCTTATTGTGAGTATCTTTAACCTGTTTTTCTTGTTCTTCTTGAAGGGTTTCTATTTGTTGTTCTTTTAATTGGTGTTTTTTGATCGCCAGCTCTTTAGAGAGTTTTAAAGCAATTTTGGTTTTTTGAATTTTGGTGACGTAGTCAACGGTTTCATGGCCAATTTCTTGTCTGGCAATGACTTCAACGTTGTAGTGCCACTTGTGAGGGTCTAACCCTTTTCTTTCCGCAATTCTTTGAAGCTGTCTGATCCGGCCGGGTCCTGCATTATAGGCAGCTAACGAAAAATTCATTCGATCCTCTTTAGAGTATTCGGGTTTGGTGAAGTAGTGATCTCGGATGAATGCCAAGTATTTTACGCCAGCGAGAATGTTATTTTCCAGATCGTAAATATCAGGAATCTGAACCATTTTAGAGCGGGCAGTTGAGGGCTTAATTTGCATTATGCCGACCGCGTTCGCACGACTTTTTAGTTTCTGGTTAAGGCCTGATTCTTGGAATGCCTGTGCCGCGATGAGATACCAGTCAAATTCAAAAAATGTGGCGTATTTATCAAAGTAGTATTGCAGGCAAGGTGTTTCATCCAAGGCGGTGAGGGACTGGGGCTGTTTAATCCAGTAAGGGTTTTTAAAGTATTTTTTGAACACACTATTACCTAAAAATTTACCCGGCCTAGCGTAGTTGCGAATGAAGGTGTTTAGGGCCTTTTTTAATTGGGGCAAATCTTCATTAATTGCCCAGGCAATTTGGCCACCGTGATGGATAACAAAATCATTCTGTAATCGAATTTTAGGGTAAATCTGTTTGTAAATTTCTGCAACATGATTATCAACGACCGTAAATTCAAATAGCCCCGCATTGACCATTTCCAGCAGATCTTCTGCCTCCAGTAGCGGATCTGCTTTAATGATCTCAACTCCTTCTAAGCCCATCTTTCCAAGTGATTGATTGATTTTCTCTAGATGAATGATGTAGCTACTGTTGGAAACCACGATGACTTGTTTGCCAGATAAGTCTTCAATTTTTTCTGGTACGGGCGTGTGAGTATAAGAGACAAGTATCTCTTTAACGTCTTTGATGTATGGGGCAGTGAAATCAACAAAGCCGTCTCGTTCTGGCGTAATAGTTAAGCCCGAAGCAATGATATCTCCATGTCCGTTTTTTAGATCGGTAAACAACTGATCAAAGGGTCGAGCTAAAAAGACAACATGGGTTTTATACCGTTCTTTCCGAGGACCTCGATTTAAGTACTTTTCAAACTCTTTAATAAGATCGTGTTCAAGACCGCGATCGCCTTTTGTAGTATGGAAAAAGTTGGTTTTGTTATAGCTGACGAGCACTCGGAGAATTCGACGTTCGCGTATCTCTTTGAGGTCGCCTATAAAGGGTTGGTTGATTCTTTCACTGACTGTGGCTTGCGGATTTGCATAACTGCTTGCTGGGCCCAAGGCAGGCAAAGCTAACGTAAACAGTACGCTTAGCAGCCATGTATGATTGAAAATCCGTTTTAGCAAGAGCCCATCCTATAGCTAAGTTGGTAGCAGTTATCTTATTAGATTTAACGGCGGAATAAAACCTAAAAAAGTGCTAAATTTTGGCGGGTTATTTATCACTGTTTTTCTGAGAGAGAAGTAGTTGAGGTTTGCTTGATTTAGGTCAGTTTTTATCTCTCATTTATAGTATGACAAACGCTAGAATAGAGAAATTAAGAATAATTTTTAAAGGTTTATCAAGTGGAAAAACAAAGCAATGTGAGAAAGGTGAAATATGTCATTTTGGGTGCCGGGTCTTCGGGGCTGACAGCTCTAGGCAAAATTCGTAAACAAACCGATGATTTTGTGATGATTAATGGTGGCCATTTTGGAACCACCTGTGCCAGAGTCGGGTGTATGCCTTCAAAAGCCTTAATTCACTGCGCAGAGCACTTTAGTGCGCGCAAACACTTTGCTGACTTTGGCATCTCTGGTGCTGAGCACTTAACGATTGATGATCAACACATTATGAATCGGGTTCGTGCTTTTAGAGATCGATTTACCAATGGTGTCCAGTCTTTTTCTACCGATACCTTAAAGGAAGATCAGTTAATTAAAGGTTACGCCAAGTTTATTTCTGAAAACCAAGTGGAAGTAAACGGAGAGGTGGTTGAGGGCGAACGGTTTATTATTGCCACAGGTTCCCGTCCTGTCGTGCCACAGCCTTGGCATGAGATGGGTGGTAAGGTGATCACCAGTGATGAAATTTTTGAACTGGAACACCTTCCCAAAAGTATTGCCGTGATCGGCCTGGGTATTATTGGTTTAGAGATCGGGTTGGCGCTTTCAAAATTGGGCGTTGAAGTTCACGGCTTTGAAATGGCCGGAACGATTGCCGGACTGTCTTCCCCTGACGTGATTCAGTCTGCAGTCGAGATTATCGGGCAGGAGTTTCCATTGCATCTGGGTGAAGCTGCCGAGTTGAAGGAGGTGGGAGAGGGTGTTCAAGTCTCAACTTCTGGTAACACCGTTGTGGTTGAGAAGGTGTTGGCGTCTATGGGGCGCCGACCTAATATTGATCAAATGGGTATCGAAAACTTAAATGTACCAATGGATGAACGCAATATGCCGATCTTTGATATTCATACGATGCAGATTGCCGATAAACCGATTTTTATTGCGGGTGATGTCAATGCTTTCCGACCGATCTTGCACGAGGCGGGGCATGAGGGGAAAATCGCGGTGAAAAATGCAATGGCCTACCCTGAAATACAGGCCTATAGACGTAAAACTCCATTGGGAATTGCGTTTACCGATCCGCAAGTTGGTTTTTTTGGACAGAGCTATCTGCAACTGGATCGGGAAAATACGGAGATCGTTAACTTTAATCTAGAAAGAAACAATGGCCGAGCGATTGTGATGAATGAAGATCGAGGCATGATCTCCCTTTATGCCGACAAAAGGACTAAGCAGTTGATTGGCGGTGAATTGTTTATGCACAATGCTGAGCATATGACTCACTTGTTGACTTGGGCAGTGGAGCAAGAGATGACAATGTTGCAGTTGGTGCGTATGCCTTACTATCACCCTGTATTAGAGGAAGCGGTTGAAAACGCCATTGGCGGACTTGCCAAAGCACTCTATACAAGAGAAGAGTTAGCAGATATTGATACTTTGTAAATATCCGTTTTCTGCTAGCTGTAAATCAATAGGCGGCTTTAACAGGATTGAAATAAAAGTTTGCTAACTATTTGATATAATGGCGCCGATTTTAATCAATGCCCCTGTTTATTTGTTGTGTGGGTGGAGTGTTTACATACAGCATTAAACGTTTTCTTGTTGAAGCAGTGAGTGAAAAAAGCTTCCTCGAAAAAGGGCATTTTCAATTTTAGAAGATATCTGTGAGCAATGAAAATAATCAGGGTCAACTAGATCCTCATGCTCAGCGTGAAGCTGAAAAGTATGAAAACCCTATCCCAAGTCGTGAGTTCCTGTTAGAAGTTCTTGAAGAAGCACAAAAACCTCTCCGACTCTATCAAGTAGCCAAGCGAGTTGAAGTTTCAGAAGATGATGAAGAGCGTTATGAAGCGCTTTCTCGTCGACTAAAAGCGATGGTTCGTGATGGACAACTGATTCGTAATCGCCGTGGCGCATTTGGCCTACTTAAGAAGATGGATCTCGTTAAAGGTCGCGTCTTAGGGCACCCAGATGGTTATGGTTTCCTTGTACCCGATGAAGGCGGTAAAGACCTATTTCTGTCTGAAAAAGAGATGCAAAAGGTTCTGCACGGTGACTGTGTTATCGCTTCTGTTGTCGGCGAAGATCGTCGCGGTCGTCAAGAGGGCATGATCGTTGAAGTCACGGAACATAACACTTCTCAAGTGCTTGGCCGTTTGAATTTTGAAAACGGACTGGCCTGGGTTCGTCCTAATAACAATCGCCTGACTCAGGATATCTTTATTCCTGGAGATGGCCTGCTTGAAGCAAAAGAAGAGCAGGTGGTATTGGTTGAAGTTCTGCATCAACCTTCAATGCGCTCTGGTCCTATTGGTAAGATCATTGAAGTGGTCGGTGATTATATGGCACCAGGTATGGAAATTGATTCTGCAATCCACGCTTACGGTATTCCAAACGACTGGAATGAAGCGCTATCAAAAGAGTTGGAGCAGATTCCTGACGAAGTCTCTGAAGCGGATATCGAAGGCCGTAAAGATCTTCGTAATATGCAATTAGTGACCATCGATGGCGCGGATACCAAAGATTTTGATGATGCTGTTTTTGCAAAACGTCGTAAAAATGGTTGGCGTTTGGTTGTGGCCATTGCCGATGTTTCACATTACGTTAAGCCAAATACGGAACTGGATAAAGAAGCCTTTAATCGCGGGAACTCTGTCTACTTCCCACAGCGTGTGGTTCCGATGTTGCCGTCTAAACTGTCTGATGGACTGTGTTCACTCAACCCTCATGTTGACCGTCTATGTATGGTGGCGGATCTTTATATCTCTGAAGATGGAAAATTAGAACGCAGCCAGTTCTATGATGCGGTCATGAACTCAAAAGCGCGCCTGACTTATTCTCAGGTTTACGATATTCTGACCGATGAGCAGAGTGAATTCCGCAATGAGTTTGCTGAGCAAGTACCTCATCTTCAAGAACTGTATAGCCTATTTAAAGTCTTGCAGAAGTCTCGTGAAGAACGGGGAGCATTGGAATTTGAAACCACTGAAACCCGTATTGTGTTTGATGGCGAACGTAAGATCGAAGAGATTGTACCCGTTATCAGAAACGATGCACACAAACTGATTGAAGAGTGCATGTTGATGGCGAACGTGGCAACAGCACGTTACTTGAAGTGGCACAAGATCCCAATGTTATATCGTGTACATGAGAAGCCAATGGAAGACCGTTTGGCCAATCTTCGTACTTTCCTAGGTGATTTTGGCCTAACGTTAGAAGGTGGCGAACACCCAACGGCGCATGACTTTGCAGACGTTGCCGCAAAAGTAGAGGGTGAAGCACATGAACACCTTGTGCAAACCGTTTTACTGCGCAGTATGAATCAAGCCGTTTATCAGCCTGAAAACAAAGGTCACTTCGGTTTGAATTATGAGCACTATGCTCACTTCACCTCTCCGATTCGTCGCTATCCTGATCTGTTAATCCATCGTGCAATTAGACATGCTTGGACTAAACAAGGTGCCGATAATTTTGATTACACGGATTCTAAGATGGTTGACCTAGGTCAGCACTGTTCTACTACTGAACGCCGTGCAGATGAAGCGACTCGCGATGCCGTGACCTTCCTGAAGTGTGAATTCCTTTCTCACCGCATTGGTCAAGAATATGAAGCGGTAGTTTCTGCAGCAACCAACTTTGGTCTATTTGTCGAGTTACAACCTCTGTTCGTTGAGGGCTTAGTACACATTACTGAACTGGGTGAAGACTATTTTCACTATGACAATGCGAGACACTGTTTAAAAGGTGAGCGCACAGGTAAGGTCTATCGACTAGGGGATCGCTTAAAAGTTCAAGTTGCACAAGTGAATTTAGATGATCGAAAAGTTGATCTGCGCTTTATTGAGAGTTTAACTCCGCACGTTGAAACGGATGAAACTGCGAATGAAGAGCAGGACTCAGAAGTTAAGAAGCCTCGTAAAAAACGCAACTACCGCAAGAAAAAACGTGGTAGCCGAGCAAAGAAAGACTAGCGGCAAATCACCATGGCTAAACAAGAGACAATCTATGGTTTGCATGCGGTAGAGAAGTTTATAAAACAATCTCCGCAGTCGGTTTACAGTATTTCCTTTATTAAGGGTAAGTTAAATGGCCGCCAGCAGTCTTTGTTTGATCAGGCTAAATCGCTTGGCTTAAATGTTCAGCAAGTCAGTAAGTCTGCTTTTAATCGGGTTGATGGCAATCACCAAGGTGTGATGGCGGATGTCGCTAAACAGGCCGACTTAACCGAGTCCGATCTGGAAAAGTTAATTGATTCGACCAATAATCCCTTGTTCATCTTTCTGGATGAGGTTCAAGATCCGCATAATCTGGGGGCCATCCTAAGAACTGCTGATGCGGTTGGGGTGCATGCAGTGATTATTCCCAAACATAACTCGGTCGGTATGAATGCCACGGTGCGTAAGGTTGCATCAGGTGCCGCTGACAATGTGAAGTTGATTGTGGTCTCTAACTTGGTTCGAACCATTAAAGATATGCAGAAGCAGGGCATGTGGATGATCGGTTTGGCGGGTGAAACCGACCAAACCATTTATGATCACGATATGACTGGATCAATTGGGATTGTCATGGGGACAGAGGGCAGTGGTTTACGTCGTTTAACCAAAGAAGCATGTGACCATTTGGCTGCGATTCCTATGGTCGGTGTGGTTGAGAGCTTAAATGTGTCTGTCGCAACGGGAGTCGCGGTTTATGAAGCTTTCCGCCAAAGGCAGAATAAATAACCAGTTGGCATTAATCTCCCAATGACTTAAACAATAAAGCCAGCGTTTTGCTGGCTTTATTGTTTTATAGCGTGGTTGAGGACTTCTTGTCTGTAGTATCAAGCAAGAAAGACATCTCCATTTTCGTCTATTTTGACAGCCACGCTTTCGAGCGCTTCGTCCCAACACGGCCCTTCGATGCAAACTCCATCATCAATATTGAACCAGGCGTCATGCACTGAGCATTTAATCGTTTTTTCAAATGGGTTAACGTCCACCTTATAAGCTTCATTCATAGGTACATCTTGATGTGGACAGTTGTTTAAGTAACAACGTACACCATCTTCGTGCCTGATCAGAATCAATGAGCGGCCATCTTCGCTATCCACAACCGTTGTCTTGGCTTGACTGAGTTGTTTGATATTCGCTAGGGGTTGTTTCTCTAGTTTGCAACCCAATACATTGTCTAAACCGGTTTGTTGGCACTTTTGAGCCGCTAAGGTGTTGGCATAGCCCACCGCTTCTTCTAGCGTTTGGTTTTGGGAAAGACTATGAATTAAACCGGCATTAAAAGTATCCCCTGCACCAAGGGTGTCGACAACAGCAGACAGGCGATGCGCCGCGAGGTGTTTGGTTGAACCGTTAATACCTTTATACCAAACACCTTGGTCTCCCCAAGTACAAACCAAGTTGGCATTGGGAAGGGCTAGGCTATCGAGTAACACTTGGCCGTTTTCAAATCCTTTCGCGCGAGCATAGTGATGAGAAAAAATGATCAAATTTACATTTTCAAAGACCTCTTCAATTCCCGGGCGAGGTTTTTCAACTTCAAGCGAGATCGGTTGATGATCTAGAAATGTCTTGGCGATGTTAATCATCCCGGGAAGTTGAGCCATGTTTCGCCCTTCAAAGTGCAGCCAGTCATATTCTTCAATCTCAATCTTGGCAAAAAAATCAAAGCTGATTTCCGGGAGGTCTCGGTGATGAATGATGGTTCGACGACCATTTTGAGCATTTAGAGCAATGTAAGAAGTCGGCGTGCGACCTTTGATGAATCTTTGGGTGTGCTCAACGCCAATACCTCTCTCTTTTAAGTCCGCTATCAGTTGTTTTGATTCACTATCTGCGGCCAGAGTCGTACATATATCTGTATGGTGTCCAAGTTGATTTAGCACGTACAGTGAATTGTTAACATTGCCACCTGTATTTATCTGTTTTTGACCTGCTCTTAACTCTTCGTCTTCCATTGGATGGTGATCCACCGTCAGAATGACATCAAGTACTGCATTTCCAATACCTAAAAACTTGGTCATGGTTCTCCCATAAGTAATTTTGATAATGAGTTTGATGAATTGAACTTGTGTTCTTTTTGGTTTTATTTTATGCGGAAATTTTACCATAGCGAGAAAAACCCTGCATTTATAGGCTTGTTTGTAATAAAGGTGAATAAATTGAAAAAAATACTTGACATAGAAATGGCAAAATTTAATTTATCATGCTAGAAATATACTTTATGTATATCTTGTAACCTATTGTAATTAAAGGTGTATAGTTAAACTTTATGGATATTTTTGTTTAGACGAGATTTTCAGTTTTATTTTCCACAGAAGCTGTGGATAACTTTGTGTGTAATTATCTAAAAAAGGCCTTAAGTTGCTTATATCAGTAATAAATCTTTAACGTGCTTAAAATTTAAGCAACCGTTTTTCTGTGGCGTCTTTCTATGTGGCTATAAAGATATCTGCTTTAAAAAAAGCCAGAGAGGGATGACAAAAAAAATTAACAAGCTAAAATTGCCTGTATAAGAATTAAAAAAATAGTTTTAATAAGAAACTACCGGGCTAATATGACGAATTTTAAAACAGTGTTTAATACAAGCTGTCAAAGTTGCGGTTTGCAAAAAATTTGCTTGCCTATCGGACTTCAGCGGCAAGATGTTGATCTTTTGGATGAGATTGTTGAAAGAAAGCAACCTTATAAAAAGAATCAACACTTATATAAAGCTGGCCAGAAGTTCTTTTCTATTTTTGCCATTCGGGCAGGGGCTGTAAAACTTTATTCTTATTCTAATTCAGGTGAAGAGATCATTCATGGTTTTCATCTACCAGGAGAGGTAATCGGCTTTGATGGTTTGGCAGACAATATGTATGAATACAATGCGGTAGCATTGGATACGACCAGTGTTTGCAATATGCCCTATGAGCAATTAGCTGATCTTGCCTTAAAGGTTCCCAATCTTAATCATCAAATTATGACGGTGATGAGCAAGAAAATGCACGATGGTCGATTACACTCTGAGCTATTAATTAAGAAGAATGCTGACCAGAGAGTTGCTCAGTTTATTTGGAATATGGCTGAAGGTTATCAAAACCGAGGTTATGCTCACAATGAATTTAGGTTGCCGATTCTTCATCGTGATGTCGCACTTTATTTAGGATTGACCCCTGAGACCGTCTCTAGAATTCTAGCCAAATTTAATTCTGACGAGATCGTAAGTTGGAAGAAAAAAGAGGTGGCGATTCACGACGAGATTAAACTTAAGCAGGTTGCCGGTTTGAGTGAGGGCGAGTTGAATAACCAAGAGTTTGGGTAATTCGCTACGCTGTTTATTTGTATTTTGTAATGCGTTTTAATGAAGTCGACTTGATTTCAATCAATTCTCGTTTGAAGCGGCTGTGCTTAAATAGAACTATGAAACATCGTAATTGATTTACGTATTTCATAATGTAGCCCGCTTACCCGGCCTTTAGGCCGGGGTCTTTTTAAGTTTTTGATCCTATCTCTAACAGTCCTATTTACCCTCTGAATTAAGACTTTTAACGGTTTTTCTAGTTTTTTAAAAAATATTCTGTTTGTTATGTGGTCTTTTCGACAGATTTATGTATCATAAGTGAAACCCATTTTTTTATATTTACAAGTTCAGGATTAGGGACATGTCATTAAATAAATTATCAAAGTTATTTTTAGTCGGTTTTTTAGGTTTTGCTTTAGTTGGTTGTAGCTCAACACCTAAAACAGACGCTGGAAGCGATAATAAAGATTCAGCAAGTCAACAAGTTAATACAGATGTGGATGCGGCAAAAAGAGCTGCGGCTGAGAAAGCGGCTGCTGAATTGGCAGAATTGAAAGCGAAAATTGATGGCAAGGCCGTTTATTTTGAATTTGATCGCTATGAAATCAGCGCGGATCATTATGCACTAGTTAAAGCAAACGCTGATTACATGTCGATGAAGCCTGAGCTTAAAGTCACAATCAACGGTCATGCTGATGAGCGTGGAACTCGTGAATACAACTTAGCTCTTGGTGAAAACCGTGCAATGGCTGTTAAGAATGCTTTAATTGCAGAAGGGGTTAGCCCAAGCCGTATTTCAGTTGTTAGTTTTGGTGAAGATTCACCAGCGGTTGAAGGTCATGATGAAAAAGCATGGTCAAAAAACCGTCGTGCTGAGTTTCAATACTAATTGAATCCTTAAGCTATATAGCTGTTTGAAAAGCCTTTCTGCGTTATGCAGAAAGGCTTTTTTTGTTTTAAGACACTAAGAACAATGAGTTGTACATGAAAACCGAAACCCCAGTTACCCACCATTTAAAAGACTATCAAACGCCAGATTTTGAGGTTCATTCAATTGATCTACTGTTTGAATTAGAGCCGCAAGAAACCCTGGTCACCAATACCCTGTCTTTGACTAATTTATCCGGCTCTAGCCCGCTTGTTTTAGAGGGTGAGCAGTTAGAGTTGGTTTCAGTGATTTATGATGGTGTAGAGGTAATAGATCAGTGTTCGGTGACGCCTGAACAGCTAACGATTAAGGTGAATAAAGACACCAAAGATTTTAATCTTGAAATTAAAACTAAAATATCCCCACAAACGAATACCGCTTTAGAGGGGCTCTACCGGACTAGCGGCAATTATTGCACTCAGTGTGAAGCGGAAGGGTTCAGAAAGATTACCTATTTCTTTGATCGCCCCGATGTGTTGACTTTTTACACCACCAAAATTATTGCGGATAAGTCTGAAAACGCAGTCCTTCTCTCCAATGGGAATCTAGTTGAGAGCGGTGACTTGGAGGGTGGAAAACACTATGCCATTTGGCATGACCCGTTTAAAAAACCCTGTTATCTCTTTGCGTTAGTGGCTGGTAACCTTGAGGTTATTGAAGATACATACCAAACCTTAGATGAACGAGAGATCGATTTAAAAATCTATGTCGAGCGTAAAAACATCGATAAATGCGATCACGCCATGGAATCGCTTAAAAAATCGATGCATTGGGATGAGCAGCGTTTTGGATTAATTTACGATCTTGATATTTACATGATTGTCGCGGTAGATGACTTCAATATGGGGGCGATGGAGAACAAGGGGTTGAATGTGTTTAATTCCAAGTTTGTGCTCGCCAAGCCAGAGACAGCAACCGATGTCGATTACGAGGGCATTGAAGCGGTTATCGGGCATGAATACTTCCACAACTGGACAGGGAATCGAGTAACTTGTCGAGACTGGTTCCAGTTGACCTTAAAAGAAGGTTTAACGGTCTTTAGGGATCAAGAGTTTACATCGGATATGCTCTCACCAGCGGTGAAGAGAATAGAGGATGTTAAGCGCTTAAGAAGCCACCAATTCCCTGAAGATGCCGGTCCCATGTCGCATCCAATTCAGCCACAGTCTTATATTGAAATGAATAACTTCTATACCATGACGGTCTATGAAAAAGGCGCTGAGGTGGTTCGACTTTATCATACTTTGCTTGGAGAGCAGGGCTTTAGAAAGGGGATGGATCTCTATTTTGATCGTCATGATGGTCAAGCTGTGACTATTGAGTCTTTCCGCGATGCGATGGCTGATGCAAATGATGTTGATCTGTCACAAATGCATAATTGGTATATTCAAAATGGCACGCCTGTTGTCAGTATTGAAACGGACTATAACCCCGAGACAAACTGCTTAACTTTTTCATGTCAACAGTCTCTGCCTAGAGCTGAACAGGCTTCGTTTAGACCCTTATTGATTCCATTAAAAGTCGCTCTATTTGATCAAGAGGGCCAAGCTTTAAAACTTGCCCCCGAAGATGACGCGGTCACCTTTAATCAGGACGAAGCGCTGATTCAACTTACCCAAGAAACACAGACCTTTAAGTTTTGTGAAGTCGAATCAATCCCGGTAGTGTCAGTTTTGAGAGGATTCTCAGCCCCTGTTATTTTAGAGTACGAGCAAAGCGATCAGGATCTCGCCACACTGATTCAATTTGATTCAGATAGTTTTGTCCGCTGGGAATCAATGCAAGTCCTAGCGATGCGTGAAATTAAGCGTAATATTGGTCTATATGAAGAGCAGGCAAGTTTGTCTTTGTCCCAGGCATTTGTGGATGCTTTTGCCGGCGTGTTACAAGATCAACAAATTGACCTTTCTTTGAAAGCACTTACGATTGGTTTACCTGATCTGATTTATATTGGAGAGCAGTACTCGCAAATGAATGTCGATGCCATCTATCATGTGCATCAATGGATGAAGGCACAGTTGGCGGAAACCTTTAGGGATAGCTTGCTAGAAATTTATCAAGGCTTGGCAAGCAGGGGTGGAGATTATCGCTATCATCGACAAGATATTGCCGAAAGAAAGTTGAAAAATGCCTGTTTAAGTTATTTATTGGCCTTGCCTGACTATATTCCTCTTGCCGAAAAGCAATATTCTCAAGGTGGCAATATGACCGATGTTTTGGCGGCTTTAAGCGCGCTATCTCATACCGATAGTCCTGAAAGAGAAGCGTGTTTAAAAGATTTTTATGAGCGCTGGAAGGATGACACTTTGGTGCTGGATAAATGGTTTAGCCTCCAGGCTGCCTCGCATCATATTCATGCTTTAGAGCATGTTAAGGCTTTGGTAGAGCATTCAGATTTTGTCTATACTAACCCAAATAGGGTACGCAGTGTGCTTGGGGTATTTGGACGAATGAATATGCTTGGTTTCCATAGGGAGAACGGCGAAGGTTATAGCTTCCTTAAGGAGCAGGTGTTGAAACTCAATCAAATTAACCCTCAGGTGGCGGCAAGAATGGTTTCTCCTTTTACACACTGGCATCATCTTGATGAGTCAAGACAGCTTAGGATGAAACAGGCATTGGTTGACCTGATGGAGACAAATGAACTCTCTAAAGATGTGTATGAAATTGTCTCTAAGTCGCTTCAAAATACTTAAAGGCTAAGATTGACGTGACACGTGGGTTGACGCATTTTCTTTTAGTTCCATTTCTATTGACCTGTGCAGGTTTGGTTCAGGCAGAGGAGTGGGATGATTTAATGGGCGAATCTGAGGAGATCACTTTCAGCCCACAGAAAGAGTCAAAACCAGATTCCAATTCAAACGCTCGCCCAAATTATCGTAAACAAGCTGTTCGACGCATTGATCAAGAGATTATGGTGTTACGAGCAGAAATGTCTCAGCGTAATGGTGATTATAAACAGGTAACCCGGTACCTCAGGCAGCTAGATAAACAACATATTCTGCCGCCCTTTACTCAACGAATAGCAGCGCTGAGAAAGTATGTCTCTAACTACGTTCCAGATATGTCGGGTGAGTATTCGCAGCAGTTTGTCCAAAAAATTCGTTTTCCAATCGATGATCCCAAGGCGGTTGTAGCGATTCTGTTACCGACCTCTGGAGATTATGAATATGCTGGGCTCGCTATACAGAAGTCTATTCAAAGAGGGCTGAAAAAAGCCGGGTTTAGAGGTAAGTTAATCGCGCTGGACAGTAACCTTTACAGCTCTGCTTTTGAATTATGGGATATCTTAAAATACCATCAACCGGATTTTGTGTTTGGTCCTTTGACCAAAGAGAAAGTCGCACAGTGGCAAAAGTTAAGAACGCGTGTTCAAACCTTGTTTTTTAATGAAGCGGGGTTTCTCAGTTTAGGCAATTTCAGTTTAACGCCGAATAAGATCGCTGGGCTTGAACAAGTATTCCAGTTGATGAAGCAGGCAGATTTACAAAATGTTCTGGTGTTAAGGGACCAGTCAGAAAAGTCGATTGAAATTGAGGAGGCCTTTCAGCAGGCTTGGTTAAACCTTAATCCGGGCAAGTCTTATGTTCTTGAAGTCATCGAGAGTAATGTGGGTCAGAGCCTGGATGCCGTGATGGGCGTTACGAACGCCAGCAAACGCCATCGCTGGTTTGAGCGGATCTTAAATACTGAGCTTAACTTCTCTAAGCGCTCTCGAAAAGACATCGAAGCCATCATCTCTTTTGTACCACAAAACCTTGCCATTCAAATATCGCCTTATTTGAGTTTTCTTGCCAATGGCAATAACTTTACGCATGTTTGGTACCCTAGCAAAACCCCATCGGCAAAGTATTTAGATTTTAATAGGCATAGTTGGGCGCAAACTTTTGTTGTTTTGCCACAGTCTATCCAAACCTCTTCCTCTTCAAGACATCGTCAAATTGATGTCAATTCAAAAAATGGCCTGTTTCATGCTTTAGGACAGGTGGCAGTTGAAATTGTTGTCAATCCAGGCTCATCCGAATCGGTTGATGGGATTGAATATACAGAGTTTGGCGATTACGTCAGAAACCCTTCGGGGCAGTTTCATCTTTTGCCAGTTGTCTATTGGTCTGATAACGGCATGTTTGAAAAGTATTATCAAAAATAGCTTTTCATTTTCTTCAGAGACCCTTAGTCAACAATTTAGTTTTCTTTTAAGTATTTAGGATTGAAGCGAGTGGCTAATCCAGAAGAGACATTTGATCCAAATGATTTAGAAAGTATTGATGCTTTACTTGACGAGGCAGAGCTAGAGGCGGCTTCAGATGTAGATGAAGAGATACCTGAATCAGTTGATGAAATACCTGTAGATGAACCGGCTGGTGAAGGCCAATCGGTTGATGAAGCTGAAGCGGAACAGAAAGCTGATGAGCCTGAAACGGTGCCTGATCCTGAGCCTGAAATCGAATCAAAAGTTGATGAGGTTGAAGTAACCAACTCAGAGCCTGAAGTTGTTGGTGTTTCAGAGCCCATACCAGAAGTCGTTAATACAGACTCTAAAGCGAAAATGAATTCGGCCGTTGAACAGGATGATGCGTCGGTTGATGATTTTTTAGAAAAAAGAGCAGCAGCACAAGCTTCTCAAAAACCTAACCTATCGGTGGAAGATATGGATTCGATAAAAAAACTGATCATAATTTTTGGCTCGATTTTAAGTGTCTTGGTTATAACCGGGATTGGAATCGGTGTATGGTCTGCACTCGCAGCGAGTTCAGCAGGGGTTGATGAAGACACTAAGAACCTGATTGAGTCTATTAAAGTTTCTTCAGAGCAAAATGGTTCAGCCATTAAAGACAGTGAAAAAATTACCAAATCCGTTGAGAAAAAATTAGATGCGATCAACTACCAGCTCGAACAACTCGCTACTGACCTTGCTGCAATGGAAAGCAGTGCCAAAGAGAAGAAAGAAGAGGCGATTGATCCGCTTGGTCTACAGAAAAAAGATTCTCAACAAACTCAGGGTAAAGCTGTCGCACAGCAAATGATGCCAATGAAAGGCGCGGTTGCGGCAAGCCCGGAAATGATGAAAAAACTAGATTTAGTGAGTCGTAGGGTAGTGACCGCTCAGAGACGTATTAATGAAATCAATAAGCGACTTAAAGCCATGCAGGCACAAAGCTCAGCCTTAAAACAGAGTTTTAAAGTTGTGGAAAAAGAAGCGCTAATCACTCAGTCGGAGCGCGAAGCCAAGCAGAAGGCAATGGAAGAGAAAATGAAAAGATCACAGGGTAATCCATATCAGTACTCCGCGCCAGATGGCGGGTTCTACGATCAATCTGTATCGGATTCATATCCATAGGGTAGATAGATGAAACTGGTAATGGTTTTGTTAATGGGGTTGAGCGTCACTGCATGCAGTACGATCGATCCTTATGTGACTAAAGCAAAAGAAGTGGCAGTTGAAAGTGGTCAATATGTTGGGCTCATTGATCAAAGTAAGATGACTGTGCCTGAATATTACAGCACTAAGACATTGCCAAAAAATTATCAGCTTGGAAGAGTGATCTACTTAGATGATCTAAGTTGTGGTTCTTCGGGGCGTTGTAAATAAACCTCAAATATATTGATTAAAATTGATTAAAACGGAGTAAACACCATGAAAAGGACATCGTTTTTAATTGTAGGCTTAGCAAGTAGCATTGCCTTATCCGGTTGTATTCAAGGAATGCAGCCACGAAGTGAAGCGCCGCAACCAGAGCCTGTTGTACAGAAACCCGCTCCAGTTGAAGTTGCGCCTATGCGTATTGAGCCTAAAATGGTAGAGCAGAAAAAACCGGAAAAACCTGAGTTATTAAAAATTACGGGTATTGGTTATGGAGCGGAAAGTACCTTTGCGGCTTATACGCCAGGACAACGTCGATTAATGGCGATTCGTTCATCTAAGCTTGACGCATACCGTGCTCTGGCCGAACAGCTATATGGAATCAAAATTGATAGTAATACCTCTGTTGCGACACTGACGGCAAAGAATGATAGTTTCCGAGCACGTGTTAATGCGGTTGTCAGAGGCGCTAGAGTTGTCAGTGTGACGCCAATGGCAGATCATAACTATGAAACGGTTCTTGAAGTTTATGTTGATAAAAAGTTCTTTGAAGAAGCCTTTATCTACTCAGGTTCCAAGTCAGCCGCTGTCGAGCCCGAATCTGCTTATAAGGTAAGCTCATACTAGGCATTGTGGTGACAAGCCTTAAAAATAGTAGGCTTGGGAATATGGCGATAGTGGATGAAGTAGGAGCAAGATAATGAAGATTAAAACGGTTTTCATAACCACTTTTTTGCTTGCGTTTACCCTGCAGGGAATAGCAGAGGCTGCGAGTATTAGTACTCGTGTTAGGGTGCTTGAAAGTAAAGTTTCTAAGCATGAAAAACAACTAAAATCCTCTGTTAGATCTCAAAATGAGACCGAGGCTAAAATGGCAAAAAGTCTGGCTAAAATGAAAGCATTAGAAAAGAAAATGCTGAAAATGCTGAAAGATGAGAAAGTGAAAAAACAGAAGGGAGAGCGAACAGATAAGCGTTACGCCTTTCCATAGATTTTTTCAAAAAGTCATGGTGTAAAAAAACCTGGTTTAATCCAGGTTTTTTTATGTCTATTGATTTTCTCTTAAGGCGAAGTAAGCGACTTTAAATCTTTCTAAAGTTTGCCTCGTTATTGCGTTTCTTTTGGGCGTATTCGATCTCTTTTGATTGGACAAAATAAACCAGCTTGCGTCGATCATCTTCAGATAAACCTTGATAAGAAAGCGCGATTGTCGATCCTTCGCTTTCATCGTCGGCTAAAGGTTTGATGCTGACGATGTCACAGCGCACTAGGATAGGGGCTACATTTGGAAGCGGTTTGATAAGCAGGTCTACTTTATCTTCAAGGTGTACATCTTCTTCCACATCAATCGCGATTCCTCCGCCACTTAAGTTAACTAGGCGTTGGGGAATTGCTCTGGTTAGTTGCTTTTCATCAATCGTCTGCAATAGAAAGTTGATTTTACTATTCATTGCGGTAAGTGCTGTCGCCAACAAAGAACTTTTTTGATTGATGTGCGAGATAACTTCATTGATTTGCTCGTCTAGCTGAGCAAGGTTTGTCATGAAATATTCTTCTATATATTTTGAATCTGGCGTACTTGGAAGAATGTTTTCTTCAGCATCTTCTGGGGTTAGGATGCGATAGCTACAAGGCATAATCACATCGATACGATAATAGGAGCGTTTATCTCTGCGCATATTTCATTCTCTCTAATGCGTTGCTAACGGGTGTTCTTAGTTTTGCTTATCACGCATGTTCTATATGAAAGCAATTTTATTATAATCCGGCGGAGACAGGGAGAAATTGTTTTCTATTCTGCTTGCCGCGTCTACTTAATGGATTTTACAAGCAGAAAATAAGCCATCTAACCCTATTTTTGACATAAAAGCTCGTAATTAAAGTGGATGTCAAAATATTGCCATGCAGCATCAAAGGTGTTTATTCGTACAATTGGTTATTTTTAAACTAAAGCGGTTGGAGAGTTGGTTAGGCTTTTCCAAGGGTATTTTGTTTTCCAGACTGCGTTTTTTCTCCGCTTGAACCGTAAAGTTTAACGTCTTTATCTGACTTGCCTGACAGCATGTCTAAAGCATGCTGATTAATATTACTTAAAATCTGGATTGACATACCATTAGCTAGGTTCTTGTCGTGACATTCTACGGTGAGGTTAATGGCGTTTTTGACAATCTCTTGCGTAGATGTCGTTAAGGTACGAAAGTTTTCATTGAGGGAAAAGTCGATCAGGTTAGTTTCAAAGCAAGAAAGATCAGATTCAATTTGATTGCCGCACTGGTTTAATTGATCAGAAAGCGATTGTTTGGCGTGGTTGTTTTCTAAAAGCGCATCAGCATCATTGGTTTTAATGGCTTCTGCTTCATTATCTAGCAGGGTGGAAAACTGAGTTAGCAAGCCGGTAAGTTCTGAAATATGTGAGGTGAATGCTGTTTCTTCAAAAGAACTTGTTGGCTTGCTCATTGTCTAGGTTACCCTTTGGCGAACAAAACTTCAGTTTGTAGCAGTTTTTCCGCAACACGTTTAGCATCGACTTCATAGGATCCATCCGCTATGGCCGCTTTGATTTGAGCGATACGTTCTGCGTTATCAATTTTGATATCCTGAGACTTGCTTTCCAAGCTGCGGACTTGTGACAGCACATCCGTTAAGGTGACTCGATCCGTTACCTCAGGGTTGTTTGTTGAAGTTGATTGTTGTCCAGTCGTTCTTTCTTGAGGTTTATTGACCTCGTTTGAACGCCCAGAACTCACTCCAGATGTTAAATTTTTAATATCCATTTTCCCAGCCTCACTTCTGGTTTTATGTCGCTATTCTATCAGTTTTATTGCTTTCTATACTGTTTAACGACATCAAACCGTAAAACTTTAATGCAAAATCTATATTTTTTTAAATATTATTTTACTTACGGAATAGCAACTGTATTTGGAGCAATTACTATGCCGTTTATTACTTTCTTCGAAGCATTGTTTTTAACCGGTATCTGATCTTCAAATACCCCGCTCTTTAGAGCGGTTCCCTTGGTTTTGACTTCAATGTCACCAATTTTGGTGATGATATTGACTTCCCTGTTTTTAAAAACCCAGTAGGGCGGGGTTAAATCTCGGACTTTAATTGGTTGGTTGGGCCCAATCGCCCTTTTAAGTCTCATACCAACCGCTTTTTCTATTGTCACCAACGTCCCAACTGGCACTTTGTTATAAGCAACATGTATTTGCATAATGTCTTCATGAGTTATAACGGCTTTTTTTAAAATTGCTTTAGTTGAAATGACAATAGGTAGTTTGCCATTGACGCTGGCAGGTACAAAAACCTGCCATTTGGGCTTGGTACACTGGACTCGAATCGTCATTCTGCCCGCTACTTTATTTGGACGGTTATCGAGCAGTTCAAGAGGGGTTTCACATAAAGGAAGTCTAAGATTCTCTGAGAGCTTTCGTACCTGAACGGTTGGTTCAAAAAGCTTTTGGTCAACTTTTTGCTTAATATGATTTTCAACAAGTTGGTGTATTTCTTTGGTGGGTTGAAATTCCCTTTGAGCTGGAACGTCAAGAGAGTTGGCTCGGGTACTGTTTAAGGTGACCAAAGAAATCAAAAATAATGCAATAAGAGACTGTTTCATGGAATTCAGTCTAACATGAGTAATTATGCCTTTCAAAAAGGGAAACTACTTTTGTTGATGGTGATATATTCACTTTAATCTGTAACTGAAAAGAAAGGTGGCGATAGCATGTCTAGCTTCTTAAAAGGTGTTGATCAGAGAACATCTTTGGCCGGTATGAACAGAATGGAGTTGTTGCTCTTTACCATTAAGGGAGAGCAGCTGTTTGGTATCAATGTCTTTAAGGTAAGAGAGGTAATTCGCACCCCTAAAATATCGACAGTGCCTAAGGCTGATGGTCGCATAGTGGGGGTGTCGGATATTCGTGGTCAAACCATGCCGATGATTGATTTGGCCAAAGCCTTGGATTTACCGGCAGTCTCCAAAGAAAACTACAACAACACTTTAACGATTGTGACGGAATTCAACAGCTCGATTCAAGGCTTTCTGGTTGAAGATGTCGATCGAATTGTACATTTGCGGTGGGAAGATATTCTGCCGCCACCTGATACTTTGCAAAACGTAAATTACCTGACTGGAATCACCAGAGCTCAAGATCAAATCGTACAGATTGTTGATGTTGAAAAAGTGCTATCTGAAGTGGCGGGGCAATCAAGCGAAGAACCTGATGAGTTTGCCGCGCAGAATCTATCCAAAACGAAAGGGAAAGGCTTCTTTGTTTTGGGAGCGGATGACTCTTCCGTTGCTCGAGCAAAACTCAAGGGAATTCTTGAGAGCTTGGGGATTGCCCATAAAATAGTCAATAACGGTAAGCTCGCTTTAGATATTTTGCGAAAATGGGCGGATGACGCCGAAATGGGTGCTTCAGCACCCGTGAATGAGCGGGTTTTAATGGTCATTTCAGATATTGAAATGCCTGAGATGGATGGTTATACCTTAACGAGTAGTATTCGCAAGGATGAGCGTTTGAAGAATTTGTTTGTGGTCTTGAACTCGTCTTTAAGTGGGGGCTTCAATGAGTCTTTAACCAGTAAGGTTGGCGCAAATCTTTTCTTGTCTAAGTGGCACTCTGACGAACTTGCGCAAGCAATTGTGAGTCGGATTGATGAGATTTCATCTAACTAAATCATAGGGTGTAATAGATGACTTTCAGTCGATGGTGGTTATTTTTAATTGTCTGGTTTTCAAGCTCGGTTTCAGCTGAGCCTGCAAAGTCTTCTGAATTTTTACAAAGTCGTGCCGTGCAAGGTGAGCCATGCTTGCAAGTGAAAGGCAGCGCAACCTCTAAAGATGTACCCCAAGCTTTCGCCAGAAAAATGGCTATTCGTGACGCGCTGAAACAAGCGAGCATGAAAAATAACCTAAGCGTGAAAACCGACCAATCTGTAGAAAATTATCAACTTAAATTAGACAGTGCCCGCTTCACTTCCGCTAGCAAAATTAAGAGTTTTAAAGTAGTTAAAGAAGGCTTTGAAGATCCTGAAGATCGCTACGGGCAAACTAAAAAAGGCGCATTAAATTATGAGGTGGTGCTTGAGGTCTGCTTAACAGAAGAGCGCGGTGTTTGTACGAATTTACCGGGCAATCAGTATCAGCCTAGGCTTGTGGTTGCCCCTGTTGTGGTGACTAAAACAAATCAAGCCAATGATATTTTCAATTTGCTAAATGGGTATCAGTTGGAGCTTGATCGACGCATTCGTAATCAGGGATACCGAAACTATGAATTGGTAAAAGAAGTCATCGATATTCAGCCCAATGTTCAAGTTTCTCCCAACCTTGACTCAGAGCAGTTGGCCGCTTACAGAGATTCAACTGGCGCTCAATATGTGTTGCTGACGGTTGTTAGGTCTCTCGCCGCTCATGTTGAAAAAGACGGCTGGGGCGGCATTAAAAATAACATCAAGAGTTTTTATAACCATGACGTCGAGCCAAGTTCTAGAAATATTGAGGCTGATTGGTACATTCTTGATTTGATGAATAAGAAACTGGTTCACCAGTCTAGAGGTGGGTTCAATTTAGAAGGTGATGTCTATGTTGGTAGGGACAAGCCGTTTGGCACTAGTGGCTTTTTCTCGACTGATACAGGTAAGGCCTTTCATGCCTTATTAGAAAAACAGGTGTCTGATACCATCGACTATTTACACTGCAAGCCTTTTCAAACTGAAATTATTGATGCTCGTAATGGAGAGTATGTCCTCTATTTGAGTGAAGATTCGGGTGCAAGAGTTGGGGATGACTTGGCGGTTTATCATCGAACGGGTATGCCTGTTCGCTTCAGCGGTATTGAGATCGGTTCTGACTATTTGCCTGGCGCCTTTTTGAAAATCAAAAGAATTCAGCCGAGATTTGCGATTGCAGAGATCACTGCCAAAAAAGGCTCGGTTCAGGTGGGGGATATAGTAAAAACTTGGTAAGTTTGACGAAATAATTTTAAACAGAGATAAAACCCGCCTTTGAGCGGGTTTTTCTGTTTTTATAGGGTGTTCGAATTTTGACCATTTAGATTAAGTTGTTGTTATTTAGTT